>NZ_JBFRDD010000034.1:0-134090 GCF_052113425.1 Cupriavidus sp. YAF13
TAAGGCGATACTCAGACATGGGTCCCTCTTTTCCGCTCTTTTCGCCGATAAGGCGATACTCAGACATGGGTCCCTCTTTTCCGCTCTTTTCGCCGAATCCCGAGGCGCCCCATACGGCCTAGGTAAACCTTGACGGCTCGCTTCGCGTCGCGCTTGGGTGTTTCCCGCCCCTTCGGGCGGGAAACACGGCTACCACAATGGGTTGATCTTGCCGCTGGTTGGCTCCCTTCTCCCACTTGTGGGAGAGGGCCGGGGGAGAGGGCGGGGGCGCACTGCGGCGTTGTGGTGCCAAGGGCCATTGGCTTGGGCCTTTCCCACGCTTTGCACGCATCGACAAGCTTTGTGCACGGCCAGACAAGCCATGATCAGGCCGTGGTGTTAACTTCGATCTCCATGACAAGGCACCAGCCAAGACCAACCGGAGACGAAGATGAATGCACCTAAGGAAGCCCGCAGCGGCCTGAACCAGGCCATCCGCAATGCCATGCTGATCGACGGCGAGTGGCGCCAGGCCGAGTCCGGCGAGACCTTCGCCGTGTTTGATCCCGCCACCGGTGAGGAGATCGCGCGCGTGCCCGCGGGCGGGGCGGCGGATATCGATGCGGCGGTGGCCGCGGCCGGGCGCGCCTTTGCTGGCGGCACGTGGCGCGCCATGATGCCGGCCCAGCGCGAGCGCCTGCTGCTCAAGCTGGCCGACCTGGTCGAGCAGCACGGCGACGAACTGGCCCGGCTTGAAACGCTCAACAATGGCAAGCTGCTGGCGTTCTCGCAAGGCCTGGAGGTGGGCGGCAGCGCGCAATGGCTGCGCTACATGGCCGGCTGGGCCACCAAGATCGAAGGCAGCACGCTGGACGTATCGGTACCGTTTCCCCCCGGCACGCGCTATAGCGCCATGACCCGGCGCTCGCCGGTGGGCGTGGTGGGCGCCATCGTGCCGTGGAATTTCCCCTTGCTGATGGCGGTCTGGAAGATCGCCCCGGCCCTGGCCTGCGGCTGTACCGTGGTGCTCAAGCCGGCCGAGGAAACGCCGCTCACCGCGCTGCGGCTGGCCGAGCTGGCGCTGGAAGCGGGCTTCCCGCCGGGTGTGCTGAACGTGGTGACCGGCGACGGCGTGCCCGGCGCGGCGCTGGTGGCGCATCCCGGCGTCAACAAGATTACCTTCACCGGTTCCACCGAAGTCGGGCGCCTGATCGGTGCGCGCTGCGGCCAGGATATCCGCCGCGTGTCGCTGGAGCTCGGCGGCAAGAGCCCGGTCATCGTGCTGGATGACTGCGATCCCGCGCATGCCATCCAGGGCGCGGCCGGCGCCATCTTCTTCAACCAGGGCCAGGTCTGCACGGCCGGCTCGCGCCTGTATGTGGCGCGCCGCCACTATGACCAGGTGGTCGAGGGGCTGGGCAAGGTGGCCAATGCCACGGTGCTGGGCTCCGGGCTCGATCCTGCCAGCCAGATGGGGCCGCTGGTGTCGTCGCGTCACCGCGACAAGGTCATGGGGCTGATCGGCACCGGGCGCAGCGAAGGCGCGGACATCGTCGCGGGTGGCACTGCGCTGGACCGCCCCGGCTATTTCGTGCGGCCCACCGTGGTGGCCAACGCCGCGTGCAAGGACCTGACGCTGGTGCGCGAGGAAGTCTTCGGGCCGGTGGTGGTGGCCATGCCGTTCGACGATCCCGAGGCCGTGCTGGCCGAGGCCAACCGGTCCGAGTATGGCCTGGGCGCCAGCATCTGGAGCAACGACCTGCGCGCGGTGCAGCGGCTGGTCGATGGCCTGGATGCCGGCACGGTCTGGGTCAATACGCACAACATCGTGGACCCCAACATGCCTTTTGGCGGATACAAGGCCTCCGGGGTCGGGCGCGAGCATGGCCGCTCCGCCATCGAGGCCTACACGGAGATCAAGTCGGTCTGCATGGCTTACTGAGCGGCATCGCCGCGCGTGGTGGGGGAGTTCGCGCTGCGGGTAATCCCGAGTGTGTAAAACCTAGCCCTGCGGCCATTCTTAGGTCTGCTGCAATCCGGTGGCGCGACGGGCGATGTCCGTCGCGCCATTGGCCAGCCGCTGGCATAGAACCAGCCTGGCTTCCCCCCGAAGAAGAAGCAAAAAAAAGAGGAGACACAATGAGCCAAGAACCCGAGCGGGTTATCTCCTGCTGGCCGCGCGTTGCGCAGCGCGCTGGCAATCAAGCAGGCCTGTCGCGCAAGGTGGCAGTGCTGGTAGCGGGGCTGGCGGCGTTCTCGCTGGCGGCGGCGCAGGCCAGGCCGCCGGCCAAGGTGGCCAGCGCCGATCACATCCGTACCGTCACCCGAAGCGTCGACGGCGCCTTCATTGAAGGCAACGCCGCCAAGACACCCGACTGGCCCAGCTACGGCCTGGACTACGCGGAAACCCGCTTCAGTCGGCTCTCGCAGATCAATGCCGACAATGTGAAGGACCTCGGGCTGGCCTGGTCCTACGATCTCGAATCCACGCGCGGGGTGGAAGCCACGCCGCTGGTGGTCAACGGCATCATGTACGTCAGCGCGTCGTGGAGCGTGGTGCATGCCATCGACACCCGCAGCGGCAAGCGCATCTGGACCTTCGACCCGAAGGTCGACAAGTCGATCGGCTACAAGGGCTGCTGCGACGTGGTCAACCGCGGCGTGGCGCTGTACCAGGGCAAGGTCTTTGTCGCCTCCTATGATGGCCGCTTGATCGCGCTCGATGCCGGCACCGGCCGCAAGCTGTGGGAGAAGGACACCATCATCGACCGCACCCACTCGTACACCATCACCGGCGCGCCGCGSGTGTTCAAGGGCAAGGTCATCATCGGCAACGGCGGCGCSGAGTACGGCGTGCGCGGCTATATCACCGCCTACGATGCCGGCACCGGCGAGCAGAAATGGCGCTGGTTCACCGTGCCCGGCGACCCCAGCAAGCCGTTCGAGGACGAGTCGATGGCCAAGGCGGCCAAGACCTGGGACCCGGCCGGCAAGTACTGGGAAGCCGGAGGCGGCGGCACTGCGTGGGACACGCTGGCCTTCGACCCCGAGCTCAACCTGATGTACGTGGGCACCGGCAACGGCTCGCCCTGGTCGCGCAGCAAGCGCAGCCCGGCCGGCGGCGACAACCTTTACCTGGCTTCCATCGTCGCGCTGGATCCGGATACCGGCAAATACGTCTGGCATTACCAGGAGACGCCCGGCGACAACTGGGACTACACCTCCACCCAGCCCATGATCCTGGCCGACCTGAACATTGGCGGCAAGGCACGCAAGGTCATCCTGCACGCGCCCAAGAATGGCTTCTTCTTCGTCATCGACCGCACCAATGGCCAGTTCATCTCGGCCAAGAACTTCGTCGATGTGAACTGGGCCAGCGGCTATGACCAGAACGGACGCCCGATCGAGCTGCCGGCGGCACGCGCCACCGACAAGCCCTATGACGCCATCCCCGGGCCTTACGGCGCGCACAACTGGCATCCGATGTCGTTCAACCCGCAGACCGGCCTGGTCTACCTGCCCGCGCAGCATGTGCCGCTCAACCTGATGGACGACAAGAACTGGACGTTCAATGGCAAGCAGCCCGGCCAGCCGCACGGCAACGTGGGATGGAACACGGCGAAGTTCCTCAATGCCGAACCGCCCACCAGCCAGCCCTTCGGGCGCCTGATCGCCTGGGACCCGGTGCAGCAAAAGGCCGTCTGGACGCAGGAGCAGGTCTCGCCGTGGAACGGCGGCACGCTCACCACCGCCGGCAACCTCGTGTTCCAGGGCACGGCCGATGGCCGCTTCATCGCCTACAACGCCGCCACCGGCGCGAAGCTGTGGGAGTCGCCCACGGGCACCGGCGTGATCGCGGCGCCCGTGAGCTATCTGGTGGACGGCAAGCAGTACGTGTCCGTCGCCGTCGGCTGGGGTGGCGTCTACGGGCAGGCCCAGCGCGCCACCGAGCGGCAGGGGCCGGGCACCGTCTACACCTTCGCGGTTGGCGGCAAGGCGCCGATGCCCGCGTTCGTGCAGTACCGCGCGGGTGAATTGCTGTCGGGCGTGAAGTACGACCCGGCCAACGTCGCGGCGGGCACGGCGCTCTACGTCAGCAACTGCGTGCTCTGCCACGGCGTGCCCGGCGTGGATCGCGGCGGCAATATCCCCAACCTCGGCTATATGAATACCGCCTATATTCAAAATCTCGACAAGTTCATCTTCAAGGGACCCGCCATGGCGCGCGGCATGCCAGACTTCACCGGCAAGCTGAGCGCGGACGATGTCGAGAAGATCAAGGCGTTTATCCAGGGCACCGCGGACGCCATCCGGCCCAAGGCCCAGGCAATGGCCAAGTAGCGACCGGGCAGGCCGCCTGCACAGCAGCAAAGGAAGCCATCAACAAACTCAAGGCAGGGATATGGCAGGCAACAAGGGCGGTGGGCGAAGCAGGAAACGGGCTTGCGCGGAGGCTTCGCACCGCCTGCGCTGCCTGGCGGCGGCGATGCTTGCCGTCGCGCCCGGCGCGGCTTTTGCCGAGGAAATGCTGCCAGACGTGGTGGTGAGCGTCAGCCGCGCCGAGCAGACGCGCTTTGACGCGCCGGCCGCGATCGACAGCGTTCCGGTCGATTCGCTGAGCGCGGCCAGCCCGTTGGTCAACCTGTCCGAGCTGTTGCCGCTCGTGCCCGGCGTGGCCGCGCGCGAGCGGCAGAATTACGCGCAAGACTTGCAGCTAGCGGTGCGCGGCTTTGGCAGCCGCTCCACCTTCGGCGTGCGCGGCGTGCGGCTGTTCGTGGACGGCATTCCCGCCACCATGCCGGACGGGCAGGGCCAGGCCTCCACCGCCGATCTCACCAACGCCAGCCGCATTGAAGTGTTGCGCGGCCCCTTCGCCCAGCTCTACGGCAATGCGTCGGGCGGTGTCGTGCAGATTTTCACGCCCGATCCGCCCAAGGCGCCGATGGCGCGCGCCACCACCGGATTTGGTTCCGACGGGCAATGGATGGCCGGCGTGACGGTGGGCGGCGGCAACGACAAGATCGGCGGCGTGCTGGATGCATGGACATTCGAGACCGACGGCTACCGCGACCACAGCGCGGCCCGGCGCCGCCAGCTCAACGCCAAGGTGGTGGCAGAGCCGGTCACCGGCACCCGCGTCACGCTGTTGTTCAACGCCTTCGACCAGCCCCAGGCGCAGGACCCGCTCGGCCTCACGCGCGCCCAGGCCGACGCCAACCCGCGCCAGGCCGTGTCGCTGGCCACGCAGTTCAATACCCGCAAGACCGTGCGGCAGAACCAGGGCGGCGTGCTGGTGGAGCAACGGCTAAGCGAGCAGGACAACCTTGAGTTCCGCCTCTACGGCGGCACCCGCGAGCTCACCCAGTACCTGGGATTCAGCGGCATCGCGCCCTCGTCGGCGGGCGGCATCGTGGATATCGACCGATCCTACGGCGGCGGTGCGATGTCATGGCACCACAACACCACGGTAGCCGGACTGCCTTTGCTATGGAGCGCCGGCGTGGACGCCGACGGCATGCGCGACGCGCGCACCGGCTTCGTGAACCAGAACGGCTTGCAGGGCGCGCTGCGCCGCGACGAAACCGACAAGGCCGGCAGCCTGGGCGCCTTCGCCCAGTTCGACTGGACCTGGAATCCCTCCTGGCGGCTGGTCGGCGGCGTGCGCGCCAGCCAGGTCAAGCTGCGCATCGACGATCATTACATCACCGCCGCCAGCCCCGACGACAGTGGCACCGCCACCTACAACAACGTCAGCCCGGTGCTCGGCGTGGTCTGGCAGGCGGTGGACTCGCTCAATGTGTACGCCAACCTTGGCCGCGGCTTCGAAACCCCAACACTGACCGAAGTCGCCTACGGCCGCGGTGGCATCGGCACCAACCTCGGGCTGCAGCCCTCCACCAGCCGCCAGGGCGAGATCGGCGTCAAATGGCAAGGCAAAGGGCAACGGCTGGAAGCCGCGGTGTTCGATGCAGGCAGCCACAACGAGATCGTGCCGCTGTCCAACGACAACGGCCGATCCGTCTACCAGAACGTCAACGGCGTGCACCGGCGCGGTCTGGAGCTGGGATGGCGCGGCACCTACGGCCCCGGCGAGCGCTACGGCACCGGCCTGGCCTACACCTGGCTCGACGCCTACTTTGGCGACGCCTTTCGCAATGCGCAGGGCGCAACGGTAGCCTCCGGCAACCGTCTGCCCGGCACCGCTCGCCACAGCCTGTTTGCCGAGGCCACGTACAAGCCGCTGGCCGACCTCACGCTGGGCGTGGAAATGCGCGTGGAAGGGCGCGTGTTCGCCGACGACCTCAACACGCAATATGCGCCGGGTTACGCCACCTTCAACCTGCGCGCTGGCTATCAATTCCGCGTGGGGCGGATGCGCTGGTATGCCTTTGGGCGCATCGATAATATTGCCGACCGGCATTACATCGGGTCGGTGATCGTGAACGAGAGCAATGGCCGGTATTTCGAGCCGGCGCCGGGGCGGCGGTTTTTTGTGGGGCTGCGGGCGGAGATCTGAGTGGTGGCTGGGCTGTCCGCCCGCCACATTACGCCGTTGCCGCGCGCGGAAGCATCAGTCTGCGCCGTACCTGGCAGAGCGCGGACCATACAGGATGCCGCCCGGGCTGCCGGCCGACAGCAGCTTCTGGCTCGTAGCTCCCGCTACCGAATAGCTCGCATCCGACACGCTGTTGATCACCTGCGCGACCGCTGCAGCCACGAGCATCCCAACCAGGCCGCCGCCGGCGTTGCCCGATTGGCTGTTGGATGCCGACGCGTCGCCAGCCCAGAGCGTGCCCCCTGTGCGCAAATCCACGAGCTTCGCCTTCGCGCTGACGACCGTGGCGCTGCTGACCACCTGGTACTTCGTCCCATAGTCCGTCACCGTGATGTAGAGGGCAGCATCCGCGCCGAAGATGTCTCTGAGCTTCGGCGGCGGGACAGCGTGGATATCAGCTGGCGTCGTCAGGCCATTCTGGCGGAACGTCTCATCCACCAGGGCCACCGGCAGCACGTAGTACCCGGCCTCGGCAAGCGGATAGCTGACCTGCGACAGCATGCTGTAGGTCGCCGTGACGTCAGGCGACTCGTTCAGCGGGGGCAGGACCAGGATCGAGCGTGGCTTGCTTTCCTTGAAGGCGGCGTAATCGACATGCTTGGGTGGCGCCGCGCACCCGGAGGCCAGCGCCGCGACGGCCAGGAACGCGAGCGCGCGTTTGATCAGATCCTTCATTTCTTGCTCCCCCCTTGCTTGATGTTCTTCATCAGGAAATCCACGTAGGCGGACGACTCTGGAAACAGGGTCTTTTCCGTCTGGAACTCGCGGGCCATCTGGTCATCCTTGCCAGCATCGGCGTACAGCATGCCAAGATGGGCGTGGTAGCCCGGCGGCGGCGTATTGCCCGCAGCCATGATCTTCTGCAGATCAGTTTCAAGTGCTTCAATCTGGGCTTGCTTCGATTCGCCCTTGAAGTACTGGTAGACCTGCGGCTGGTAGCTTTCCCACTGATACAGGGACTTGGCTGGCGCGGCGCAGCCCGCCAGCAATGCGCTTGCCGTGAGCACGAGTGTCGCCAGGCGGCACGGCCGGATTGATGTCTTCACAGTTTCTCCTCTTCCTCTAGATGTTGGCGCTCAGGGGTTTCCCGGCGTCAAGGCGCCGGCCTCGACGCCGTTGACCAGGTTCGTCACGGCCTCGCGCATGGCGAGATCCAGCACCTTGCCGTTGAGGGTCGAGTCATAGCTGGAGCTGCCGCCAAAACCCATGACCTCCCGGCTAGACAGCGCGTACTCGCCCGCGCCCTGGCTGGTGAACACCACTTCCGATGTCACGATATTGACCACGTTCAGGGCGACCTTCGCATAGGCCACCTGCGACTTGCCGCGACCGAGAATGCCGAAGAACTGCTGGTCACCCACTTCCTTGCGCCCGAACTCGGTCACGTCGCCGGTAATCACGTAGTCGGCCCCCTTGAGGCGTTGCGCCTGACTCTTGATGCCCGCCTCGCGTTTGATCTCTTCCAGGTTGTCGCGGTCGAGAACATGGAAGCGGTTGGTCTGTTGCAGGTGGGTGATCAGGACGGTCTTGGCCTGGCCGCCCAGCCGGTCGATGCCATCCGAAAAACACGCCGCGCATATAGCTCGAACGGTTATCGAACTTCCCGACCGCGATCGGCGTGCGCACCCCCACGTAGGGGCGGCTGGCGCTCTCGACCTTCTGCACGGGCAACGCAGTCGATGATTCGGTCGCGCAGCCGCCAAGCAGGGCGAGCAGCCCAGCCGCGGCAAACAGCGATCCTCTTGTCAGTCTGTTCATTCGGGTTACTCCTCTTCGTTACTCAAACATGCAAACGATTCACGCCATCGGGCGAGCATCGCCTGCGCGATACCTCCGGGGCTGCGGGGCCTAAAACTCAACGCCGATCTGCGCCGCGAAGTTGGGCGCGTGCGTGCGGAAGAACTCAGGCTTGCTGACCGGCCTGCCGAGCGTCACCTCGTAGGTCAGGGCGGCGTAGCCACCCATGGCCCAGCGTCCGCGCGCCCCGATCACGGCACCCATCAGCGTCTGGCCCATCAGGAACCCGGCGGATGGGCCGCTGACATGTCCCATATCGAAGCCCACGAAGGCTTCCTGGCCCGTATTGGCGAGGTGCCAGGCCAGGTCGTTGCGCCAGGTGATGCCGTTCTCGGCGGCAAGGGTGAGTTGTTCATCGAAACCGCGCACCGAGTAGCGGTTGCCGATGACGAAGTAGTCGGACGGCAAGATGCGGGTGCGGGCGTACTGCATGCGCATGCTGCCCTGGTAGCGCAAGCGCTCCCCGGCGACCTGGAATGGCACCATCAGGCCGGCATTCGCCAGCACGATCTCCGACTTGCCATCCCAGCCAGGCTCGCCCAGCACAAAGCCAGGCGACCTGGAGTGCGCGGGCAGCGACGCGCGCCATGCCGCGCCGACATCCAGCACCGTGTTGCCAAGGTACTGACGGTGCGCGGCGCCGGCCTCGAAGCCCACGAAGTCGCGGTGCTGCACTGCGATGTCGATGCCGTCCAGGGTGGAGCTGGCAGTCTTGCGGAACACCTTGGCGTACAGGCTCGTCTTGCCCGAAGCGTTGCGCAACGGCACGTAGCCAAGTCCTGCCTCGATCTGCGTGCTGCGCCCGCCGTAGACGATGTCGCCGTCGAAACCCGCCACCGTCTGGTGGTAGCGCGACTGGTTGGCGTTGAAGAAAGCGTTCCAGTAACCAAAGGGAATGCTGTAGCTGAGCGCCGAAGAGCGGGTCCCCGCCGCGCTGTTGCCGGCATTGGCATTCGTGCTGCCGGAGAGGGTGAGGCTGTCGTAGAGGAACAGTGGCGAGTCCACCGTCAGCGTGCCGCCCATCTGATAGCGCCCGGTGTTGTCCAGTCCGGCGTTATCGCCCGTCACGAGGACATGCCAGCGCTTGCCGGTGCCCGGCTTGATGATCAGTTCCGTGTCGCCGGGGTTCTCGCCGGGCACCAGGTCGATGCCGGCATCGGCCTGCCCCTGCAGGCGGCGCATGTTCTCCGTGCCTTGGTCAAGGTCGCGCTGGTTGACCAGCCCGCCGGGGCCGGTGGGCAAGGCCATGCGCCACCAGCCGGGCGTGCCCTCGGCCTTGATACCAGAGAGGCGTCCCGCCACCACGCGCAGGCGCAATTCGCCGCTGGCGAGATTCTGGTCCGGGATCACCACGCGCGTGGTCATGTAGCCTTGGGCGAGCAGCCGCGCCGAAAAATAGTTCTGGATGGCCTCCAGCCCCTTGCCCCCAACGCATTGCGTGGGCAGGATGCCCGCCTCGGCCTGGAGCCATGCAAAGTCCTCGGCACCCTCCCAGCGCACCGTCCCGATGCGGAAGCAGGGCGACTCGGCACGCAGGATCAGCGGTCCCGCGATGCCGGCGTTGGCGGGGGAGGTCGTCAGCACATCGGGACGGGCCAAGGCACGCTCGCGCGCAGCCTCCTGCTGTTGTTCCTGGCGGCGCTCGATGGCGGCGTTCGGGGTGACAGGCGGGAAAGCGGGCCGGAAGACGGGCAGGGCCTGGGCAACCGCGAGTGTGGGCAGCGTCAGGATGAGCGGGGCAAAAGGGGAGACGCCACGCGCCTTGCGGCGCGCGTTGCGGAAGTTCATCGGCATAGGTTGTCGCGGCTTACATGTCAGGCAATTCGACGCGGAGGCTGATGATCTGGTCGGATTAAATTGCTATATGTTCATGAGGGGTGCAATCGAGTGCACGGAGAACATCACTCATTGAGGCTCTGCGAGCGAGAATAAATAGACCAGATTTTCGCGGCATCGAAAGGCGATGCCGGTGTGAAAAAATAAACCAGATCATTTTCTCCACTCCAGATTTCAGATGGCATTGTTGGCGCCAGCGCCGCTGGCCTCGTTGCCAATGCCTTCATCACGCAAGCGCGCTGCTGCATGAGTGAGGCTGGACTACGCCAAGGCCAGACGGACGATACCGAGTTTTCACCCAGATTGAAATCGGACAAATCCGAAAACGAGGGGTGAAATTTCCTATTCAATCGATTCGGAGCTGAATTTGGCTAGGTGCGGAATAGTCTGCGGCTGTTTGGGGAGACATTGCTGGTAGGCGGCCTGTTCCTGCAGGCGGCGTATGTTTCCCGTGCCCTGGTCAAGGTTGCGCTGGTTCACTAGTCACCTGGGCCGATGGGCAAAGCCATGCGCCACCAGCCGGGCGTGCCCTTGGCCTTGACACCAGAGAGCTATCCGGCCACCACGCGCGTGGTCATGTGCACTTGGGCGAGCGGACGCGCGGAGAAATAGTCCTGGATGCTGTCCAGCCTCTTGCGGTCGACGCATTGGGCGGGCAGGCTGCCGGCCTCAGCCTCGAGCCATGCGAGGTCCTCTGCATCTTCCCCGCGCACCCTGTTGATGAAGAAGCAGGGTGAGGCGGGATTGGCGGTCCCGCGCTGACGGCCATCTATGTATTTCCGTGCCTGCTATTGCTATCTTGACGCTCCATTTTTCTGGTTTTTATCCACGCGTATAAGAACCAAAGTGCGAAGACCAGCGTCCACACCAGACATAGACCGGACACAAGATAGTAGTGTTTGGTAGTGACGTTAAAGCCCAGTAGATGAAATATCGCGAGTGGAATCAACATAATCCACGGCGAAAATATTCCTTGAAATATGATCCATATTTTATTAATTACTTTCATTGTTTTTGATTATGTGGAGGGGCAGCAGAGGAGTCGGCGATCCTAGGTTGATGTCGACGGAATGAGTCTGCGGAGTTTTTGTTCTTTATTAAAAGTATTATTCCGTACGTTGCCTCAATAATCAAGGATAATGTACCAAGTGCGGTAATTATAAAAACGGCGCGATTGTGTGTGCTGTCAGTTATGGAAAAATTGTCATGTAGTATATTTGTTGATATCCAAGAAACTGAATCTCTTAGCCAATGAATTGATATCATGGTTGCTATAGAGAATAGAGATCGAGTCGCAATTCCGGTCCACCCAGGATTTGAGAAAAAACCATTAATTTTCCTAACAACGTTTTTCACTTCAACTCCTTGCCGGGAACGAATGCTGGCCACGATCCTACTGCAGCACCTGTTGTGGTTGTGATATTTCCGGGGAGCATGTTTCGAGTGCCTTGCAATAGAATTGGAAGGTTTGGATTTATGCCGCCCGGATATAGAATTCTTGGTAATGTCGCTGCAGTGATTTTTCCAGCGCCAATCGCGGCGTTATATCCCAGTGCGCCACCGAGTGCCCACATTGCGCCGGAATAATAGGGGCTATTCGACTCTCCATAGTAGCTGTTATTAAATAGTGTTGTTGTCGCTCCCGCTGCTCCGGCCACGACCATATTCCCAGCCAGATTCATAGGGGCTGCAATAGGCGTAGCAATCGCCGCGACGGTTCCCGCAAAGAGCGATTGCATCGGCCTCACTGTCCCGCTTTGGGCATACGTGCCGGCCGCATCCATACCGCTGCCTGCAGAGAAGCCGATAACCGAATATCCCAATGCCCCACCAACGGTTGTCGCAATGGGGCCGCCAATGGCAAGCACAGCTCCGACCGGTGCCGCGATCGTACCGGCTCCCATCAAATTGTTAATCGTCTGCGCTCGCTGGTTAGCTGCACCAACAGCCGCGATAGTTGGCTGAGTGAGGCCATTCTGCACGTAGAAATTACTGTTCCTGTCCTGCGGAAGATAGTTGGCATACATGTCAGTGTTGGCCTTTTGCGCAGCGGTCGGATGGAACGAGTAGCTAATTCCGCATGCAGCGCAAGAAGGATCGGCAGGGAGCATCATGTGCGCCTGACTCAAGAAGCCGCTCGCAGCTTGGTCCCAAATACCGCCAGCACCATTTTGCACTTGACGAAACCCCTGTTGTGCGAGGCGCTGCTCTGCGTCAATGACCTGGGTGTCGGACGGAGCTCGCCCGCCGTTGAGTTGCTGAGCGAAGCGCTTGGCATTGTCCTTGATCCACTTCTGTTCATCCGGATGCAACTGCCGATTGAACCGATCCACATTCGCCGCCGTCGCCGCCCCCGATCCGCCACCCACGATGGCACCAAAGCCACCCGCTGCGATATTGGCCGCCACGTTGCCGAGCGCCTCATTCAACCCGGCATTACCGGTATCGACGCTCTCTGATACCGCATTGCCAAGCGCCTGAAGCTTGGGCGCGGCCAGCGACGATGCGCCCGCACCTGCGGCGCCGGCCAGCGCGTTGCCGCCACCCAGGCCCGCAACAAGCGCGCCGCCTGCGGCGTGCAGCACTGCGCGGTAGTCGCCGCCTTCCTCCCAGTTCTTGGCGTCGGCAAGGTACTTGTTTTCCAGTTCGGTATTCCCGGCGTCGTGGGCGGCTTTGGCATTCGCACGGGCTTGCTTCTCCTTGGTGCCGGCGACGTCGCCCACTGTCTTGGCTACCGCCTCGCCAGCGGCCTGGGCGGCGGCCATCGTGTCGGACTGTTTGTTCAGTACCTGGTCCAGATTGGGGTTCTTGCCGACCGTGCTGTTGGTGCCGGCGGTGTCCCGTTTCAGGCTGGCCAGCTCCTGCTTCTGGTTGGCCTGGTCTTTGATGGTGATGGTGCCGTCGGCGATTGCGCTGCGTGCGGCGCCGTCCTGGCTGCCGCTCTCGTGCTGCGGAATCATCGGGTTGATGCCGCCGGTGTTCTTGCCGGAAGTCTGGCCGCTGTTGCGCTGGCCATTGGGTGCGCCAAATGCCCCGCCTGCGGAGAGGCCTGCGGAAGTTGCGCTGTAGTCGGAATGGTTGGCGATGTCGCTCCAGGTGAGCGTGCCGGTGGTCAGGTTGTTCTTGTCCTTGCCTGCCGCGCTGGCGATGACTGCGCCCTTCAGGTCGGTATTGCCCTTGACGGTGATATCGAAGCCGTCCTTGCCGGCATGGATGCCGGACTGCTCGCTGACGTTGGCATAGCTGCCATTGGCCTTGCCCTTGGATGCGGAGAAGCTGGCGGACCCACCGCCCTGGCTGATGCTGAAGCCGCCGCTCATGCTTTCCTGCTTGGCGTGCATTTCCTCGGTGTCTTGGCGGCTGGCGATGTTCAGGTTGCCGCCCACGTCTGCGATCACCTTGCTGCCGCTGACCGTGGTGCCGAGGATGTTGGCGTCGTTACCCGATGCAAGGGTGACGGACTCCCGGCCGCTCACGTGGCTGTTGGCTTGCGAGACGCCTTGGCTGTCCGAGTTGCCCTTTGCCTTGGAGGCGGAGGCCGATACGCCGAAGCCGGCGTTGTCCGGGCCAAGGCCATACGATACGCCGACGCTGGCGCTGCTGGACTTGTTGGTGCTGTGGCTCTCGTTGGTGTCGGTGGCCGAAACGATATTGATATCGTGCCTGGCTCCCAGCGCCACCTTGTTGGCGTCGATGTTCGAGCCGGCGATGTTGAGGTTGCCCGCCGTTTGGTTGCCGTTGGCATCCACGCCCGTCGCGGCGAAGGCCGCTGTGCCGCCTGCCGATATGTTGGCGCCGTTGTGGCGGGTGGCGTCCTGCGTCATGGTCTGCTTGCTATGGCTGGTGCCCCAGGAGAGCGTAACGGCGGCGCCTGCCAGGGGGGTGCCGCCGGCCTGCGCCAATGCGCTGCCGGTGTCGGCAATGTCGCGCGCGGCGGCGATCCCCCACAGCGCGGCCGCGCGGCCGTCCTGGCTTTGACTGGCCGAGTTGACCTTGTTCCCGGCGGCGATGGCCGCGCCGATGGCGCCACCCGACACGCCCAGCGTGAAGCCGCTTTGCTTGACCTCGTGGGTTTCGTCGTGGTGCTGGCGGTTCTGCGCGGCTTCGATGTTGACATCCGCGCCCACGCCGGTGATGTCCTGCTTGGCGATCAGGTCGCTTCCGGTGACCGTGAGGGTGCTGCCCGCATTCATGCGGACGCTGCCGTCCGTGCTGCCTACCAGGCTCCCCACCTGCTGCGTGCCGTTGTCGTTGGTGGTGTCCTTCTGGGCGCGGTTGCCGTACGAAAGGCCGGAGCCGGTGGCGCCGAACCCCGAATTCTTCTCTTCCTTGTAGGTGTAGGCGGACGAGGTGGTCTCGGTGGTGCCGATGGTCAGGTCGCGCCCTGCGCCGAGGCTCGCGTCGTGCGTGGCCGCCACGGTGCTGCCCGCGACGGCCAGGTCACGTCCTGCCGCCATGGCCACCGTGTCGCCGGAGAAGGTGCTGCCCAGCGCCTCGGTCTGGCTGTTGGCATCGATGGTATGGGTGGACGTCTTCGACAGGAAGCCGCTTTCCTGGTAGGCGTGCTCGTCGCGTACGGAACTCGCTGCCTGACCGGCCTTGACGTTGATGTCACGTCCCGCGCCCACGGCCAGTGCGCCGTCTGCGCTGACATACGCGGCGGTGGCGTTCACGTCGCGCCCGGCGCTCAGGGTCGTGTCCTTGCCCGCCGTGACCTGCGTGCCGATTTCCGCGCTGCGCGATACCGCTGCATTGTTTTTTGCGTCTTTGTAGAGGCGTTCTGATTCGCTGACCTCGACCGTGCCAAGGTGGATATCGCGGCCCGCCGCCATGCCCACGCTGCCGGTGGCCTGGATGTTCGCGGCCTTGGTGTTGATATCGCGCCCGGCCACGAAGGTGGCGTTGTCAGCCGCCACGCTGGAGATGCCGGCGATCACGGCGCGGCTGCCCGCGAGGTTGCCGCTGCCGCCGGCTCCGGAGGCGGTGGTGGTGGTCAGGTTGATGTCGCGGCCTGCCGTGGCTGCCAGCTGACCCGTCGTGATATGTCCGGCGAGATTGTTGATGTCCTGCCTGGCGCTCAGCCCCATGACGCGCGCCGACAGCGCGCCGCCGTTGTGGATATTGGCCGCGTCGATCAGCGTCACGCCGCGGCTGGCGATGGTGCCCGTGTTCTTCACGTCGCCATCGCTCTGGATGACGGTATCGCGCGCGGCCATCAGGGTGCCGTCACCCTTCAGGTCGCCCTCGCGCACCTTCAGGTAGACCTGGGGCACCAGCACGCGCTGGGTGGTGCCGTCCTTCAGGGTGACCGTCTTCTCGACCAGCCATACGATGTCGGTGGTGAGCGCGCGCATCTGGTCCGCCGTCAGCCCAGTGCCCACGTTCAGGTGGAACTGCTTGCCGAACTCGACGCCTGACTGCATCAGCGCCTTGTATTGCGCCTCGTTGTCGGTGTAGTCGCCCACGAAGCGCTGGCCGGTTCCCAGCATCACGGCATCGGCCACCAGGCGGGCTTCATAGTAGCCGTCGCCCAGGCGCTTGAGCACGTGGGTGGGGTCCTGGCCCAGTTGCGTGAGCATGACATCGCTGGACAGCCACTGGCGCTGGTTGGTGAAGCGCGGGTCGGTCTCGATCAGGTAAGGCGTGCCCGGCTCGCCGTGAATCTTGAAGAGCGCGTTGTCGGGCATTGCCAGCGACGGCGAGATGGCCCGGATGACGTCGCCGCCCAGGCGGCCTCCGGCCCCCGTGCCGAGCGAGATCTGCGTGAGCGTCGGCGCGGCGGCGATCGGGCCGGTGCCGGCCTTGTCCGCCACGATCGTGCCAGTGCCGTTCACAACCTGGTATTCCAGCGCTTCACCCTTGGCGAGCTGGTTCGGAATTTCCAGATGTACCGCTGGCACGCCCATGTTGTCGTAGCAACGGCCGCGCTTGCATGGGCGGGTGTATTGGCTGGTGCCGGTCGTGTCCTCCATGCGTGTCGCATCGTACGCAAGGTTGTTGACTCCGCCGCTGCCGTCACCGGCAGCAAGCGTGCCGCCAACGAGAATCTGGCTTTTGTCGTTGGTGACCGCGCCAGTGAAGTTGGCGTTGCGGCCCACCAGGATGCGGGCGGGATCGGTGTGGGCGACAACCTCGTCCTGCACGCGGGTGTCACGCCGTTCGATAGTCCAGGACTTCACCAGCCGCCCCTGATAGTCGCTGTTGAATGCCTGGATCTTGCCATTCAGGGCTTCGTAAAGCGGTTTGCTGGCAGCCTTTGCGGCATGGTAGGCAACCAGATCAGCCCGGTATTGCGTATGGCAGGCCACTGGCGATCCATCCAGGCAGGGGGAGGGTACGGGAGGCAGCGCGCCGGGCCGGGCCATCCCGAATTTGTCCCAGATCGGGTCGTCAGCCTTGTAGACAAAATGATCGGCTTCCAGGCTGCCATGCGCGTCCGGCGCGAACGGCAGCATCGCCAGGCCCACGGGCCAGTTTGGACCGGAGGAGCGGCTGTCGTTCTGTCCCGGCGTGCCATCGGCCTGGCGGGCCCAGTCGAACGGGGGGCCAAACACGCTGAAGGGGTACTGGGCCGAAGGCAGGAGCAGGCGCTTGTAGTCGTCGTCGCCGAGGTAGGCCAGGTCATCGCCGTGACTGGCGATGTGGCCAAATATGGCACCCGATGCCGTTGGCAGCACGAGCATCGCAGTGCTTGGGTCGATTTTCTCGGCGCTGCCATCTAGCCGATAGTAGAACGCATGCACTGTTCCGGTATCGGTGCGTTCGGTGCGGAAGTGGTCGTTGCGGTTGGCAAGGGCGGCAACATTGAAGTTGGCGCCGCCCGCCACGTCGATGGTGGCCGAGGCGTTGGTGAGCGCATCGGCCTGGCCGGTTGCCTTGCCGCTGGCATCCAGCGCGCGGCCCACGTTCAGGTCTTGCGACGAGTAGACCAGCGCGTGCTCGCGGTTGACGATCTCCGGGGCGCCCAGCTCGATGCCGCCGCTGCGCGAAGCGATCACGGCCCCCTGGCTGGTGGCGGGGTTGATGTCGTTCAGGATATGCTGGCCGGCGCCGATGGCCACCGAGTCGCCAAAGATGCGGTCGATGTTGGTGACGGTGGTGCCGGCCAGGATGCGCACGGCGCCGCCGTCGATGAGGCCTTTGTTGAGCATCGCCTGACCGGCGCGGACGGTGTTGGAGACCCGGCCGGACATCTCGCCCGAGTTAGTGACGTTGCGCCCGTGGACATCGGCGTCGCGGCCTGCCTCCAGCTTGCCATCATTGGTGATATCGCCGACAGCATTGCCCTGGGCATCCTCGATCAGGATGTTGAGATCCCGCGCCGCGGTCACTGTGCCGGTGTTGCGGAAATCGGTTTGCAGGATCGCGGTGACGTCGCCCGCATGGGATTGCAGCGAGCCATCCCCGGTGAGGCTGTTGCCCTTGATGCCCAGCGCCTGGTTGGCGGCCAGCAGGCCATCGGTGTTGGTGATGGCCTCCACATTGAGCTGCGCCGTGCCTCCGGCGGTGATTTCGCCACGGGTGTTGCCGAGCGTCGCGGCATTGGCGGCAAGCGAGGCATCGGCGCGCAGCGCGCCCTGGGCATTGTCGATGGCATGGGCAGCCAGCCTGACGTTGGCGCCCTCCATGCCCTTCGGGGCTGCGTCGGTGCCGGAGAGGGTGTCGCGGTTGAGGATGGTGCCCGCCTGCGCGTCCAGGGTGCCACCGGCACGGATGAAGCCTGCCGTGTTGTCGAGGGTAGCCGCGATGCGCACCTTGACATCGCTGTTCGACGCGACCTGGCCGCCAGTGTTGCTGAGGCTGTCGCCGGACATGGCCAGCGGGCCGCCTGCCACCATCTTGCCGCCGGTGTTGTCCAGTGCCGTGCCGGTAACGGTGAGCGCCTCTTGTCCTGACACGATGCCGTCCCGGTTGTCAAAGGCGCCGGCGCCGGCGCTGGCCTGGATGTTGCCCGCCGCGATCACGCCCAGGGTATTCACCAGCGCCTGCCCGCCGGTGTCTGCCGTCAGCGTTTGCCCGGCCGAGATCTGRCCATGGCCGTTGATGATGGGGCCGCCCGTCAGGGTGATATCGGTGGTGGCGAGCGCCTTGCCGCTGGTGTTGTCCAGCGCTCCGGTCACCTGTAGTTTGTCTTGTACCGACCCGATGACGCCGCCGCGATTGACGGTGCCGGCGGCCGCGACAGTGGTGGCACTGGTCCCGGCGATGGTGCCGCCCGTGTTGTCCACGGCCTGCGCCGCGCTCACGCCGAGTGTGCCGCTACTGGTGATGGCGCCATCCTGGTTCAGGATGTTCGCGCCCTGGACGGCTCCGCCATGGACGCCCCCGGCGATGGCGCCGCCGCGATTGTCCACCGTGCCGCCAGCGTTGAGCTGTACGGCATTGGCTTCCAGCCGTGCGTTCTGGTGGTTGATGTCACCCGCCGCCGACAGATAGGCGGTGTCGTGCGCAACGACTTTGCCGTTCGACAGGTCCAGCGTGGGGGCCGACAGCCTGGTGTTGGCGCCGGACACGATGGTGCCAAGGGATTGGATGGCCGTGCGCGCGGCGAGATGGGCCGTACCCGCGCCGGTCACGTTGGCATTGGCATCGACGCCCGCGCCAATGGTGCCGCTGTTGGCGATGCGGTCGGCCTGAGCCAGCAGATCGGTGCCGGCGGCCAGGGTGCCGCTGTTGCTCAGTTGTCCCGGCGTGGCCGCGGCAATGCCGCCGCGCGTGGTGATGGTGCCCGCGTTGCTGATGTTGGCGCCGGTGACGGAGGCGCTGCCCTCGGCTTGCAGGCGGCCACCTGGCACGATACGCACGTCGCCGTTGTTGTCCACCACGATGTCGCCCGAGCGGGCGGTGACGCCGCCGCCGAGATGAAAGCCGACACCGCGTTCCGTGCCGATCAATTTGACCGCCCCGCTATACATGGAGCTCAGCGCCGAGGCGTCGAGCGCGAACTGCGGGGCAGGGCCGTTGCCCGCCTGCGCGGTAGCATTCAGGGTCTGGTAGCCGACCTGGTTGGCACCCGCGACCACATTCAGGTGCCTGGCCCACAGCTGCGCATTGACGTGGATCGAGCGCGCCAGCAGATCGACCTGCGCCTGCGGGCTGGACAGGCCTTGTCCGCCGATGCCGATGCTGCCGCCCCGCACGTCGAAGCCGGCCAGGCTGCCATCGGCGCCGAACACCGGACGTCCGGTAGAAAGCGTGAAGCGGTCCGCGTTGATCGCCCCGCAGCCCGAGCAATGCAACCCCGCCGGATTGGCCAGGATCAGATTGGCGCGGTTCCCGGCGATTTCTTGTGCGCCAAGCAATCGGGAGGGATTCGGCTGGGTGACCTGGACCACGATGTTGCCGGCGTGGCCGTTGCCGAGCATCATGTTTCCCTGGACCCAGCCCGCAATCCGCGTCTGGCTGTTTGCCCCGCTGTTATTCAGTACCACGCCTGATGGGCCGACGTTGTACTGAATGAAATGACTGACGCTAGTGCCGCCGTTACGGTTGGGCGGGGGAATGTTCACGACTGGGACGCCATTGGCCGCCACCCCCACCACCGGACGCTGCCCAGGCACTTGCTTGTCCACCTGAATCGGCAAGGATTGCGCGTGCACCGATTGGTCCAGCAACATCGGCAAGCCCATCATCGAGGCTGCCAACGCGGTGAGCCATAGCACCGGCACGAAGGCCGAGCCTTGGCCACTGCGTTCGGCGTTGCCTTGGCGGCCCTTGCCGCGCCCCGCGGCATGTTCCGGTACTGCGACCAGCATGCCGCGCACAGCGTTGAAAACCAAGCGATGGATATTCTTGTTCATCCTGCGTGTCGGGAGAAGTCGGGTATGCAAGCGAGTTGATACTTGAGCGGGGCTGGGCCAGGCCCAGGCCCAGGCCAGACGTACGATACCGAGCGGAGATTCGGATTGAAATCGGACAGGTACGAAAATGAAGCGGGAAATTTCCGAAGCGCCGATTCAATCCAGCCTCAGTGGAATGGCATGAAGCGCTGAATGTCCCGAGGTCGCCGGGTGCCGCTTCTGGCAGGCGAGCCAGGCTGACTTCAGCCAGCGGATGGCGGCCTGGCCAGGCCTGTGGCTGGAGTGGCGCTGTCCAGGAATTCGCGCGCGCCACCATCAAGCTCCGCTACACTGCTACGGTACGCGACCCAGCGGATCTTCCCGGCGCACCTGCGTTCCGGGGGCAGCCCATCCCGATGCAAGACACGCCTCTTCCCACCACCGCCGCCGCCACCGACGACCGCACCCGCAGGATCATGCTGTGGGTGGTCGCCATCGGTTTCTTCATGCAGACGCTGGATTCCACGATCGTCAATACGGCCTTGCCTTCGATGGCCAGGAACCTGGGGGAGAGCCCGCTGCGGATGCAGTCGGTGATCATCGCCTACTCGCTGACCATGGCGGTGATCATTCCGGCGTCGGGCTGGCTGGCGGACCGGTTTGGTACCCGCACCATCTTCCAGACAGCCATCGTGCTGTTTGTCGTTGGCTCGCTGGCATGCGCCTATTCCAATAGCCTGACCTGGCTGGTGGTCTCGCGGGTGGTGCAGGGCGTGGGTGGCGCGATGTTGCTGCCGGTGGGGCGGCTGGCGGTGCTGCGCACGTTCCCGCGGGACCAGTACCTGCAGGCGCTCAGCTTTGTGGCGATTCCGGGCATGGTGGGACCGCTGATCGGGCCGACGCTGGGGGGCTGGCTGACCCAGACCTTCTCCTGGCACTGGATCTTCCTGATCAATGTGCCGGTGGGCCTGCTGGGGGGGCTGGCCACCATGCGCTACATGCCCAACGCGCGCCTGCATGGGGTGGCGCCGTTCGATTTGAGCGGCTACCTGTTGCTCGCGATCTCGATGCTGACGATTTCATTTTCTCTGGATGGCCTGGCGGAGCTTGGCTTCGAGCATGCCACCGTGCTGATGCTGCTGATTGCCAGCATGGCCTCGCTCACGGCCTATGTCCTGCATGCCGCGCGGCGGCGGCGCCCGCTGTTTGCGCTGCGGCTGTTTCGCATCCATACCTTCAGCGTGGGGCTGCTGGGCAACCTGTTTGCGCGCATCGGCAACGGCGCCATGCCGTTCCTGATCCCGCTGACGCTGCAGGTCAGCCTGGGTTACTCGCCGTTCCAGGCGGGCATGATGATGCTGCCGATCACGGCGGCGGGCATGGCGTCCAAGCGGCTTGCCACGAGTCTGATCGAGCGTCATGGCTATCGCAAGGTGCTGGTCACCAATACCTTCCTGGTGGGGCTGGCGATGGCGTCGTTCGCGCTGATCTCTCCCACCCAGCCGCTGGCGCTGGTGTTGGTGCAGCTGGCGATCTTCGGGACGGTCAATTCGATCCAGTTCACCGCCATGAACACGGTCACGCTGAAGGATCTTGGCACGGCCGGGGCTAGCGGCGGCAACAGCCTGCTGTCGATGGTGCAGATGCTGTCGATGAGCCTGGCGGTGACCTCGGCCGGCGCGTTGCTGGCGACCTTCCAGGGCACCTTCGACCGGCACGGCGCCACCAGCGCGCTGCCGGCGTTCCACGCCACGTTTATCTGCGTGGGGCTGATTACCTCGGCCTCTGCGTGGATCTTCCTGCAACTGTCCCCTGACGTGGCCCGTTTGGCCGGCAAGCGCATCGAGGATGCGACGGAGATGTAGCCGCCGGCTATGCCCTGGGTTTGCCAGCCAGCCCGTGCGAGCGTGCCGCGGCGCGCTCGCGCAGGTCCTGCACAAAGGCTTCGGCGGCAGCGCCGAGCTCGCGGCCGCCCTGGCGCAACAGCCCGACCGGTTCCTCGCTGCCCTGGCCGGAGATGGGCAGCAGTACCAGCTCGCCGCTTTCCAGCGCCTGGCGCATGGCACAGCGCGGCGCCAGCCAGATGGCGTCGGATTTCAGGGTGACCAGCTGGCCCAGGTAAGCGTCCGAGGTTTCCAGCACGCCCGGCGGCAGCATGAAGCCGTGCCGGGCCAGCAGGCTCTCGGCGCTGTGCCGTGGCGCCGAGCCTTGCGCGGGCACCACCAACTGGCAAGCCATGAGCTCCGCCATGGAAGGGGGGGCTTTCGCCAGCGCGTGGCCCTTGCGCACGGCGAGCAGCAGCGGCTCCGCGTCCAGCATTTCAAACCAGAGCCCCTCCATCACCGTGGGATTGTCCATGCGGCCGATGGCGATATCGAGCACGTCGGCTTTCAGCCAGTCGATCAGCGTGCGGTTCATGCCCGTCTGCACCGCCAGGCCCACGTCCGGATGCGTGCGGCGAAAGGCCAGCACGGCTTCCTGAAGCAGGTCGGGCACGACGCTGGGCAGGGCGCCGACGCGGATGTGCTCAAGGCCCGCGGCGTGCGCACCGGTCACGCTTACTGCGGCTTCGTCCAGGTCCTCCAGCACGCGCAGGGCGTGGCGCAAGAATCGCTGGCCCAGCTCGGTCAGGTCGGTGCCCGCCCGGCCGCGGGCTAGCAAACGTGCGCCAAGCAGCGCTTCCAGCTCGGTCAGGGTCTTCGATACGGCGGGTTGGCTGAGGCCCAGCTGCTCCCCGGCCTGGCCCAGGTGCTGGGTTTGCGCCACGGCCACGAAGCAATGCAGGTGGCGCAGGCGGACACGGTTGCGGAAGGTTGGCTGCATATCTAAAAGTTATGCAAATAGTCTAAAAACTCAATATACATGCGCTGTAGCTGCAAATAAAGTAATGAAAATTCCACCCCACGGAGACACGTATCATGGCCGACTCGCCCATCAAGCTGCCGCCAGGGCTGGCGCAATATCGCCGCCACTACTGGGACACCCAGCCGGAATACCGCTTTGACCCCTACGGTTCCACAGCACTGCGCTCGCCCAACGAGCCGCTGGTGGCGCTGAACCAGACCCTGTCCGAGGTCACCGGCCCGCTGTTCGGCGCCGAGTTCGTGCGCAATGGCGACAGCGACCTCACCGCCGGCCACGCCGGCGAACCCATCGGTGAGCGCATCCTGGTCAGCGGCCGCGTGCTCGATGAAAACGGTCGCCCCGTGCCGAACGCGCTGATCGAGGTCTGGCAGGCCAATGCCGCTGGCCGCTATGTGCACAAGCGGGACCAGCACGACGCGCCGCTCGATCCCAATTTCACCGGCGAAGGCCGCGCGGTGACCGACGCGCAGGGCCGGTACCAGTTCAAGACCATCAAGCCTGGCGCCTATCCCTGGCGCAACCACCACAACGCCTGGCGGCCGCAGCATATCCATTTCTCGCTGTTCGGCAACGCTTATGCCACGCGGCTGGTGACGCAGATGTATTTCCCGGGCGACCCGTTGCTCGCCTTCGATCCCATCTTCAATTGCGTGCCCGACGCCAAGGCGCGCGATCGCCTGGTGTCCACCTTCGACTGGGAAACCACGGTCCCCGAGTACGCGCTCGGCTACCGTTTCGATATCGTGCTGCGTGGCCGCGATGCCACGCCGATGGAGTAAGCCATGTTGTACGCCACCGCATCCCAGACCGTTGGACCCTACCTGCATATCGGCCTGTCCGGCCTTGACCGCGCCGACCTGACCGCCGAGGCGAGCGAACTGACGGGCGAGCGCATCGTGATCGAAGGCCGCGTGATCGACGGCAAGGGCGATCCCGTGCCTGACGGCATGGTTGAAATCTGGCAAGCCAACCCGGCCGGCCGCTACCGCCACCCCGACGACGCGCGCGACGGCGCCGAGACGGCGCTGGTGCCTGGCTTCACCGGTTTTGGCCGGCTGCCGACCGGGCCCGACGGCAGCTTTCGCTTCGTCACCGTCAAGCCAGGCCCCGTGCCCGGCCCCGACGGCCAGCCGCAGGCACCGCATATCGTCGTCTCGCTGTTCATGCGCGGCCTGCTCAAGCACTTGTCCACGCGCCTATACTTCCCGGACGAAGCGCAGGCCAACGCACGCGACTGGGCGTTGTCGCAGGTGCCCGCCGCGCGCCGCCACACGCTGGTGGCGCAGCAGGCAGGCGCAGGCAGGCTGCAATGGCAGGTAGTGCTGCAAGGCCAGGACGAGACGGTCTTCTTCGACATCTGATCCTGCGCGCAGCCATTGCCAGCGCGCCCGCGCTGAACCAAGCCCCGGCGCCGGACCCATCGTGGCCCGGCGCTGGGGTTTTTCCATGCCCGATGCGAACCTGTTTCGATGCCGACTTCATCCCGACTGACCGACCCGATGTTCGGCAGCGCCGCCACGCTGGCCGCTTTCTCCGATACGGCAACCGTGCAGCGCATGCTCGATTTTGAAGCCGCGCTGGCGCGCGCCGAAGCCAGCTGCGGGGTCATCCCCGCGGACGCCGCCGAGGCGATCGCCGCCACATGCCGCGCCGGCGAGATCGACTTCGACGCGCTGGCCGCCGCTGCCGTGGCAGGCGGCAACCTTGCCATTCCTCTGGTCAAGCAACTCACCGCCCGCGTGGCCGCGCGCGATGCGCATGCCGCGCGCTACGTGCACTGGGGCGCCACCAGCCAGGACGCGATCGACACCGGCATGGTGCTGCAATTGCGCGAAGCCTTGCAGGCGGTCGACGCCGATCTCAAGGCCCTTGGCCATGCTTGCGCGGCGCTCGCCACGCAGCACCGCGACACGCCGATGGTGGCGCGCACCTGGCTGCAGCACGCGCTGCCCACCACCTTTGGCCTCAAGGCCGCCGGCTGGCTCGACGCCCTGCACCGCGACCTGCGCCGCCTCGATGCCGCGCGCGCGCAGGCTGCCACGCTGCAGTTCGGCGGCGCCGCCGGCACGCTGGCTAGCCTGGGCGCCGCGGCGCCCGAAGTGGCAACGGCGCTTGGCCGCGCGCTCTCGCTGGCGGTGGCACCCACGCCCTGGCATGCCTACCGGGACCGCATGGTCGAGGTAGCCACCACGCTCGGCATGCTCACCGGCACGCTGGGCAAGATCGCCCGCGACGTGTCGCTGATGATGCAAACGGAAGTCGCCGAGGTCGCGGAGCCCGCCGGCCCCGGGCGCGGCGGCTCCAGCACCATGCCGCACAAGCGCAACCCGGTTGGCTGCGCCGCTGTGCTTACCGCCGCCGTGCGCGTGCCGCCGCTGGTGGCGACCATGCTGGCCGGCATGGTGCAGGAGCACGAGCGCGCGCTGGGCGGCTGGCAGGCGGAATGGGACACCTTGCCGCAAATCGTCACGCTGGCAGCAGGGGCATTGCGGCAGATGCTGGAAGTGGTGGGAGGATTGCAGGTGGATGCCGCGCGCATGCGCGCCAACCTGGGTGTGACGCACGGGCTGATCCTGGCGGAAGCCGCCATGCTGGAGCTCGGCGGCAAGATTGGCAGGCTGCCCGCGCATCACCTGGTGGAAGGCGCCTGCCGGCGGGCCGTGGCCGAAGGCACGACATTGCGTGAAGCCCTGGGCGCGACGCTGGCCGAGGACGCAGCGCATGCGGGGTTGATGGATGTGGCGGCGCTGGACCGGGTTTGCGATCCGGCCAATTACGCCGGGCAGGCAGCGGGATTCGTCGATGCGGTCCTGGCGGCCTGGCGGCAGGAAGCTGGCCAGCATTGAGCGCCCGGGAACCTAGCCACAGGCGCTTGAAGAACGCACCAAGAGCACACCAAGAACGCACCAAGAACACACGTCACTGAACCGCGAACCGAATTCTCTGGAGACCACCTTGCCCTTCATCACCCACGCTGGCAACCGCCTCTTCTACACATTGGAAGGCCCGGCATCCGCGCCCGTCCTGATCTTCTCCAACTCGCTGGGCACTGACCACACGATGTGGGCGCCGCAGGCCGAAGCGCTGGGCCAGCAGTTCCGCATCCTGCGCTACGACACCCGCGGCCACGGCCAGTCCGCATTGCCCCCGGGCCCGAGCAGCGTGGCGGAACTGGGCAGCGACGTCATCGCCCTGATGGACGCCTTGCAGATCCAGAAGGCCGCCTTCTGCGGCTTGTCGATGGGCGGCCTCACCGGCATGTGGCTGGGCGTGAACGCACCGCAGCGCTTCACACGCATTGTGCTGGCCAACACCGCGCCCAAGATCGGCACGCCCGAAGCGTGGAACACGCGCATCGAAGGCGTGCTGCGCGACGGCATGTCGCCGCTGGTGGATGGCTCGTTGCAGCGCTGGTTCACGCCTGCCTTCGTCAGCGCCGCGGGCAATCAACTGGACGACCTGCGCCAGGTGCTGACCGGCCTCGATGCCCGGGGCTATGCCGCCAACTGCGCCGCGGTGCGCGACGCCGACCTGCGCGAAGCGGTCAAGACGATTCCCGTGCCGGTGCTGGTGATTGCCGGCAGCGCGGACCCGTCCACGACCGCGGCGGAAGGGCGCGCCCTGGCCGACGCCATCCCGGGCGCGCGTTATCTCGAGCTGGAAGCGGCCCACTTGTCCAACCGCGAGCAGCCCGCGCGCTTCACCGAGGCATTGCTGGACTTCCTGGGCGGCGATGCGCAACAACCCGCCAGCCGCCCCGCCAACGATGGCGAGCGCTACCAGGCTGGCCTGGCCGTGCGCCGCGCGGTGCTGGGCAGCGCCCACGTGGATCGCTCGCTGGCCAAGCTCAACCCGCTGACCGAAGAGTTCCAGAACCTGATCACGCGTTATGCATGGGGCGAGATCTGGACCCGTGAAGGCTTGCCGCGCCATTCACGCAGCTTGATCACCATCGCGATGATGGTGGCGCTTAACCGCAGCGATGAACTCAAGCTGCATTTGCGCGCCGCGGCGAACAACAAGGTTAGCCGCGACGAGGTCAAGGAAGTGCTCTTGCAGACTGCTATTTATTGCGGCGTGCCGGCGGCTAATTCGGCTTTTCATATGGCGGAGGAGGTGTTTGCAGAGGGGGATTTGAAGGGTTTGTAATGGGGCTAGGTGCCTGTTTTTTGGGGGGTACCGCTTTTGTTTGCGGCGATGGTTTTTGCACCCAAGGGCCATACGACATCCCCCTGCGGGGGCTGCCGGTCACTTTTCTTTGACCGGCAAAGAAAACTAACGAAAAGAAAGCCGCCCTGCCGGGAGCAGAGCAATCAGGCTGTTTGGGCCTCGGTGGTTGCACCGTTCGGCCATCTGCCGTTCGCGGGGCGAAGTGCTGCGCCGTTTCGGGTGTGGCTGGTTTCGTGGTTTTGTCTCGGAGGACGAGCGCGGCCCCCGCGAACCGGGCCACGGTGCCCACCACGAAACCAGGGGCGTTGGTAGCAAGGCACCGGTCGCGCCGGTACGGCAGGGCATCAAATGGCCGGGCGGCCACCGCCAGAGACAAAACCACGAAACCACCAAAGCAGGCAGGATCGTGGTGCTACGCACCGCGAACGGCAGATGTGGGAATGGTCACCGCAAGCGAGGTCGGGGGCCGCACCACGTGACCATTGGGTCATGCAGTTGCGATGTCCTTTGGGCCGGTAGAATCCGCCAGCCAATACTCCGGGCCGTACGACGCAACCACTGCCCTACATAAGCCTGATTGCTCTGCCCCCGGCAGGGCGGCTTTCTTTTCGTTAGTTTTCTTTGCCGGTCAAAGAAAAGTGACCGGCAGCCCCCGCAGGGGGATGTCGTATGGCTCTTGGGTGCAAAAGCCATCGCCGATCAAAGAAGCAGCGACTAACTCCGCAGGGGGATGTCGTATGGCTCTTGGGTCCAAAAACCATCGCCGATGAAATAAACAGCGACCAACCCAGCAGGGCGATGCTGTATGGCCCTTGGGTCCAAAAGCCAACACCACCAGCAAACACCCCTACAACCTCCCCCCAACCACCACCACATCCAACTCAATCCCCATAGCCACCAACATCAACCGAAAATCCGCCACCGTATGCGCCGGGTTTTCCGTAACCGCACAAACAACCCGGCCGGCGCCGGTTGTCGATAGCGGCGCAAGCGCTTCCACCGAGGCGCGCACCGGATCGACGAAGGCCTTGCCGGGAAACAGCCGCTGGAAGTAGGCATCGAGCCAGGGCAGGTGCGTGGACGACAACGTGAAGACATCAATCTCTGGTTGCGTGGCGAGAATTGCGCGCACGAAGGCGTCGACCTGCGCGGTGGTGCGCGCGGGATCGGCCAGGAACGCCCCTGACTCCACCAGCTCGACCAGGGCGGAGGCGTTAAACGAAAATGCTTGCCCGCGCCCCCGGCTGGCCGCGGTGATATACGCGCCCAGCTCAGCGCTCTCCACCATCGAGCGCACGCCCAGCACCCCGATTTGCCCGGACTTCGACAGCGCCAGGGCCTCGGCAACCGGCGGCACCACGCCAAATAGCGGCACGCTGGCGGTGCGGCGCAAATCCTCCAGCACGGTGACCGAAGGCGCGTTGGACGCCATCAGGATGGCGCTCGCCCCCAGCCCCTGCAGGCATTGCACGGCTTGTGCGGTGGCGTCCAGCAAAGCCTGCCTGTTTTTGCCGCCGTAGGGAAAGCTGGCGCGGTCGGCGAGATAGATCAGGTCCTGGTTCGGGAGGCGTTCCTGCAGGCGCCGGACGGCGGCATAGCTGCCGATGCCGGCATCGAAGACACCAATCGGTCGATGCAATGTGGCGAAGGGTTCCATGACGATTCAGTGAGTGGGTTCGCAGGGACTATCGCGTCAAATTGGTACAATTAAAAGTGCCGAATCAATCAATTTTAGTTGGGCCATTTATGCCGAAGATGCGGGACGCCGAAGTGCTGGACCTGGCTGTGCTGCCAAGGAATGCAGGCGAAGCCAAGCAAGCGTGGGTGTATCGCAGCATCCGCCAGGCCATCCTTGGCGGCAGCCTGCCACGCGGCGCGCGGCTTGCGTCGACCCGTACGCTGGCGGCGCGCTGGACAGTGTCGCGGGGGATTGTCGAACTGGCGTTCGAGCAGTTGCGGCTGGAGGGCTATATCTCGAGCCGGGTTGGCTCGGGCTCGCGCGTGAGCGCCAGGCTGCCGGAGGAGTTTTCGCTGCACGAAGTCAAGGACGCTAAGGCACTCCCGATGGCACAGGCCGTCATTGCCGCGAGCGGCGGGGCGGTGCAATCGCGCGTCGTTGCGGGCCGGCCTTTCGTTGCCCGCCTTGCAGATCCCGCGCTGTTCCCGCTTGACGAATGGCGCAGCCATGTCAGCCGGGCGTTGCGTTCGTTGTCCGCGCAGCAACTGGGCGACGACGATCCCTGCGGCGACCTTGCCCTGCGCGGGGAAATCGCCGCCTACCTGCGAGCGACCCGCGGCATCCGCTGCGACGCCGGGCAACTGATGATCGTGACCGGTATCCGGCATGCCATCGACCTGGCCGCCCGCGTGGTGTTGCGCGAGCAGGGCCGCGTGCTGCTGGAGGATCCGGCCTATCTGTCGGCGGTACCGCTTTTCGGTTTGTCCTCGCGGCGCATCTCGCCGGTGCCGGTCGATGAGGAGGGCATCTCGATGGATGGCATCCGCCAGCATGCGGATGCTGCGTTGGTGTACGTCACGCCCGCTCACCAGGCGCCGCTGGGCCTGACGATGTCCGTGAGCCGGCGGCTGGCCTTGCTCGACTGGGCAAAGGCGCACGGCGCCTGGGTCCTGGAGGACGACTACGACAGCGAGTTCAACTACAGCCGCGCGCCGCTGCCTGCGCTCAAGGCGCTGGACAATGGCGATCGCGTGATCCACTGCGGCAGTTTCAACAAGAGCCTCTATGCGTCGCTGCGCATCGGCTACGTGGTGATGCCCGACGCCTTGCGGCCCGGGCTGCGCCAGTTGCGCACCACCACCGGGCGCTCCAACAGCCTGGTTGAGCAGCTAGCGCTGGCGTCCTTTATCCGCTCCGGCGCGCTGTCTCGCCACCTGCGCGTGTCCCGGAGCGTGTACCTGCGCCGCCGCGATATCGTGCTGGCGGAACTGCGGGCGGTGCTGGGCGAGCACCTGCGTGTCAGCGGGGAACACGCCGGGTTTCACTTCGTGTTGTGGCTGCCGGAAGGCATCAGCGAGCACGATGTGGTGCAAGCCTGCGCCGGCGCGAACCTGGCGCTGCAGGGCTTGGGCGAGTTCTGCCGGGAGCGGGCCATGCCGCCAGCGCTGGTGATCGGCTACGCCGCGGCGCAGGACGATGTGCTGCGCGACGCGGCGAGACGGCTTGGCCAGGACATTGCCGCGCTGATTCAGCCCGGCGGCACGAACCCGGTCACCTCCAGCTCGAAGCCCGCGATGTTACGGTAAGGTACCGGCACGCCCAGCAAGCGCAGTTTGCGCACGCCGAGGTCGCGCAGGATCTGTGCCCCCACGCCCAGCGCGCGCTGCGCGAATGCGGGCCGCGCGGTCTGCCAGGTTGGCCCGGACTGGTCCAGCAGGGCGAGCTGCTCAAGCAGGCGATGCGGGGCTTCGCGTTCGGCCAGCAGCACCAGGATGCCGCAGCCTTCCTCGCCGATGCGTGCCAGCGACCGCGCCAGGTTCCAGCCCGGCGTGGCGGGCGGCGCCGCATGCGCGGATTCGAAGGCAAACAAGTCGCGCAAGGTCTCCACGGTTTGCACGCGCGTCAGCACCGGCTCGGCAGGATCCGGCTGCCCCAGTACCAATGCCAGGTGCACGGCGTCGATAGGCGCATCGTGGTACGCATGCACGATGAAGTCACCGAAGGGCGTGGCCAGCCGGCTGCTCTGGCTGCGGCGCAGGGCGCGTTCCACCAGCAGGCGATGATGGATYAGGTCGCTGATCGCGCAGACCAGCAGCCCATGCTCGCGGGCGAAGGCCAGCAAGGCGGCACCGCGCAGCAATTCGCCGGCATCGTCCAGCAGCACCGTATAGGCGCCCGCGGCTTCGCGCCCGGCGAGCCTGGGCAAGTCAGAGCAGGCTTCGGCAAAGCCCGCGCTGCGCAGCACGCCGTCCGGTTGCGCCACCACAGGGAAGACGTGGCCCGGCTGGACCAGTTGGCCGGGCCCGGCGTTGGCGGCGGTGGCCACGCGCATGGTGAGCGCGCGGTCCGCCGCCGAGATGCCCGTGGAGACGCCTTGCACCGCCTCGATCGACACGGTGAATGGCTCCTGCCTGCGGCCCTGGCGGCTCCCGCCCGCCATCATCGGTAGGCCGAGCTGCCGCCGGCGGGATTCCGTGATGGCCAGGCAGACGAGGCCGCGAGCGTGCGCTGCCATGAAGTTCACGTCCGCCTCGCTCACCTGGTCTGCGGCAACCAGCACGCAGCCGCTGGCATCCTCCGTGTCTTCCTCGATAACGACAACGCGCTGGCCGGTAGCGATGGCGCGCAGCACGTCGCCGATTGGTGCGGGGCTCATGCTGGCTCCCGCGTTTCGGCAATATCGGCAAAGGCGGCGCGCAAGGCTGCCGCCGCCAGGTCGAGCGCCGCGTCGGCCGCCTCCAGCAAGCCCTGCATGCTCATGAAGCCGTGAATTTGCCCGGGCCAGCGATGGATGGCGGCAGCCACGCCGGCATGCTGCATGGCGGCGCCGTAGGCCTCGCCCTGATCGCGCAGGGGGTCGTATTCGGCCGTGATGATGGTGGCCGGCGCCACGCCCGCCAGTTCGCGCTGGCGCAGCGGGCTGGCGCGCACATCGGCGGCATGGCGCGGATCGGGGAGATAGTGGCGGGCATACCAGCGCAGCATGTCCTCGGTCAGGAAGCAGCCTTGCGCGAAGGTGCGCCAGCTGCCGGATTCGTCCGCGCAGTCCAGGTAGGGGTAAAGCAGCAACTGGTGGCGCAGCGCCACGCTGCCACGCAATTGCTGGCACGAAACCGCGGCCAGGTTGCCGCCCGCGCTGTCGCCGGCGACCGCCAGCCTGTCCGGCAGCGCGCCCAGTTCGGCGGCGTGCGCCGCGCTCCAGCGCAGCGCCGCGCAGGCATCGTCTGCAGCTGCCGGAAAGCGTGCCTCCGGCGCCAGCCGGTAGCCGACCGACAGCACCAGGGTGCCAGCGCGGTTCGCCAGCGAGCGGCAGATATTGTGATGCGTTTCGATCCCGCAGGTGACGAAGCCGCCGCCGTGGAAGAACACCGTGAGCGGCCAGGGCCCATTGCCGTGCGGCCGGTAGAGGCGGGCGGGCAAGGGGCCGGCGGCGCCGGCCACGCTCAGCTCGCGTTCTTCCGCGACCGCATCGCCCGGCGCGAACGCGGGGTACGCGGCCAGCACGGCGCGGTAGGCCTGCGGTGCGATGGTGGTGAAGTCGAGTGGCGGGAACTGCGCCATGGCGTCGAGCAGGGCGCGGACTTGCGGGTCGAATTGCATTGGCTTTTCCTTGTGCGGACGGGAGGAAGTGCAGGGGAGTGGGTGCGGCAAAGGCAAACGCGTTTCAGAAGGCGAAGGCTGGCGCCTTGCCACTGGTGATGCCGCTCGCGCGCGCTTGCATGGCGGCGGCGGCTTCGGGGTGTGGCAGGATCCAGAAATCGCCGGCGGCCACGCCGTCGAGGATGTGCCGGGCCGTGGTTGCTGCCGGCATGCCCTGCGCGATGCTCGCCTGTAGCGCCTGGTTCATGCCGCCGACGCCGTCCTGCGCGCCGGCCGGCAGGTCGAGCGCAATGCCGGTGGCCACCGGGCCTGGGCATGCCACCGATACCTTGAGTGGCAGGCCCGCCGCCTGCAGTTCCATCGCCAGCCCTTCGCTCAACGCCACCACGCCCTGCTTGGACACGGTATAGGGCGCAAGCCACGGACCCACGGCAAGACCTGCCATGGAGGCGATGTTGACGATATGCCCGCTGCCTTGCGCCGCCATGCGAGGCACGAAGACGCGCAAGCTGTGGATGACGCTCCACAGGTTGACGTTCAGCACGCGCTCGAACACGGCGGCATCCAGCTCCCAGCAGGCGCCGGTCGCCAGCACGCCGGCATTGTTGAAGAGCAGGTCGACCCGGCCCAGCAGTGCGAAGCTGCGCGCGCAGAGCTGCTCGACCTGGGCAGCCTGCGCCACGTCGGTTTGCTGTATCGCGATCGTTTGCCGGTGGTGTGTCAGTTCGCCGTGCACGCGCCGCAGCGCGTCGGCATCCTTGTCGGCCAGTACCAGCGCCACACCTTGCGCGGCGAGCGCGTGGGCCAGTGCCCGGCCTATGCCGCCGCCGGCGCCTGTGATCACTGCGGTCTTTCCGGTCTCGTTTGCCGCCATGGCAGGTCTCCTCGCGAAGTGGTTGGAAGGAATGGCGCGCAGGATTGCGTCCGCCCATTTCTACCGGCGCGGCCGGCCGTTCGCATCGTCTGTTTGAGTGAGGAGCCAGGCGCAGGCAAGGCTCAGGGATTGTCCTGAGAGGGGTGTTGCCTAGTCCGTTTGCGGTATGTGAGCGTGCGCCAGGAGGGTAAGGTCTGGCCTATCCGCAAGCGGCGGCATCACATGGCGCGCGAATAGGTGCAAACCATGACGCACAATCCCGCCACCGGCGCAGTGGCGATCCATATAATCTGGAACCGCCGGGGGGGCGCAGCGCCCCTGTCATGGCGAACGCCGGCCGCAGAGCCAGGCGTGGATAACGGAGACAAGAGGTATGTTGATGGAGGCAAGCCACAGCCAGGAAGCGGCGCATTGCTACGCGCCGGTGGCGCTCTCGCTGGCGGATCTCAGCACGCTGCTTGGCAAGATCTACCAGGGGGCCATGGAGCAGGTGCCATGGAGCAACGCGCTGGAACTCATCCGCACCCACCTGCGTGCGAACTACGTCACACTGATCCTGCGCTCGCCGGCAAGCGACCGCGCGGGCCTGATGGTGCATGCCAGCGAGGAGGGCGGCAACACCTTGCCCGGTGAGACCATGTACAACAACTACTACTACGCGATGGATCCCTTCGTCGACCTGCCCGCGGACCGGGTGGTCACGATCGACGAGCAGATTGGCACCGGCGCGTGGTGCAACAGCGACCTGTACCAGCAGTTCCTCAAGCCGCTAGGCGTGCGCTATATGATGGGCGCAGACATCCGCACCGACGATGGCGTGGAATGCCGCCTCCGTGTCTGCCGCAACGTCGACGCGCCGGACTTCTCGGAAGCGGACAAAGCCATTTGCACGGTGCTGCTGCCGCACCTGCGGCGCGCGGTCGATCTGCACTCGCGCATGGATGTGGTGGAGTCGGAGCGCACCCTGTACGCCAGCGCCATCGACCGCATGCTGGTCGGCATGGCGATACTCGATGAGACCGGCGCCATCATGCGGACCAATTCGGCTGCGGACGAGATCCTTGCCGACAAGGACGGCATCCGTATTGCCAGGGGCTCGCTGGATGTCGAGTACGCACAGGAGAACCGACAGTTCCAGCGCCTGCTGCGCCAGGCCATCATGGGCCACATCGGCACCGCGCCAGCGGTGATGGAGGCGATGTCGATCACGCGGCCTTCGGGCAACGCGAAACTGGGCGTGCTGATCCGCACGATTCCGCTGGGCGAGTGGTCGGAGGACAACAAGCGCCGGCCTTCGTGCGTGATTTTCATCCGCGACCCGGAGCGCAAGTCGCAGGCTTCACACGAGGTGGTGCGCAAGCTGTTCGATTTCACGCCGGCGGAAACCCAGCTTGCACTGCAGCTGGCCAACGGCCTCGCGCTGGAAGAAGCGGCCGAGGAGCTCGGCATCAGCAAGAATACGGCGCGCGCGCACCTGCGCGCCATCTTCTCCAAGACCGGCGTGACCCGGCAGGCCACGCTGGTACGCATGCTGCTCAGCAGCGTGGTGGCGCTCGGCTGAGCGCGCTAGCCCGCCGGCCTGGCGGGCTTGGCGCTGACCACCAGCGGGAATCCCTGCGGCGTGGTCAGTACCGCGCGCAGCTCGTGCGGGCCGCTGGTAAGCGGCTGCGCGATCCGCGCGCCGCCCGCCAGCAGGCGCTCGATCGCCGCGGCGATATCCTCGCCGGCTTCCAGCCGGAATGCCAGCGCGGGCTGGGAGACAAGCCGCTCCTCGCCGGCCACCAGCGCCAGCGTGATGGGGCCGGCGTCAAGCGCGCAGTAGCGCCCGCCATCGCGAAACTTCACCGCCAGGCCCAGGCCCTGCTCGAAGAACGGCAGCGCGGCATCGATATCTTCCACGGGGTAAAGCAATAGGTTCGATTGCATGCTGGCGCTCCTTGTCAGCGGGCTGCCGCTGCCTGGCGGCAGACGGCACGGATATTGGCCGATGGATAGCCGTCGTCGTTGGACAGCAGGATGTCGAGCGCATGGGCGGGCGCCGCGGTGCCTGTCAGCAGGGTGGCCAGCAGCAGCGTCTGGCTAAGCGGAGGAATCTTCATGAGGGCGTATCCGTGTGCAGGTGGTGAGGGGTCCTGGACATGATAGGGACACGGTGCCGCTGCGCATAATCCAATCAGACGATGCAGCACTTTCCCCGGCCGCACACACTGCAGTCACGCAGGCCAGCAATGACGGTGCCGGCGATGGCGCCGCCCGCCACGACAACGCGGCGGCGCTCCCGGCCGATGGCCTGAAAACCAAATGCAAAGGAAGGGGACTGCAATGCGATTTTCGCTGATCTACGAAGCGCAGACTGTCGACGCGTCGCGCGCCGGCGACCACAAGGTGTTCGACGAAATCATGGAGCAGGTGGAGCTCGCCGAGGACATGGGTTTCGATGTCGTCTGGGCGGTGGAGCACACGGCGCTGACCAACTACGCGCACATGAGCGCGCCGGAGACCTTCCTGGCCTTCGTGGCCGGGCGCACGCGCCGCATCGGCATCGGTCACGGCGTAGTCTGCCTGCCGCCGGCGATGAACCATCCGGTCAAGGTGGCCGAGCGCGTGGCCACGCTCGACATTCTCTCCGGCGGGCGCGTGCACTTCGGCGTGGGTAAAGGCGGTACGCAGCAGGAGGCGGGCACCTTTGGCTACGACCTCGACACCTTGCACCCGATGATCGACGAGGCGATGTACCTGATCCCGAAGATCCTGACCCAGGACGAGATCGAGCACGATGGTGAATTCATCAAGATCCCGCGCCGCCCCATCCATCCCAAGCCACGCCAGGACCCGCACCCGCTGATGTATCTGGCCTGCACCAACGCCGATACGCTCAAGCGCGCCGGCGCGCGCGGCATGGGCGCGCTGGTGCTCGGCTTTGGCGGCCCGGAAGATGTGGCGAAGAAGAACGCAATCTATCGCGAAGCCTACGAGACGCGCCAGGCAGGGGACCAGGTTGGCTTCCGTCCTCACCAGCATCTTGCCGCTCTGTGTCCGACCATCGTGCTGGAAGACGGTAAGGCGGCGCGCAAGATCGGCATCAAGGGGCAGCGCTACTTCATGGAGTCGTTGGGGTACTGGTATGCCGGAGGCGAGCGCCCCAATCCCGAAGGCTGGGATGTGGAGAACGTCACCGGGGAGGACGCGCAGGGCAAGGCCGTGATCAAGACCAGCTTCGCCTCGGAGAAGGTCACGGTGGATTTCAGCGATCCGTCGATGATGATGCTCAACCCCAACCATGCCTACGGCACGGTGGAGGACTGCATTGGCTATGTGCAGCGCCTGATCGACGCCGGGGCCGACGAGATCCTGTTCATCTGCCAGATGGGCACGGTGCCGCAATGGGCCCAGCTTGAAACCATCCGCAATATCGGCGAACACGTGATCCCGCATTTCCGCGCCCAGGGCCGCAAGCTGCGCGCGCTCGCCTGAGCGAGCCATCGGACCATCGCTACCGCGCGACTAGTCCCCTCGGACGATGGCGCGGGGCGGCGGCGATGGCAGCATGCAGGCACGACAAGACCGGCCCGGTGGCCGGCAAGAGGAGATGGCGGTGCATCGAGACAACTACCCCGAAGGACTGGCGGCCGAACTGATCGGCCGCGCGCACGAAATGATCCCGGTGCTGGCGCAGCGCGCCGGCCAGGCCGAGGCGCAATCGCGCATCCCGGCCGAAACCGTGGCAGACATGCAGGCCGCGGGCTTCTTCAAGGTTCTGCAGCCGCGCCGCTATGGCGGGCACGAACTGGACCCGCAGACCTTCTTCGACATCCAGATGGCCCTCGCCAAGGGCTGCATGTCCACCGCCTGGGTCTATGGCGTGGTGGGCGTGCACAACTGGCAGCTCGCCTTGTTCGATGGCCGCGCGCAGCAGGATGTCTGGGGCGCGGACAACGCCACCCTGATCGCCTCGACTTATATGCCGGTGGGCAAGGTGGTGCCGGTGGACGGCGGCTTCCGCTTCTCCGGGCACTGGAAGTTCTCCAGCGGCAGCGAACTGTGCGACTGGATCTTCCTCGGCGGCCTGGTGCCGCCGCAGCAGGCCGGCGCCGCGCCCGAGTACCGGACCTTCCTGCTGCCGCGCAGCGACTACACCATCGTGCGCAACTGGGATGTGCTGGGCCTGCGCGCCACCGGCAGCCACGACATCGTGGTGGACGATGTGTTCGTGCCGGCCTACCGGACCCACAGTGCGATCGACGGCGCCAGGGGCACCAGCCCGGGCTTGTCCCTCAACCAGGCGCCGCTGTACCAGCTGCCATTCGCCCAGATCTTCGTGCGTGCAGTCTGCACGGCCTGCATCGGCGCGCTCGAAGGCGGGCTCGACGATTTCATCGCCTATGCCGACGGCCGGGTCAGCGCCAACAGTGGAGGCAGGACGGCCGAGGACGGCGGCGCCCAGCTGGCCTGCGCCAATGCGGCGGCCGGCATCGACGAGATGCGCACCATCCTGCGTCGCAATTTCGACGAGCTGATGGCAACGGCACACCGTGGCGAGCAGCTCGATACCGCGCGCCGCCTGCATTTCCGTTATCAGTCGTCGCAGGTGGCCCAGCGGTGCGCGCAACTCGCCGACAGCCTGTTGCGCTATGCCGGCGGCAATGGCATCTACGTCAGCAATCCCCTGGTACGGCGCTTTCTCGACCTGCACGCGGCGCGTGCCCACTACGCCAACAACCTGGATCGCTTCGGCCAGAACCTGGGCGGCGTGATGATGGGCCGCGCCAACACCGATTTCTTTATCTGAGACAGGCGTGGAGAGAAACATGAACCAGGGCGCAGGGCAGGCAACCCATACCGGCGTGTTTGATGTGGTGGTGGTCGGCTCCGGCGCGGGTGGCATGCTGGCAGCCTGCCGCGCGGCGGATCGCGGCCTGTCCGTGGTGGTGCTGGAGAAGAGCGGCCTGTACGGCGGCACCTCGGCGGTGTCCGGCGGCGGGATCTGGATTCCGCTCAACCACCATATCGAAGAAGCAGGCGGCAGCGACAGCTACGACGCCGCGCTAACCTATCTCGAAGCGTGCACCGAAGGGCGCTCCACCCCAGCCAAGCTGCGCGCCTACCTGGAGCACGGCCCGCGCATGCTTGCCTACCTGGAGCAGCGCACCGGGGTGCGTTACTACTCGCTGCCGCGCTACGCCGACTACTTCCAGCGCTTGCCGGGTGCGCTGCCCGGGTATCGCGCGCTGGATCCGATGCCGTTCGATGGCGCGCTGCTGGGCAAGGAGTTCGCGCGGCTGCGTCCGCCGTCGCCGGGGACGCTGGTCGCGGGCCGGGTGGCGGTGACGTCCGCCGAGGCCCACGCCATGCTGAGCAAGAGCCGCGGCTGGCTGGGCGTAGCGGCCCGGCAGTTCGGGCGCTACTGGCTGGATCTTGGCTGGCGCCGGCGCACCGCGCGCGACCGCCGGCTCACGCTCGGCAACAGCCTCGTGGGCGGTTTGCGCCACGCCATGATGGCGCGCGGCATTCCGCTGTGGCTCGATACCGCGCTGGAAGACCTGCTGCTGGAGCAGCAAGACGGCATGGCGCGCATCACCGGCGTGATGGCGCGGCGCAATGGCGCGCAGGTACGCATCGAAGCCCGGCACGGCGTGATCCTGGCCGCGGGCGGCTTCGAGCGCAACCAGGCCATGCGCGAGCAATACCTGCCGGGCCCCAGCCGGGCAGAGTGGAGCGCCACGCCGCCCCACAACACCGGCGACGGCATCCAGGCCGCGCAGCGCGCGGGCGCGGCGCTGGAACTGATGTCGCATGTATGGGGCGCGCCAACGGTGAAGGTCGGCGGCGAGGAAAAGCAGCGCGCGATCTTTGTCGAACGGGCCTTGCCCGGCTGCATCGTCGTCAACGGGCGGGGCAGGCGCTTCGTCAACGAGGCCGCGCCTTACTCCGAGTTCGTGCCTGCAATGTACCGCGACCACGAGCAGACTGGCTGCAGCGTGCCGGCGTGGCTGGTGTTCGATGCCACCTTCCGCCGCAAGTATCCCTGCGGGCCGATCCTGCCCGGCTCTGTCATGCCGGACAGCCGTATCCCGGCCCCCTTCGCGGACGTCCTGCTGCGCGCCGATTCGCTCGACGCGCTGGCCAAGCTGGCCGGCATCGACCCCGGCGGCCTGGCGCACACCGTCGAGCGCATGAACGGCTTCGCAGCGCGCGGGGTGGACGAGGACTTCGGCAAGGGCGACAACGTCTTCGATACCTACTACGGCGACAGCCAGGTCCGTCCCAACCCGTGCCTGGCGCCGATCGGCCGCGCGCCGTTCTACGCGGTGCGCATCGACGCGGGCGATATCGGCACCAAGGGCGGGCTGGCGACCGACGCCAGCGCGCGCGTACTGCGCGAAGACGGCTCGCCCATCGACGGGCTGTTCGCCATCGGCAATACCAGCGCCTCGATGATGGGCGCCAGCTATCCGGGCGCCGGCTCCACCATCGGGCCGGCCATGACATTCGGCCTGATCGCCGCCGATGCGCTGGCGAGCAGGGTAGCCGGGCAGGGCAAAGCGGATTGACACCATGACGCGGCGCGATGCGGCTGCCGCTGCCGCGCCACGCATCACACAGGCAGGAGGCATGATGAACCCGAATATTTCCCCGTCGCTGCGCGACGATATGCTGATGGCGATGCGCCGCATGGCGCGCTCGGTTGCGGTGGTCAGTTGCCGCGAGGGCGAGCGCCGCTATTCGATGTCGGTCACCGCGGTCGATTCCCTGTCCGCGGATCCGCCCTCGCTGCTGATCTGCATCCACCGCAATGCCTCGATCTACCCGGCGCTCAACGCCGGGGTGGATTTCTGCGTCAACCTGCTGGCGGCCGATCATCGCGACATCGCTGTTGATTGCAGCGGCCGGCTCAAGGGCGAGGACCGCTTCACCACGGGCCAGTGGGAGGCCGACCTGATGGGCGTGCCTTTCCTGCGGGATGCCCAGGCAAACCTGATCTGCGAACAGGACGGCCGTTTCGACTACGGCACCCATGCCGTCTTCATCGGCCGCCTGCGCGAAGTCCGGCTGGCCGGCGAAGTGGCGCCGCTGGTCTATGTGGACGGCGCCTACTCCACCTCGGCGCCGCTGGCCAGCCTGCGGGCGGCGTGATGTGAGCCAAGTGCCGGAGCCTGCGCCATGACCGCCACCGCCGTCGTTCCCGATCCCGCCTCCGGTGGGGTCAACGTGGTATTGCCGCCGCTGGTCGTTGCCGACCCGGGTGCCTGCCGGTGGGATGCCCGCTGCGACGTGGCCGTGATCGGCTTCGGCGCTGCCGGAGCCTGCGCGGCGCTGGAAGCGGCTCGAGGCGGGCTCGGCGTGATCGTGGCCGAGCGCTTCGAAGGCGGCGGCGCCAGCGCCAGGAGCGGCGGCGTGGTGTATGCCGGTGGTGGTACGCCATACCAGCAGGCCGCCGGCTACCGTGACACGCCCGAGGCCATGGCGGCCTACCTGCGGCAGGAAGTTGGCGACGCCGTCGGCAATGGCACGCTGCAGGCATTCTGCGCGCGCAGCACCGGCATGATCGCCTGGCTGGAGCGGCTGGGCGCGCGCTTTGCCGCCACCGTGCCGCGGCGCAAGACCTCATATCCCGCGCAGGATGATTACCTCTACTACTCGGGCAACGAGACCGTGGCGGACTACGCGCGGCATGCCGAACCGGCGCCGCGCGGCCATCGATGCAAGGGAAGTGGCATGTCCGGTCACGTGTTGTTCGGCGTGCTGCGGCGCGCGGTGCAGGCGCAGGCCGGAGTGGACGTGATGCGCCATGCCGCGGCGCGCCGCCTGATTGTCGATGGCCAGGGCGCGGTCATTGGCGTGGAACTCCGGCGCCTGCCGCCGGGCCGCCTGCAACGCCGGCATGCCCGCCTGGCGCGCTTGGCCGAGCGCCTGCACAACCTGTCTCCGGCGCTGGCCGATGCCCTGCGCCGGCGCGTGACGCAGCTGGAAGCGAGATTCGCGCAGCCCTATGCAGTGCGCGCCGGCGCCGTGGTGCTGGCCACTGGCGGCTTTATCTTCAACCCGGCCATGGTGGCTGCACATGCCCCCAAGTACAGCCGCAACTGGCGCCTGGGCACCACCGGCTGCGATGGCAGCGGGATCCGCCTCGGCCTGTCTGTCGGGGCGGCGGCGCGCCACCTGGAGCGCGTTTCCGCGTGGCGCTTCATCAATCCGCCCCTCGACTGGGCGCGCGGATGCGTGGTCAACGCGCAAGGTGCGCGTATCGGCAACGAAGAAGTCTACGGCGCGCGGCTGGGCCACGCCATCTGCGAGGAGCACGGCGGCCGCGCCTGGCTGGGCCTCAACGCGCGGCTGGCGCGCGCGGCCCTGCGCGATTGCATCACCGGACGCCTTTGGGCCTTCCAGCGCGTGCCCGCCGTCATGCTGATGCTGTTCGGCGCCACGCGTGCGCCGGATATCGAATCGCTGGCCGACAAGCTGCACATGCCGCGTGCGGCATTGCTGGCGACGCTGACTGCGTATAACGCGGCGGCGCGCGGCGAGCGGCCCGACCCCACGGGGAAATCCGCGGCGATGTGCGCATCGCTGGAGCGCGGGCCCTACCTGGCCATCGATATCTCCGCGCATAGCCGCGCCTTTCCCTGTCCCGCCATCACCCTCGGCGGCCTGCGCGTGGACGAGGCGTGCGGCCAGGTGCTGGCGGAAGGGCCTGGCGCCCAGGCGGCGCCGATCGCGGGCCTGTACGCGGTCGGCCGCACTGCGGTCGGCATCGCATCGAATCACTACGTGAGCGGGCTTTCGCTCGCCGACTGTATCTGGTCGGGGCGCAATGCCGGGCGCCATCTCGTAGGCCTGGCGGCCCAACGGGGCCGCAATGAAGACACCGAGGAACACATCAAGGAGACAAGCCATGAGCAACCGAGTTGAAGGAAAGATCGCCATCGTCACCGGCGCCGCCAGCGGCGTCGGCAGGGAAGACGCCTTGCTGCTGGCGCGCGAGGGCGCGCGCGTGGTGCTGACAGACCTGAACGAGGAAGCCGGCCACGCGGTGGCGCGCGAGATCGGCGACGCCGCCATCTTCGTGCCCCACGATATCGGCAGTGAAGCCGGCTGGCAGCAGGTCATGAAGCGCACCCAGGACCGCTTTGGCACGCTGGGCGTGCTGGTCAACAACGCCGCGGTGCTGGCGCTGGGCTCGGTGGAGGACACCACGCTGGAACAATGGCAGCGCATCATGCGCATCAATGCCGATGGCTATTTCCTGGGCTGCAAGTATGGCGTGGGCGCGATGAAGGAGAACGGCGGGGTCATCGTGAATATGTCTTCGGTGGCGGCGCTGGGCGGCATGAGCATGTTCTGCGCCTACAGCGCCAGCAAGGGCGCGGTCACCGCGCTCACCCGCAGCGTGGCGGCCTACTGCAAGCAGCGCGGCTACAAGATCCGCTGCAATTCCGTTCATCCGGACGGCATCCTGACGCCGATGACGGCTGCCTTGATGCAGGGCGCGGCCGACGCCCCGGCCACTCATGAGCAGGCGGGCGGCGATCCGATGCAGCGCATGTGCCTGCCTGGCGACGTGGCAAACCTGGTGTTGTTCCTGGCCTCCGACGAGTCGCGCTACGTCAATGGCGCCGAGCTGCGCATTGACAATGCGCAGACCATCATGGGCATCGCCTGATCGCAGACATCATGGTGCAAGCGCAATTCCACCCGCTGCGCATCGCCCAGGTGGTGGCCGAAACCGACGAGGCAAGCTCGCTGGTGTTCGAGCTGCCCGACGGACTGCGCGATACCTTTGCCTACCGGCCGGGCCAGTTCCTGACGCTCAAGCTGCTGCTGGAGGGCGCCGAGCAGCAGCGCTGCTACTCGCTGTCCAGCAGCCCCCAGGTCGACAGCGCGCTGCGAGTGACGGTCAAGCGCGTGCGCGGCGGTCGCGTATCCAACTGGATCTGCGACCGGCTCGGGGCCGGCGACACGATTGACGTGATGCCGCCCGCGGGCGTGTTCACGCCGCGCAGCTTCGATGGCGACCTGCTGCTCTTCGCTGGCGGCAGCGGCATCACGCCGGTGCTGTCGATCGCCAAGGCCGCGCTGCGCCATGGCGGCGGCAATGTCACGCTGATTTATGCCAACCGCGACGAACGTAGCGTGATCTTCCGCGACGCGCTGCGCGAACTGGCCGCGCGCCACGCGCACAGGCTGCGCGTGATCCACTGGCTGGACAGCGTGCAGGGGCCGCCCTCGCAGGCCCAGCTTGAAGCGCTGGCCTCGCCGTGGGGCCACGCCGACTGCTTTATCTGCGGGCCGGGGCCGTTCATGGACGGGGCCCAGGCCGCCTTGCAGGCCCTTGGCGTGGCACGCGAGCGGATTCATGTGGAGCGCTTCGGCGCGCCGCCGCCCGCCGCTGGGCTGGCCAAAGACGTGACGCTGCCAGCTTGCTCGCCTGCCGCACTGGAAGTGGAACTGGACGGCGTACGCCACCGGCTCGACGCCCAGGCCGGCGAAACCGTGCTCGACGCCATGCTGCGTGCCGGCATTAGCGCCCCCAATTCCTGCCGCTCCGGCCTGTGCGGCGCCTGCATGTGCCAGGTGACGCACGGCGAGGCGACGCTGGGCGAGAACCATGTGCTCGACACCGCCGACCGCGAGGCCGGCTGGACCCTGGCCTGCCAGGCCCGCGCGGCCGGYAGCGAACTGCACCTGAAATTTCCCGACTGACATGATGACAACCGACACCATCGAAACCGCCCAGGGGTTGGCCGACGCCGCCAGCGCGGGGCAGGCTGTTCCCGCCACCATCCCGGAACTGGTACGCACAGCCGCCGCGCGCCACGGCGCGCGCATCGCCATCCAGGAGGACGGGCTGCGGCTCAGCTTCACGGCGCTGGACGGGCTGCGCGCGCAGGCGGGACGGGCGCTGCTCGCGCTCGGCGTGTTGCCCGGCGACCGGGTAGCCGTCTGGGCGCCCAACCTGTCGGAATGGATCGTCGCCGCCCTGGCCACGCACAGCATCGGGGCGGCGCTGGTGCCCATCAATACCCGCATGAAGGGCATGGAGGCCGGCGCGATCCTGACCGACAGCGGCGCGCGGGTGCTGTTCTGCATCGACGACTTCCTCGGCGAGAGCTATCCGGAAATGCTAGCGCCGCACCGGCCCGCCACGCTGGAGCGCGTGGTGGTGCTGCGCGGGCGCGCGGGGCGGCAGATGGCGCCGGATGAGCTTGCATGGGCAGACTTCCTGGCCTTGGCGCCGCGCACTGGCGAGGCGGAGTTCGTTGCGTGCGAGCGCGCCGTAACCGGTGATACGCTGATGGACATCATGTTTACCTCGGGCACCACCGGACGCCCGAAAGGCGTGATGACCGCGCATGCGCAGAACCTGCAGGCCATCCACGGCTGGGCCTCAATCACCGGCGTGGAGGCCGGTGACCGCTACCTGATCGTCAATCCCTTCTTCCACACCTTTGGCTACAAGGCCGGGTGGCTGGCCGCGCTGGTCAGCGGCGCCACCATCCTGCCGCACCTGGTGTTCGATGCCGAGGCGGTGATGACCCGCGTCGAGAACGAGCGCATCACAGTGCTGCCCGGCCCGCCGACGCTCTACCAGACATTGCTGAACAATCCGCGCCTGCGCGAGTTCGACCTGTCTTCGCTGCGCGTCGCGGTGACCGGCGCGTCGGCGATCCCGCCCGTGCTGATCCAGCGCATGCGGCGCGAGCTGGGCTTTCGTAACGTGTTCACCGGCTACGGCCTGACCGAGTCGTGCGGCTTCGCCACGCTGACCCGTGCAGGTGACGATGCCGACATCGTGGCGCTGACCTCGGGCCGCGCCATGCCGGGGATCGAATTGCGCTGCGTGGATAGCGCAGGCCAGCCCGTACCGGCAGGCGAGCCCGGTGAGGTGATGGTGCGCGGCTACAACGTGATGCGCGGCTACTTCCAATTACCCGAGGCTACTACCGAAGCGATCGATGCGGGCGGCTGGCTGCGCACGGGAGATATCGGCACGCTCGACGCGCGCGGCAACCTGCGCATCACCGATCGCATCAAGGACATGTTTATCGTCGGTGGCTTCAATTGCTATCCGGCCGAGATCGAGAAGCTGCTGGTATCGCATCCTGCGATTGCGCAGGTGGCGGTGGTGGGCATGCCGCATGAGCGCCTCGGCGAGGCGGGCAGGGCCTTTGTGGTGCTGCGGCACGGCAGCAAGGTCGGCGCCGATGAGCTGATCGACTGGGCGCGCCGGCATATGGCTAACTATAAGGTGCCGCGAGAGGTGGTGTTCGTGCAGACGCTGCCGATTAGCGCGGCTGGCAAGATTCTCAAGTATCGGTTGCGGGAGGGGGGGTAGGGGATGGTTCTAGGATTCTAGCTGCTGCTGCTCGGCGTGGGTGGGCGGTGTTTTATTGCTTCTAGCTGCTGTCGCGGCTGTACGTTGTTGGCCGTTTTAGAACGTGTGAGATGTCACTTCTCTTTACTCGTAAAGAGAAGTAACCAAGAGAAAGCGATCCTTGCAGGAGGCTGGCTTATTGGGGTTACGTAGCCCGGTGGTTTCGTCGTCAGGCCCCGGGTTTTAATGGCCTCGTGCCGTTACTGGTTTGAATGGCCACGATCCTCTCAATGACGCCGGTTTCGTGGTGAGGCTGCTCGGTAGCGGCATCCTTGCTCGTTCACACATCTGCCGGTACCGGTTCGAAGCGCCACGATATATCACGCCATGATGGTTTCGTGGTGGGGTGGGCGCGGTGGTGAATCCCTCAAAACTATTCCGGCGGTGCCACCGCGCCCACGACGGAAACGGGACGCTTGCAACTTCGTGGCCAGTCACTCCGCGAGCGACAGACGGCTTGAAATTCGTGGTGGCCGCTACCGGGGGGGGCACCACGAATCCCTGGGCATTGGCTGGGTCGTGGTGCTCCGAACTGGTAACGGCACGAGGCCATTAAAACCCGGGGCCTGACGACGAAACCACCGGGCTGCGCAACCCCAAGAAGCCAGCCTCCTGCAAGGATCGCTTTCTCTTGGTTACTTCTCTTTACGAGTAAAGAGAAGTGACATCTCACACGTTCTAAAACGGCCAACCCCGTACAGCCGCGCCAGCAGCTAGAAGCGCTAAAACACCGCCCACCCACACTTGCCTGCGACAGCAGCTAGAAGCAGAAAAACCCCGCCCAAAAAAGCGTCCCCCGCGTCAGCGGGGCTAGTGACCGCAAATCAATCCCACCTGGCTAGTCCCAACAGACGATGTTCACATCCCGCTTCCGCTGAACAATGGCTTCACAAACCTGCCGCACCCAACCCGGCAGCAAATGAATTCCAAGAACAGCGAGGAGGCAGCATGATGGACATCCGAGCGCTCGGCTATATCGTGGTCGAGTCCACCGACACCGAACGCTGGCGCCACTACGGCGAGCAAGTGCTCGGCATGGCGTGCACCAACGCGCCCCATGGCGCGCTCTACCTCAAGATGGACGAGCGCGACTACCGCTACCTGATCGTGCCCGGCAAGCAGGACCGCTACCTGGCATCGGGCTGGGAGCTGGCCGGCGAGGCGGCCTTCAACCACGCGCTCGCCACGTTGCGGGCAGCCAACGTGGAGGTCACGTATGCCAGCGAGACCGAGCGCATCCAGCGGCGCGCGGGGGCCATGGCCTGGTTCGCCGATCCTTCCGGCAACCGGCACGAGATCTTCTGGGGCATGCGTTCGGATTTCCTGCGCTTTGTCTCACCCATCGGCGTGTCGCGCTTCGTCACCGATCCGCTGGGCGCGGGGCACTCGGTGCTGCCGGCTCCGGCCTTTGACGAAACCTATGCCTTCCTGCGCGACGTGATGGGTTTCGGCCTGTCGGATATCTTCCGTGCGCGCTTCACCACGGATCCGGCGGAGCCGGAGAAGCGCATCCACTTCCTGCATTGCGGCAACGGGCGGCACCACAGCCTGGCCATCTTCGAGGCGCCCGCGCCCAGCGGCTGCATCCATGTGATGGCCGAGGTGCAGGACATGACCGAGGTGGGCCGCGCGCTAGACCGCGCGCAGCAGCACGGCGTGGCGCTCTCAGCCACGCTGGGCCAGCACTGCAACGATCGCGTTGTTTCCTTCTACATGAAGACGCCCGGCGGCTTCGACCTCGAGTACGGCTATGGCGGGCTGGTGGTCGACTGGAGCCAGCACGCCGCCTACGAGGCCACCCGGGTCAGCCTGTGGGGCCACGATTTCAGCATCGGATATCGCTAGAACTATGCTCAAGACTCTGGACAAGACCATGACCGCGGCCGAAGTGGTCGGCCGCCTCGCCGATGGCATGACCATCGGCATCGGCGGCTGGGGCCCACGCCGCAAGCCGATGGCGCTGGTGCGGGAAATCCTGCGCTCACCGCTGAAGGATCTCACCGTGGTGGCCTACGGCGGCCCGGAAGTCGGCATGCTGTGCGCTGCCGGCAAGGTGCGCAAGGTGGTGTTCGGCTTCGTCTCGCTCGACGTGATCCCGCTGGAGCCGCATTTCCGCGCGGCCCGCGAGCGCGGGGAAATCGACGTATGGGAACTCGACGAGGGGATGTTGCAGCTCGGCCTGCGCGCCGCTGCCGCGCGCCTGCCGTTCCTGCCGACGCGCGCCGGGCTCGGGACCGACGTGCTGGCTTGCAACCCCCTCCTCAGGACCGTCCGCTCGCCCTACGCCGATGGCGAGGTGYTGCTGGCGATGCCGGCCATCCCGCTGGACGCCGCGCTGCTGCACGTCAACGAGAGCGATGTGCTGGGCAACACCCGTATCGACGGCCCTGATCCCTTCTTCGACGAATGGTTCGCGCGGGCGGCGGGCCAGTGCTATGTGAGCTGCGAGGTCCTGCACGACCGCCTGGAGGACGAAGACCTCGCGCGGGCGCGCAACAACCCCTTCGAGCGCGCGCTTGTGAGCGGCGTGGTGCACGCGCCGGGCGGCGCGCATCCCACTTCCTGCGGGCCTGCCTATGGCTTTGACCTGCCGCAGTTGAAGGCCTACTGCGCCAGCGCCGAGCAGGAGGCGGGCTTCGCCACCTACCGCAAGGACGTGATCGGCGCCACCGAAGCCGGCTACCTGGACAAGATCGGTGGCATGGGCCACGTGCTGGACCTGCCGTTGCCGGTCCTTTGAACCCGTCACAAGGAGAAGGAGCCATCGTGAGCGCCACTCAACAATTCACTCTCGCCGAACTGATGATCGCCGCCGCTGCCCGCGCCTGGCGCGACGACGGCGAGGTCATGGCCACCGGCATCGGCACCGGCCCGCGCATCGCGGCCGGGCTGGCCCGGTTGCTGCACAACCCTGGCCTGATGCTGACCGACGGCGAAGCCTACCTGGTGGAAGAGCCGGTGCCGCTGGGGCGCCGCGAGCCGGGCTTCAAGGTGCGCGCCAGCGGCTGGATGGGCTACGCGCGCGTATTCGACTGCCTGTGGGGCGGGCGCCGGCATGCGCTGGTGATGCCCACCCAGATCGACCGCTTCGGCCAGGCCAACATCTCCATGCTCGGCGGCACCCATGCGCAACCAAAGAAGCAGTTGCTCGGCGCACGCGGCTTTCCCGGCAACAGCATCCACCATGCCAACTCCTTCTTTGTGCCGGCGCACAGCCCGCGCGCCTTTGTCGCCGGCGAGGTCGATATGGTGTGCAGCGTGGGCTATAACCCGGCGCGCCAGATCGAAGGCATGCGCAGCTTTGTCGACCTGCGGGTGATCGTGACCGACCTGTGCGTGATGGACTTCACCGGTCCCGATCACGCCGTCCGCGTGCGCTCGCTGCATCCCGGCGTGAGCCTGGAGCAGGTGCGGGCGGCCACAGGCTTCGCACTGGCCAACGCTTCCGGCGAAATACTGCCGCAGACCGCGGCGCCCACCGCGGAGGAGTTGGCCGTCATCGTCCGGCTCGATCCGCACAACCTGCGCGCCACCATCGTGCGCGAAAACCCGGCCGTTCGCACCGCGTGAGGAACACCATGTCATCGCAAGCCACCGAATCCCTCGGGCTGGGCCCCAACGCCGAGGTGCTCTTTGAGGCGGCCGACGGCGTGGCCACCGTCACCATGAACCGGCCGCAGTACCACAACGCGCAGAACTCTAAGATGACCTACGCGTTGGACGAGGCGTTCCGGCGCGCGGCTGCCGACGATGCGGTCAAGGTCGTGATCCTGCGCGGCGCCGGCAAGCATTTCTCGGCCGGGCACGATATCGGCACGCCGGGGCGCGACATCGGCGAGTCATTCGACCGCGTTTCGCTTTGGCCCGACCATGTGGGCAAGCCGGGCGGCGAGATGCTTTACACCCGTGAGCAGGAGGTCTACCTCGGCATGTGCCGGCGCTGGCGCGACCTGCCCAAGCCGACCATCGCCATGGTGCACGGTGCCTGCATTGCCGGCGGCCTGATGCTGGCCTGGGTGTGCGACCTGATCGTGGCGTCGGACGACGCCTTCTTCGCCGATCCGGTGGTGCGCATGGGCATTCCGGGTGTGGAGTATTTCGCTCACGCCTACGAGCTAAATCCGCGCATCGCCAAGGAATTTCTCTTCATGGGCGAGCGCATGGATGCCCAGCGCGCTTACCAGATGGGCATGGTCAATCGCGTGGTCCCGCGCGAGGCGCTGGATGCCACCGTGCAGGGCATGGCAGCCAAGATCGCGCAGATGCCGCGGCTGGGCTTGAGCCTCACCAAGCAGGCCATCAATTACGTTGAAGAACTGCAGGGCAAGCGCGCGGCCATGGATGCCGCCTTTGCCTGGCACCACTTCGCCCACGCGCACAACGAACTGGTCAGCGGCGACAAGCTGGGCGGCTTCGACGCACGCGCCATGGCGGCATCGCAACGCACCGGCGAGGAGAAGGCGGCATGAGCGGCGCGCCCTTGCATACCGTGCTGTGCGACTTGCTGGGTTGCCGCTACCCGATCGTGCAGACCGCGATGGGCTGGGTGGCCGATGCCCGCCTGGTGGCCGCCACCAGCAGTGCCGGGGCCTTCGGCTTCCTGGCCGGCGCCACCATCGAGCCGGGCGAAGTCGAGCAAGAGATCCTGCGGGTGAAGGCGCTCACCGGCCAGCCCTTCGGCATCAACTTCCATATGTTCCAGCCCAACGCCGACGAAGTGGTCGAGATGGCCATCCGCCACCGGCTGCGCGCGGTCAGCTACGGGCGCGGGCCGGATGCGGCGATGATCGGCCGGCTCAAGGCCGCTGGCGTGGTGTGCATGCCGACCGTGGGCGCGGCCAAGCACGCCGCCAAGGCCGTGGAGCTGGGCGCCGACGTGGTGACCGTCCAGGGCGGCGAGGGCGGCGGGCATACGGGTGGCACGCCCACCACGCTGCTGCTGCCGCAAGTGCTGGACAAGGTGGCGGTGCCGGTGGTGGCTGCGGGCGGCTTTTTCGACGGCCGTGGGCTGGCGGCGGCGCTGGCCTACGGCGCGGCGGGCATCGCCATGGGCACGCGCTTCCTGATGTCCAGCGAGTCGCCGGTGCCGGCGCAGACGCTGGCGCGCTACGTGGCCGTCCGGGACGCGGCGCAGATCCGCGTTTCGCTTGCCATCGACGGCTTGCCGCAGCGGATGATCGACAACCGCCTGCTGCTGGCGCTGGAGCAGGCCGGACCGCTGCGCCGCACGCTGATGGCGCTGGCCACCGCCCGCCAGTGGCGCCGGCACAGCGGCATGGGGCTCGCGCAGATGCTGGCGGTTGGCTGGCGAGCGCTGCGCCAGCATGACTACACCACGGCGCAAACGCTGATGGCGGCCAACGCGCCAGTGCTGATCCAGCGCGCCATGGTAGAGGGCCATCCCGACGAAGGCGTGCTGCCGAGCGGACAGGCCGCGGCGGCCATTGGCGCCATTGAATCCTGCGAGCAGATCGTTGCCCGCATCGCCGCGCAGGCCCAGGCGCGCCTGGCCGCCCTGGCGGGGCAGGCGCCGGAAGGCAATCTGGCCGAGCCGGCCAGCGCAAGGCCGGACCACCGCACCCCCATCCAAGCCATCCATTGAAGGCAGACGTTCATGACAACGACGAAATCAAGCGAGCCTGTAGCGCAGGACGGTACCCAGCCCTTCCACATCGAGGTGCGGGACGGCGTGGCGGAACTGGCCATCGCCCATCCGCCGGTAAACGCGCTGGACAGCGCGGGCTGGCATGCGCTGGCGGCGGCCATCGAGCGGCTCGGCAGGGATGACGCCGTGCGCGTGATCGTGCTGCGCGGCGAGGGGCGCGGCTTCTGCGCAGGGGTCGACATCAAGGAGCTGGCGGCCCACCCGCAGCGCATCGTGGAGGTCAATGCCGGCAACTATGCCACCTTCCGCGCGGTCCACTGCAATCCAAAGCCTGTTATCGCGGCGGTGCATGGCTTCGTGCTCGGCGGCGGCATCGGTATCTGTGGGGCGGCCGACATCCTGATTGCCGCCGAGTGCGCGCGCTTCGGCGTGCCGGAGATCGACCGTGGCGCCATGGGTGGCGGTGCTCACCTGCAGCGCATGTTTGGCGTGCAGAAAGTGCGGGCGATGTATTTCACCGGCGACATGATCGACGCCGCCGAAGCCTACCGCCTGGGCGCGGTGGAGCGGGTGGTGCCGCGCACGGCGTTGCGCGATACCGCACTGGAGATGGCGCGGCGGATCGCGCAGAAGAGCCCGGCCATGGTGCGCCTGGCCAAGGAGGCGCTCAACGGCGTGGAGGATGGCAACCTCGAGGACAAGTACCGCTGGGAGCAGGGCTTCACGCTGCAAGCCTATATGAGCGCGGATTCCGACGAGGCGCGTGCCGCCTTCGTGGAAGGGCGCGAGGCGCGCTTCGCGGCGCAGGCTCCCACCGTCAACGCCTGAGGTTGCCAGATGCATCTCGAATACACCGAACGCCAGCAGGCCCTCCGCGCCGAGATCCGTGCCTGGCTGGCCGAGCGCGCGCCGCGCGCACCGCTGGCCAGCTTCGACACCGCCGAAGGCTTCGCGCAGCATCGCGACTGGGAGCGCACCCTGTACGAGGGGCGCTGGAGCATGGTCACCTGGCCCAAGGAACTGGGCGGACGCGGCTGCGACCTGATCGAATGGCTGATCTTCGAGGAGGAGTACTGGCGGGCTGGCGCGCCGATGCGCGTCAACCAGAACGGCATCTTCCTGCTCGGGCCGACCTTGATGGAGTTCGGCACGCCGGAGCAGAAGGCGCGTTTCCTGCCGCGCATGGCCGCCGGCGAGCACGTATGGGCGCAGGGCTGGTCGGAGCCGAACGCGGGCTCCGACATGGCCGCGATCCGCTGCACCGCCATCCGGCAGGGCGACGAGTACGTGCTCAACGGGCAGAAGATCTGGTCGACTCGCGCGGTCTGGGCCGACTGGCTGTTCGGCCTGTTCCGCACTGATCCCGGCTCGTCGCGCCACCACGGCCTGACCTTCCTGCTGATGCCGCTGGATACGCCGGGCATCACGGTGCGGCCCATCCGCCAGCTCAATGGCCTGACCGGCTTTGCCGAGATCTTTTTCGACGATGTGCGGGTGCCGGCGGAGAACCGCTTGGCGGCGGAGGGCGCGGGCTGGCACGTGGCGATGGCGACGGCCGGTTTCGAGCGCGGCCTGATGCTGCGCTCGCCGGCGCGCTTCCAGGAGACCGCGCGGGCGCTGGTGCAACTCTATCTCGAGAATCGGGAGCAGGCCGACCGCGATCCTTCATTGCGCGAAGCGGTCACGCGCGCCTGGATGGATGCCGAAGCCTATGCGCTATCCACCTACGCCACCGCCAGCAGGCTGGTCAAGGGCGGACAGATCGGCGCGGAGTCCAGCACCAACAAGGTGTTCTGGTCCGAGCTGGATATCCGCATGCACGAAACCGCGCTGGCGATCCTCGGCCAGCGGGGCGAGCTGGTGCCCGCGCAAGACGCGGTGCAAGGCACGCTCGGTGCCTGGCTGGACGGCTTCCTGTTCGCGCAGGCCGGACCGATCTACGCGGGCACCAATGAGATCCAGCGCAACATCGTCGCCGAACGCATGCTGGGGATGCCGCGCGCCTGAGCGCGCGGCGGCAGACCGTCCGGCATCGTCCCCGACCCAACCGTGAACCACGATGGAATTCGCATTTAACGAAGAGCAGCAACAGTTCGTCGATTCGATCAGGCGCTTCCTGATGATCGAAATGACGCCGGAACTGGCGCGGGAACAATGGAGCAGCGCAAGCGGCCGCTCCGATGCGCTTTGGCAGCGGCTGGCCGGGCAGGGCCTGACGGCCGTGCTGGTGCCGGAGGCTTGCGGCGGCCTGGGCCTGTCGGAAACCGAATGGGCGCCGCTGGCGCAGGAGTGCGGCTACTTCGCCCTCGCCGAGCCGTTGCTGGACACCGCGCTGGTGGCGGCCGGCATGCTGTCGGACTGCCACGCCGCCACGCAGGACGCAAGCATCCGCGAACGCTGCGAAAGCTGGCTGCGCCGCATCGCGGACGGCAGCGCGCGCGTGGCGGTGGCGCATCCGGGACAAGCCATGGTGGCCGACGCCCATGTCGCCGACGCCATCCTCTGCGAGCACAGCGGCGCGCTGCACCTGGTGCTGCCGGCGCAGGCGACACTCGCCGCGCACACGAGCCTTGATCCTTCACGCCGGCTCTTCGCGCTCAGCTGGGCGCCGGACGACGGCAGCCTGCTGTTGCCCGCGACGGCCGCGAAGCCCGTGTGGGAAGCCGCGTTCAACCGCGGGGCGCTCGGCGTCGCCGCGCAGATGCTCGGCCTGACGCAGCGCATGCTGGATATCGCCATCGACTACAGCATCCAGCGCAAGCAGTTCGGCAAGGCCATCGGCGCCAACCAGGCGCTCAAGCACCTGCTGGCGGATGTCGCCATCCAGCACGAATTCGCCAAGCCGGTGGTGTACCGCGCGGCCTGCACGCTGGCGCAAGGCCATGGCACCGCAGGGCTGCATACGTCGCACGCGCTGCTGGCCGCCACGCGCGCAGCGCTGCTCGCGGCACGCCACACCATGCAGGTGCACGGCGCCATGGGCTACACCTGGGAGCTGGACCTGCAGATCTTCATGAAGCGCGCCTGGGCCTTGGCCGATAGCTGGGGCGACCGGGCCTTCCACAAGGCGCGCGTGGACGCGCACATCCTCGGGGGGGCCGTGCCGATCGGCGCCGGTGCCACCTTTGCCACCTTTGCCACCACAGCCAACTTGGCATCAACACTTTGACAGGCGGAATGACCATGAGAGACGCATATATCGTCGACGCGCTGCGCACCCCGACCGGACGCCGCAAGGGTGGCCTGGCGCATATGCACGGGGCCGACCTTGGCGGCTTCGTGCTGGCCGAGCTGGTGGGCCGCAACGCCATCCCGGCCGCGGAGTACGACGACGTGGTGTTCGGCTGCGTCGACACCATCGGGCCGCTGGCCGGCAATATCGCCCGCAGCGCCTGGCTGGCCGCCGGGTTGCCGCTTACGGTGCCCGGCGTGACCGTGGATCGCCAGTGCGGGTCGTCGCAACAGGCCGTGCACTTCGCCGCGCAGGCGGTGATGAGCGGCAACCAGGACGTGGTCGTCGCCGGCGGCGTGCAGACCATGACGCAGATCCCGATCTCGTCGGCCATGCTGGCCGGGCAGGCGCTTGGCTTTTCCGATCCGTTCTCCGGCAGCAGGGGCTGGCAGGCCCGCTTCGGTGATCAGCCGGTGTCGCAGTTCCACGCCGCGCAGCGGATTGCCGAGCACTGGAAGCTGTCGCGCGAGGCGATGGAAGTCTATGCGCTGCAAAGCCACCAGCGCGCTGCCATGGCCATCGAGAGCGGCCGCTTCCAGCGCGAGATCGTGTCTTGCGAAGGTGTAGTCCACGACGAAACGCCACGGCCCGATACCACGCTCGCCAAGATGGCATCGCTCGAACCGCTGATGCCCGGTAGTGCACTGACCGCCGCCGTGTCCAGCCAGACCGCGGACGCGGCGGCGGCATTGCTGGTGGTCTCCGAAGACGCGCTCAAGCGCTACGGGCTGACGCCGCGCGCGCGTATCGCCCATATGAGCGTGATGGGCGACGACCCGCTGTGGATGCTGACTGCGCCCATTCCCGCCACGAAACGCGCGCTTGCGCGCAGCGGCCTGCGCTGGGAAGACATCGACGTGGTGGAGATCAATGAGGCGTTCGCCTCGGTGGCGATGGCCTGGCTGGCCGAGACCGGCTACCCGGCCGAGCGCACCAACCCTAACGGCGGCGCCATCGCGCTGGGGCATCCGCTGGGCGCTACCGGCGCGCGGCTGATGACCACGCTGCTGCACGAACTGGAGCGCACGGGCGGCCGCTACGGCCTGCAGACCATGTGCGAGGGCGGCGGCCTGGCCAACGTCACCATCATCGAGCGCCTGTGAGCCGGGTTCCCGGGGCATTGGCGCAAGTAACGGATAAGGGGAGTAGCGACATGGGAATCTGCGACGGACGGACCGTCATCATCACCGGCGCTGGCGGCGGCCTGGGGCGCGCCTACGCGCTGGCCTTCGCCGCCGAAGGCGCCAGCGTGGTGGTCAACGATATTCGCCGCGAGGCGGCCGAGGCGGTATGCGTGCAGATCCGCGCGCAAGGTGGGCAGGCGCTCGCCAGCGACGACGACATCACGCAACTGGCCACGGCCCAGCGCATCGTCGATGCCGCGCTGGCGGCCTTCGGCGAGGTGCACGTGCTGGTCAACAACGCCGGCATCTGCCGCGACCGCATGTTCGTCAGCCTGAGCGAGGCGGACTGGGACGATGTGATGCGCGTGCACCTGCGCGGCCACTTCTGCCTGGCCAACCTGCTGGCCCGGCGCTGGCGCGACGCGGCCAAGGCCGGGCGGCCGGTCGATGCGCGCATCGTCAACACCAGCTCCGGCGCGGGGCTGCAAGGCTCGGTGGGCCAGTCCAACTACGCCGCCGCCAAGGCCGGCATTGCCGCGCTGACCCTGGTGCAGGCCGCGGAACTGGAGCGCTATGACATCACCGCCAATGCGCTCGCGCCGGCGGCCCGCACCGGCATGACCGAAGGCGTATTTGCGGAGATGATGAAAGCGCCGGCCGAAGGCTTCGACTACTACGACCCGGCCAATATCGCGCCGCTGGTGGTCTGGCTCGGCAGCCCGGCCTCGCGCCATGTCACCGGCCGCGTGTTCGAGGCGGCGGGCGGCATGGTGGCGGTGGCGGACGGCTGGCGAACCGGCGTGAGCGCCGACAAGGGCGCGCGCTGGCAAGCGGCCGAGCTGGGGGGCGCGATCGACGCGCTGCTCGCCCGCGCCGAGCCCGCGCAACGCGTCTACGGCGCCTGAGGCGAGGACGGACGATGCGCTTCACGCTCTCCCTGGAACAACAAATGATCCGCGACACCGCGCGCGATTTCCTGGCCGTGCGCAGCGATTCGGCGGCGGTCCGGCGGGTGGTGGATGCGGTTGCGGGCGCGGCGCGGGACGGCCATGACACCGCCCTCTGGCGGGAAATGGCCGGCGAGCTGGGCTGGTGCGGCATCGCCTTGCCGGAGGCGGCCGGTGGCGCCGGGCTGGGCGCCGTCGAGCTGGCGCTGCTGATGGAGCAGATGGGCCAGCGGCTGGCCTGCGTGCCGTACTGGTCGGCCATCTGCCTGGCGGCCCCGGCGCTGGCGGGCAGCCTTGCGCCAGAGGCCGCCGCGCCGTGGCTGGCGCGGCTGGCGCAGGGCGAGGCACGGGCCGCGCTCGCCTTGCCTGCCTGGATGGCGCCCGGCGCGCAAGGCGTGCTCGATGCCGATGCGCTGACCGTCACTGCCGCCTCGGCTGGGGACGGCTTCGTGCTGGACGGGCAGGTTGCGCAGGTGTTCGACGCCGTCGGCGCGGACTGGCTGCTGGTGCCCGCGCGCCTGTCCGGCGACGCGGCAGGGCAGCCGGCGCTGTTCTTGCTGCAAACGGCAGCGCTGGCAGGCCAGCCAGGCTTCGGGCTGCGCCAGCTGGACGTGCTGGACCGTACCCGCCCGCTGGCCGATCTCGTCTTCGACGGGCTGCGCGTGGAGGCTAAGGCTTGCCTGGCGCAAGGCGCCGGGGTAGCGGTGGGCGTGGGCGCCGCCATGTGGCACGGCAGCCTGATGCTCGCCGCCGAGCAGCTCGGCGGCGCCCAGCAATGCCTTGACCTCACCGTGGCCTATGCCGCCGAGCGCATCCAGTTTGGCCGGACGATCGCTTCCTTCCAGGCCGTCAAGCACCGCTGCGCGCAGATGATGGTGGCGGTGGAGGCGGCGCGCTCCGCGGTGCACGGCGCCGCGCGCGCCTGGCAGGCAGCCGCGGCAGGCGGCAGGATCGACGCAGCCAGGCTCGATGTTGCCGCGGCGCGCGTTGCCGCCGGCGACGCCTTCGGCTTCTGTGCCCAGGAGGCCATCCAGTTGCACGGCGGCGTGGGTTTTACCTGGGAGTACGACCCCCAGCTCTATTTCAAGCGCGCGCAAGCCGCCGGCAGCTGGCTGGGGGGCGCTGCCGCCGCGCTCGCCCGGATCGCCGACGGCCTGTTGGCCGCATGAGCCATATCAGCAGCGCAAGGATAAGCATGGATTCGATGGAAAACCAAAATGCCTTCGCCGGGGAAGCGCAACTTCGCGCGGAGGTGGCGGACTGGATGTCCGCCAACCTGCGCGGCGAATTCGACTGCCTGAGGCATCGCGGCGGGCCCGGCGACGAAGAGGCACATCCCGGGCTGCGCAAAGCCTGGGAGCGCCGCCTGGCCGAAGGCGGCTGGACCTGCGTGGGCTGGCCGCAGGCGCACGGCGGGCGCGGCTTGCCGGTGATGTCGCAGGTGATCTTCCAGGAGGAGTACGCGCGTGCCGGCGGCCCCGGCCGCATGGGCCATATTGGCGAAGGGCTGATCGGTCCCACGCTGATCGCCTTCGGCAGCGAGGCGCAGAAGGCCCGCTTCCTGCCAGGCATCCGCAACGGCACCGAGTTCTGGTGCCAGGGCTACTCGGAGCCGGGCGCTGGCTCGGATCTCGCCAATGTGCGCACCCGCGCCGAGCGCGATCCGGTCACCGGGGACTGGCGCGTGAGCGGGCAGAAGGTGTGGACCTCGCTGGCCCACGAGTCGGACTGGATCTTCGTGCTGGCGCGCTGCGATCCGGCGTCGCGCGGCAACAAGGGCCTGGTCTTCCTGCTGATGCCGCTGGCGCAGCCGGGTGTGGAGATCCGCCCGATCCGCCAGATGGGTGGCGGCGTGGAGTTCAACGAGGTGTTCTTCGATGGCGCGCGCGCCGCCGCCGGCGATGTGCTGGGCGCGCCGGGCGACGGCTGGCGCATCGCCATGGCGCTGCTGGGCTTCGAGCGCGGCATCTCCACCCTGGGCCAGCAAATGCAGTTCACCCACGAGCTGGGCTGGATCACCGAGGCCGCGCGCGCGAACGGCGCCTGGCAGGACGCGCCGCTGCGCCAGCGCATGGCGCGCGCCTGGGCCGGCCTGCGGGTGATGCGCTACAACGCGCTGCGCATGCTGGAAGGCGGCGAGGGCGGTGCCGGCGATGCCAGCGCGGCGCTGCAGCGCGAGACCCTGATCTACAAGTACTACTGGTCGAACTGGCATCGCGACCTGGGCCAGCTCGCGCTCGACGTGCTCGGCCCCGACGCCAACCGGATCGACGAAGCGGACGTGCGCCGCACGCGCCTGCAGCAAATGGCGCTGTTCTCGCGCGCCGACACCATCTACGCCGGTACCAACGAAATCCAGCTCAACATCATCGCCGAGCGCGGGCTGTGCATGCCCCGCGAGGCCAGAGGACAGTCATGACTGAAATGGCAGACAAGCAACCGGCCGCGGCCGGCACCCCGCTCCCCCCGCCGGCCTATGTGGCGGGCCACCAGCTGCTGGCCGGCAAGAGCGTGCTGATCACCGCCGCCGCCGGCGCGGGCATCGGTTTTGCCGCCGCCCGCCGCTGCGCGGAGGAGGGCTGCCGCGCGCTGATGATCTCCGACATCCACGAGAAGCGGCTCAGCGAGGCAGTGGCAACCCTGCGCGCCGAGACCGGCTTGCAGGCGATCCATGGCCAGCTTTGCGACGTCTCCGACCAGGCCCAGGTGCGGTCCCTGGTGGCGGTGGCCGAGGAGGCCCTGGGCGGCACCGATGTGCTGATCAACAACGCCGGGCTGGGCGGGTCGCGCCGCATAGTCGAGATGGACGATGCCGAATGGTCGCGGGTGCTCGACATTACGCTTACCGGCACCTTCCGCATGACGCGGGCCATGCTGCCGCATATGCAGGCGCGCCGGCGCGGGGTCATCGTCAACAACGCTTCGGTGCTGGGCTGGCGGGCGCAGAAGGAGCAGGCCCACTATGCCGCAGCCAAGGCTGGCGTGATGGCGCTGACACGCTGCAGCGCGGTGGAGGCTGCGGAGTTTGGCGTGCGCATCAATGCGGTGGCGCCGAGTATCGCCTTGCACGATTTCCTGCGGAAATCAGCGCCGGCGGACCTGCTGCGGGACCTGGCCTCGCGCGAGGCGTTCGGGCGGGCGGCCGAGGTGTGGGAGGTGGCGAATGTGATGGTGTTCCTGGCTAGCGACTATGCGTCGTATATGACGGGCGAAGTGTTGCCTGTCAGCAGTCAGCGGGCGTAGCGGCGGTTGGGGAGAAAACCAGAGGCATTAGCCGAAGCCGGCAGGATGCGCCAAAGCCGTCTGGCATGACGACGGCTGTCGCTCCCTCTCCCCTCATGGGGAGAGGGTTGGGGAGAGGGGAGCAAACCGGCGATGGAGATCGGCGACTGGCACGGGAGATAACCAGTGGCCGGTGCGGAGCAGGAACCCCGCAACAGGCAAGAAGCGAGGCAAGGAGAGCCATGACACGAATATTCAATTCCGCCGAGGCGCTGATGAGCGCCGTCGGCGAGCACCTGGGCCACAGCGCCTGGACCGTCATCACGCAGGAGCGCATCGACGGCTTCGCCGAGGCCACGGGCGACCACCAATGGCTGCATGTGGATCCCGAGCGCGCTGCGCAAGGCCCCTTTGGCGCCTGCATTGCGCACGGCTATCTCACCCTGTCGCTGGTCAACCAGTTCCTGCCGGAGATCCTGACGGTCGAAAACCTGCGCTGGGGTGTCAACTACGGCTGCGACAAGGTGCGCTTCCCGGCGCCGGTGCGGGTCGGCAAGCGCCTGCGCGGCGTGGGCGAGCTGGTGCGTGCGCAGGCGCTGCCCGGCGGTGTGCAGTCGGTGGTGCGCGTCAGCGTGGAAATCGAGGGCGAGGATAAGCCCGCTTGCGTGGCCGACACCATCAGCCGCTATTGCTTTTGATCCTTCCAAGGAAAGCAGCATGAGAGAAGCAGTCATTGTCGCCGTGGCGCGTACGCCCATCGGTAAGGCATTCCGCGGCGCCTTCAACGATACCGAGGCGCCGGCGCTGGGCGGGCACGTGGTGCGCGCCGTGGTCGAGCGGGCGGGGATCGACCCGGCCGAGGTCGACGATGTACTGATCGGCGCCGCAGCGCAGCAGGGCACGCAGGGCTACAACCTGGGCCGGTTGTGCGCGGTGGCGGCGGGCCTGCCAGACAGCGTGCCGGGCATGACCATGGACCGCATGTGTTCGTCGGGGCTGATGACCATCGCCACGGCCGCGAAAAGCATCATCTGCGGCGAGGCCGACATCGTGGTGGCCGGCGGCGCCGAGTCGATCTCGCTGACGCAGAACAAGCACAAGAACGCCTATCGCGCGCAATCCGAGGCGGTGCTGGCCCGGCAGCCGGACGCCTATATGGCAATGATCGAGACCGCCGAAGTGGTGGCGCAACGCTATGGCATTGCCCGGGCGGCGCAGGATGACTACGCGCTGCGCAGCCAGCAGCGCACCGCGGAGGCGCAGCGGCAGGGCTTGTTCGACGACGAGATCGTGCCACTGGAGACGCGCCGCGCGCTGTTCGACAAGACGGGCGCACTCGCCGGGCACGAAACCGTGCGCCTCGCGCAGGACGAATGCAATCGGCCCGATACCAGCGCCGACAGCCTGGCCGCGCTCAAGCCGGTATGGAGCGGCGGGCGCGCGGTGCCGCAAGGGCTCCACATCACCGCGGGCAATGCCTCGCAACTGTCGGACGGTGCCGCCGCCGTGCTGCTGATGAGCCGCGAGCAGGCCGAGCGCCGCGGCTTGCGCCCGCTGGGCCGCTATCGCGGCATGGCCGTGGCCGGCTGCGCGGCGGACGAGATGGGCATCGGCCCGGTGTTCGCCGTGCCCAGGCTGCTGGCGCGCCACGGTCTGACGGTCAAGGACGTTGGCCTGTGGGAACTGAATGAAGCCTTTGCCTGCCAGGTGCTGTACTGCCGGGACATGCTGGGCATTCCGGACGCGCGCCTGAACGTCAATGGCGGCGCCATCGCGATCGGCCATCCCTTCGGCATGTCAGGCGCGCGCATGACCGCGCACGCCTTGCTCGAAGCGCGCCGGCGCGGCGCCGCGCATGCGGTGGTGACAATGTGCATCGGCGGCGGCATGGGCGCTGCCGCGCTGTTCGACGTGCTGTAGCGGCCATTGCCGGTGGCAGTGCGAACGGCCAGCACAAGGCCGGCCATGCCCCCCGGCACGGAGGAGACGACAATGAAAAAAGTGATTGGCATCGCCATGTCGCTGACGGTATTGGCTGCCGCGGCATGGTCCTTCTCGCCGCGGCCCTTGCCTGCCTTCGCCGCCACCGTGCTGCGGGCGGATCGGCTGCAGCTCAATGGCATCGCCCGGTCCGGCAACCGCCTGGTGGCGGTCGGCGAGCGCGGCACGATATTGCTCAGCGACGACGAAGGGGCGCACTGGCGGCTCGCCAGCGTGATGCCGGAGCACGGCGCCGCGCTCACGCAGCTTGTCTTTGCCGGCGGCAAGGACGACAAGGTCGGCGTGGCGGTCGGCCACAGCGGCTGGATCCTGCGCACCACCGACGGCGGTGAGCATTGGCAACAGGTGGCCTTCGATGCGGCGCAGTCGGACCCCCTGTTGGGGGTCTGGGGCCAGGCGACCGGCCCGTGGTTCGCCATCGGCAGCTTCGGGCGCTTCCTGGTGTCGCACGACCAGGGCGGGCACTGGCAGTCCGCAGCCACGCCGCTGATGCAGGACAAGCACCTGAACGGCATTGCCGGTGATCATCAGGGCCGCCTGATGCTGGTAGGCGAGAGCGGCCTGGTGCTGCGCTCCGCCGATGGCGGCAGCACCTGGGAAGCGGTCAAGATGCCCTACGAGGGCTCGCTCTATGGCGTGCTGCCGCTGCGCGACGGCGCCTGGCTGGTCTATGGCATGCGCGGCAACGTGCTGCGCAGCGCCGACTTCGGCGCGAGCTGGGAGGCTGCCGAGGTGGGGCTCAAGACCTCGTTCTTCGGTGGCGTGCAACTGGCCGACGGCCGCATCGCGGTGGCCGGCCAGGGCGGCATGCTGGCCGTCTCGGCGGACGGCGGGCGCCATTTCAAGCCGGTGGCGGGCGGCAGCGCGCAGACGCTGGCTGCGCTCATTCCTGCCACAAGGGGGAATGCCCTGACGCTGGCCGGCAACGCGGGGATTGCCCGCTTCAACCTGGCCCCGCATGCCGCGCCCTGATCTTCCTCCTGCCGCAGCTCTCAGCACCTCACCGCATTGCATAGAAGCGAGAACGCCATGACCCGCCCCGAACTCCCCGGCCCCCGGGCCACCACCTCCCGCCTGAGCCGCTTCGTCGCGCATTGCGCGGACCTGTTGATCCGGCGCCGCCGCCTGTTGCTGGTGCTGTGCTTGGCGATGACCGTGGCGATGGGCATGTCCGCCACGCGCTTGCGGCTCGATCCGGGATTCAACAAGATGATCCCGCTGCAGCATCCCTATATGCAGGTGTTCACCAAGTATGCCGGCACGTTCTCCGGGGCCAATACCGTGCTGATCAGCTTGCGCTGGAAGGGCGAAGGCGATATCTACAACCCGGCCTTCATGGACAAGCTGCGTCGTGCTACCGACGATGTGTTCTTCATTCCAGGCGTGCGCCGCTCACATGTGTTCTCGCTGTTTACCCCGAATGTGCGCTACACCGAGGTGACCGAGGTGGGATTCCGGGGGGATGTGGTGGTACCGGGCCGATACTCCGGTACCCCGGAGCAGCTCGACCAGGTACGCCGCAACGCGGCTCGCTCAGGCCAGATCGGCCGGCTGGTAAGCAATGACCTGAAGTCCGCGCTGATCCGCGCCGATCTGAGCGATGTGGATCCCGTTACGGGCAAGGCGCTCGACTATGGCAAGGTGGCACGCCAGTTGGAGCAAATCCGCACCGGCCTGGGCGGCACGGATGTGGAAGTGAGCATTATCGGCTTCGCCAAGCTTGTCGGCGATGTGGAAGACGGCATTGCCGGGGTCATGGTGTTCTTCGCGCTGGCCTTTGCGGTGACGGCGCTGATGCTGTTCTTCTACACGCGTTCGCTGAGCATTACCGTGCTGGCGCTGGTGGTGGCGCTGCTGCCGGTGGGCTGGCTGCTCGGCTTGCTGCCGCTGCTGGGCTACGGCATCGACCCAATGTCCATTCTGGTGCCGTTCCTGATCTTTTCCATCGGCGTCTCGCATGCGGTGCAGATGACCAATGCCTGGAAACAGGAAGTTGTGTTGGGCAATGACCCGGTCGAGAGCGCGCGCGCGGCCTTTTGCAAGCTGTTCATCCCCGGCACGGTGGCCTTGCTGACCAATGCACTGGGTTTCATGGTCATCATGCGCATCGAGATCGAGATCGTGCGTGAGCTGGGCATTACCGCATGCCTCGGCGTATTGCTGATGATCGTCACCAACAAGGTGTTCCTGCCGCTGCTGCTGTCATACACGCGCCTGGAGCCGCGCGTGGTGGCGGCCGCCAGGGCGCGTGCCGGGCGGCATGGCACTTTCTGGAACCGGTTCGGCCGCTTTGCCCGCCCGGGGCCGGCACTGGTGGTGTTCGGCGTGTCGCTGGCGCTGTTGGCGTTCGGTGCGGTGCAGTCACGGGGACTAAGGGTCGGCGATATCGGCAACGGTGCCCCGGAACTGCGCGCCGACTCGCGCTATAACCGCGATAACGCGCAGATCGTCGGCCAGTACAACATCGGCGTGGACGTGCTCACGGTGGTGGTGGAACCCAAAGGCTTTGACGACGCCTGCCTGCACTATCCGGTGATGAGCGCGGTGGAGCGCTTCGAGATGAACCTGCGCGGTGTGGCGGATGTGCAATCGGTGGTGAGCGTGCCGTCGCTTGCCAAGGTGATGATCGGCGCCTTCAACGAAGGCAATCCGCGCTGGGAGGCGCTGCCGCGCAATAGCGATGGCCTGACCCAGGGCGCCAAAGCCTTCGATCCGGAGAATGGCATGAACACCGCGAACTGCCAGGCCATCCAGGTGCTGATCTACACAGCCAATCACGAAGGCGCCACCATTGCCCATATCGTCAAGGAGATTCAGCACCTTATTGCCGCGGACAAGACGCCGAACGTGGCGTTCCGCCTCGCCGGCGGCAATATCGGCGTGATGGCAGCCACCAACGAAGCGGTGGACGAAGCCGAGGTAACCATGCTGCTGGCGATCTTTGGCGCCATCACGCTGCTGTGCCTGCTGACCTTCCGTTCCTGGCGGGCCGTGCTGTGCATCATCGTGCCGCTGACGCTGGTGTCCGTCCTTTGCAGCGCGCTGATGTCGCGGCTGGGGATCGGCCTGAAGGTCTCGACGCTGCCGGTGATCACGTTGGGCGTAGGGGTTGGCGTGGACTACGGCATCTATCTCTATGAGCGCATGCAGCACCAGCTGCGCCATGAGGGGCAGAGCCTGCCGCAGGCGTTCGCCGAGGCCATGCGCCAGCGTGGCAACGCCGCCTTGTTCACCGCCATGACGATGTGCATCGGGGTGGGTACGTGGGCCTTCGCGGCGCTCAAGTTCCAGGCGGACATGGGCATCCTGCTGGCCTTCATGTTTATGGTCAACCTGTTCGGCGCCGTCTTCCTGTTGCCGGCGCTGGCGAGCTGGCTGAGCGTGGAAGAGGAGGAACGCCGGCTGGCCGGCAACAAAGCCCGCGGCGCGGACGCCCGCGTGGGCAACATGGTCGGTGGCGAAGGGCGACCGCTCAAGTCGGACGTGGCCTGAACCGCCGCGTCGGCCAGATCCATCATCCCCCAGGGACTTTGCAAAAAATCGAACGCGCCGGACGCATTACAATGCATAGCGCATTCCTCGCGATTCGACATAGCGTCCCGCGGATGGCCGGGCCGGGCCGTGGGACAGTCATCAAACGATAGTAGCCGGCTGCCCTGCCGCATGAGGCAGGGCGTGGCATGCCAGGCGCGACATAGAATCGCGCAGGAAGGAGAATAAGATGTCGCAGCAGCCCCCCACTGATGGATCGCCGTTCTCAACGCTCCGGATCGGCCCCCTTGCGTTGCGCAACCGCCTGATCAAGGCAGGTGCGAACGAGGGCATGACACCGCAAGGATTGCCGACACAGGCGCTGGTCAAGCATCACCGGGATATCGCTGCCGGTGGTATCGGCATGACGGTGGTCGCGTATGCCGCCGTCGCGCAGGAGGGGCTGACCTTCTCGCATCAGCTCGTCCTGACCCGCGAGGCCATACCGCATCTGCGGGTGCTGACCGACGCAGTGCATCAAGAGGGCGCTGCGGCTTGCCTGCAGATTACGCATGCCGGCTCGTTTACGATGATGCGGCATGGCGGGAGCCGTGCGCCGCTGACCGCATCGGCTGGCCCGAATGCCTTCGGCATGATGTATGGCGTGTATTTCCAGCGCGCCATGCGCGAGAGCGATATGTTCCGGGTTGCCACGCAGTTCGCCGATGCTGCGCGCCTTGCGCGGGAGGCGGGTTTCGACGCTGTCGAGATCCACATGGGGCACGGCTATTTGCTCAATCAGTTCCTGTCTCCGCTCAGCAACCGGCGGCGCGACCGTTTTGGCGGTGACGTGGAAAACCGCACGCGCTTCCCGGCGATGGTGCTGCGCCACGTCAAGGACGCCGTCGGGGCGGAACTGGCGGTGTGCTGCAAATTGAGTGTGGTTGACGGTGTGCCCGGCGGCAACGTGGCGGCGGATTCCGCCATCACGGCGCGCATCCTGGAAAGGGAGGGGGCTGACCTGCTGACGCTGAGTGGCGGACGTAATGTCGAAAGCCCGTGGGTCCTGTTTGGCAGTGCGATGCCGACGGCGCAGATGAAAGCCACGGCGCCGCACGCGCTGGCCAGGTTCGGCATCTCGATTCTGGAGAAGCGTACCCCGCGCGAGCTGAAGTTCCGTGAACTGTATTTCCTCGAGGCCTCCCGGGTGATCCGCCAGGCGGTGCGGATGCCGCTGGCCTATATCGGCGGCGTGAAGTCGCTGGACAATGTGCGGCAACTGTTGGGCGAGGGCTTCGACTGCGTTGCCCTGGCGCGGGCGCTGATCCATGATCCGGCCCTGGCCGATCACTGGCGAACCGGCGCAGTGACACGTTCGGCATGCGACAGCTGTAATGCTTGCGTTGCAAAGATCTATGATCCGGCCGGGGTTTCCTGCATTTACGGGCCACCGGCCGATCCCAGGCTGACCACGATACTGGCGGCCGGGTAGTCTGATTGAGATTTGCGTGACTTCCGACCACCGATGCCGGGCCGATTTCGCCCGGCTTCCTGACGCCACGCCCGGACCGACGCGCTGTCAGCCGGTAGTTGATTTCCTGGCAAGCCAGTCCTGTTGGGTCACGATCGTGCGGAAGCCAAGATGCGACATGGCGCTAAACGGGTCTGATCCTCTCCTTGCGCTGACCCGGTAGCTGGTGCAATACGTCTCGCTGCACAAAAAGGAGCCACCCCGTATGACGCGCTTGGGGGCGTCGACGGGAGCCCCTGCATCGTCAGGGTCATAGGAGTCGACGGGGCCTTGGGGATCGGACACCTGTCCTTGACGGGCCTCGATGGCGAACGCGTCGGAGCGATACCAGTCAGCCGTCCATTGCCAGACATTGCCGGCCATATCGTAGATGCCATAGCCGTTCGGCGCGAAGTTGCCAACCGGCAATGTGCCAACCTGGATCTTTTCATTGCGGCTGACAACCGGAAATTGACGCGCCCGGTCATCCCACGTATTGGCCATCTTCTTGCCATTGGGAGTGAGTTCGTCTCCCCAGGCATAGTCCGCTTGCTCGAGGCCGCCGCGTGCGGCGAACTCCCACTGCACTTCGGTCGGCAGGCGCTTTCCAGCCCAACGGGCGTAGTTCAGCGCATCAACGTATGACACCTGCACCACAGGATGATTTTCCTTATCGGCCAGCGTGCTTTGGGGGCCGAGCGGATGCTGCCAATCAGCCCCAGGCACATACCTCCACCAGCGCGACCAATCGCCCAGTTCAACGGGTTCGCTCGTGCCGACAAATACCATGCTGCCGGGGACAAGCGTCCCGGGATCTGGCGCTGGCGTGCCGGCCGGCAGTTGCGGGCGTATGTCCTCCCACCTTGGTTTCCGCTCAGCTGTTGTGACGTACCGGGTGGCTTCAGTGAAGCGCCTGAAATCGGCGTTTGTCACATCGAAACGGTCCATCCAGAACCCGCTGACCTGAACGCGGTGAGCCGGTCCTTCGCTGGGCAGTGCCTGCTTGGATGAACTGCCCATCAAGAACGCCCCCCCTGGGACCCAGACCATGCCTTTGGGGCCTGTCACCCCATCGCCTATCACGGGTCCCTTGAACTGGCTTGTCTTGGAAGAATCCCTGAAGTATTTCGCGCTCAGCAGCCCTGCCGCGCCGGCAACTCCAGTTGCCAGTAATCCCGAGATAAGCGCTCGGCGTTTCATGGTATTTCCTAATTTTCGTCGCAGCGTCCCGCAATCTGTTTGCGGCGTACGATGCATTCACGGTGTTGATTCCCGGCCTGGCTCGGCGATGTCGTCCACCTTAAACGGTAGAGGATGAGCCGCCGACTATCCGATGGTGGTGATAATACAGCTGCTTGGCATCGTCTTCCCGGACTACTGCGGCATCTATGTGTGCCATCTCAGGACCCCGCTTTGATCGGCCACGGCCACTGCGCGCGTCCTTCGCTGTCTAGTCTGAAGAGACGATGAAGCACGGCCCTGGGCTATGTATTGTGGAACGAGCCAAATCAAAAGGAGGAGACATGCCTGCACCAGGCTACAAAATTGAATCCCGACCGCTGGAATCGCGGTATGCGCGTGGCTGGCATTGCCTCGGGCCGGCCGCGGATTACCGGGACGGGAAGCCGCACACGCTGAACATTTTCGGCCAACGCCTTGCGGCTTTCGCCGACTCCGTCGGCACCATTCGCATCATTGACAGCTATTGCCCGCATATGGGCGCGGACCTTAGTACAGGTACCGTGCATGGCGACCAGTTGGTGTGCCCCTTCCATGGTTGGCAGTGGGGCGGTGATGGCGTCTGCAAGTCGATTCCTTACTGCAAGCGAGTGCCTCCGAAGGCGCGCATTGGCAGCTGGGATACTTGTGAGCAGAACAATCTGCTCTTCATCTGGCACGATCCCCAGGGCAAAGCACCCCCACCTGAGGTGGCGATCCCACGCATCGAGGCATGCTTCTCGGAGCAATGGTCGGCATGGTCGATCGACAAGATGGTGATTCAGACGAATTGCCGGGAATTGGTCGATAATATTTCCGATATGGCTCACTTCGACACCGTGCACGGGGCGCCGATCGACTACTTCGCCAATCTGTTCGAGGGCCACAAGGCCACGCAGGTGCTGGTCGGCCGCAGCGCCCGACTCTCCGCTGGAGATTGCCTGACTGCGCTATCCACCTACTTCGGTCCGGCGTACCACATTACGGAAATGCGTGGCCAGATGGAGGGTCAGCCGATCCATTCGATTCTGCTCAACTGCCATGTGCCCATCGACATGCACAGCTTCGAACTGCGCTATGGTGTCTTGGTAAAGAAGGTCCCCGGCCTTTCCGACGCGCAGAATGAGGCGATTGCGCAAGCCTACGTGGAACAGGCGCGCAATGCCTTCTACGAGGATGTGGCAATCTGGGATTCCAAGATCCGCACCGACAATCCGCTTTTATGCGAGGGCGATGGGCCCATCTACCAGATGCGGGACTGGTATAGCCAGTTCTATGTAGACGCCGAGGAGGTACGGCCAGCCAGTGTCGGGCGCAAGGTGATCGAGATGAATATAGCGGGAGTTGATGCGCCAAAACTGCATCATGTATTTGAAGAGTAGGCAGAAGGGGGGGCGCTACCGTCTCCGGCCCGGAGGCGGTAGCGGATTTCCGGATGCCGGGCGTTGCATCAAGGCATATGGCGAAAGCCGATGACTTACGATGACTTAAGATCAGGATGTCGCTCCTCTTCCCACTTCATGGAATGCATGGGAGAGAGGAGCGAACCAGCCCACGTCGCAGCTACTTCCCGTCTCCAACGTTTACCCGCTTCGTGGCAAAGATGCCGCCGATCAGCAGATCCCCATCCTCGAGCAATGCGGTAATGCCGCCCCAGGCGTTCCATTTGCGGCTGTCGTCCGGGAACGGCCAGCGGGCCTTGATGGCGCCGGTATCCCAGTCAAGGCCTACATATTCGTAGTTGCCGTTTTCCTTGTTGGCGAGGTAGATCATGTTGCTCTTGGCAGAAATGACGGGGACCATCACATCCGTGTTGTCGATCACCTTGTTCACCCAGGCCTTCTCGAACGACTTCGTCCGAGTGTTCCAGTTGAACTTGACTACCCCACGCGGGGCGGGCCGGGTCACGCCGGGCGTTACCGCGTTGCCCCATATATCGGGCGCGGGCTTCGGGTAGGAGTTATTCAGCAGGGCGACGCCATAGCCCAGCACCTCGGGCGACGGCTCGACCGTGGCCTTGGAGATTTCCAGCGGAATCTGATCGGCGATGCGTGCGGACTTGGTGCCCGGCTTCTGCTTGAATCCGGGCGGAATCTGGTCGCGCCAGAAAGCCACGAGGTTGGCTCCCTTTGCATCGCCGTCGGCAATCACAACCAGCTTGTCGGGGTCGTTGCCGAAGCCCATCAGCGTTGGCGTGGTGCCGGATCCGCCGGAAGTCGTCAGAGCGCCGGCAGCGATGGCCTGCGCACTGCTCATGGTGTTGTAGTCGGCCTGCCAGCCACCATCTGCTTCATCATAGGACAGCCTGGTGCCGGTCCAGACGATCTTCAGCATGCGCTTGGAGGTGACCACATAGATGCCACTGTTCTCGTCAATGCAGATGCTGTTTTCGATCGCCTCGCCCGGCAGCAGCAGCGTGCCCTTGAGATCGAGATCGCGGTCCAGCAGGAGCACTGCGCCATGCGCGGCGGCAACGACATCGCCGGCATAGGTCATGCCCATGCCGATGATGGCAGATTTGCGCATGTCTTCAGGCAATGCCTGCGAGAAGTCCCGGAATTTGACGACGCGCAGCGGCTTCTTCGGATCATTGTCGTCGGTGGACTTCAGGATCTTCAGGCCACCAAAGGCGGCATAGTGAACGCCGTCCTTGTCGATCATGTTGTAGGCACCGTTGGCCAGCATCTGACGCTTGAAGCCCAGTTCCTCCATCTTCCCCGACAGTGCCAGCAGCTTCGTGTCATCGTTCGCGCGGCGGGCGGCGTCGACTTCCTCCAGTGCTGCCCGGATCTTCTCGCGATTGCCGTTCGTGGCCAGCGTCTCCATTCCAGGGTAGGGCAGGAGCGAGACCAGGTCATAGGCTTCGCCGGTCGCGTCGATCTTGCTGATGCCCTCGACGCCGGCCGCGAAAATGATCGTCTTGTCACCGATCTTCTTCACTGTAGGATTCGAGGTGAAGACGGTTGGCACGGTTTTCACATCGCTTGCCGACAGCCTGCGGCCCTTGGTTGGGCCGGCGTGCGGGACGGAATCGGTCGCGGCCGGATTGTCGTGCGAAATGGGATAGACGCTGTCGGTCAGCCAGGGGTTGCGGCCCGGGAAGGTGCCGTTCTCCTGCCCTGCGGCTTGCGCGCACGTAAGGCTTGCTGTCGCAAGCGCAACCGCGGTCGATGCGAAGACTAATGCTCTCATGGGTCACTCCGTGGATAAGTATGGGTGTCGTTGCGAGAAGAATCTGACTACGATTTGAGGTTGTTCGGCGGAGCAATTCGATCGACGGAATGCACGATGCGCGCACGTGGGCGTGCCGGCTGGCTCGCTGCGGGGGCTGCCAGTTTGCCAATTTGCCAATTTGCCAATGGGACAACCGAAGGTGGAACCGGCGTTGAGCGAAGACGAATAGTCTCGGCTTACTTCAATAGCGCGAATGGCTGGATCCAGTTGCGGCTTGCTTCGGCCATCGACGCCAATCTGAGAGTGACGGGGACACTAGGGGGCAGCATCTTGCCGACATGACGGCACGGGCCAGACCAGGACTTGGCATGGAACGCACACTATGGGGCGCTGCGGTGATTCAGCAGAGCAACTGCGGCAACCCCAATGCTTTGCCGGCAGATGTCATCGCAAGACGCCTGCATGATCGCCGAGCCATTGGTTTCTTCGCCGGTCGAGTCTCCGTCATGTCTGATCGCGCTCTGCGGATCAAAACCAAGCCGGGCAGATGGCAGGCCCCCTGCAAAGGCAAAGATCAGGGCCACGGCAGCACCGGCCCCGGCCACAAACAGACAAACCGCCCGCAACCATGTTCTCATCGCCGTCTCCGCTTGCCGCTGCCCACCATGGGCAGATGCCGACTCCTGTTGTGCCGTCAGGGCCAGTCTCTTGGTCTAAGCATATTTGCGGAATCTGGAATCAACATCGTCTGATCGGACTACACACTACATGTAGATCATGTGTAGCTTTAAGGAGGTCCTGCAAAGCCGTTCGGCCAACCGCGGCTTCGACATGTTTCTGCGGCAGCGAGAGGAGAGTTAGCCAGATTGCATGTGCATCCCGTGGGGTAAGCGTTCCACTTTCCCACCAGTCGTCAAGTTCCGGGTAACGTCGGATTTCACGGTTTCCAGCCTGCGTCAGTCGACCCAAGGGCGTGGATTGCTTCCGTTGCTTTTCTCTGCCGCGATATGATTCGCAGCGATGTAGCCAAAGGTCATGGCCGGCCCGATAGTCGAACCTGGTCCGGGATAGGTTTTTCCCATGACCGCGGCCGAGGTATTGCCGATCGCATAGCATCCCTCAATGACGCTGCCATCGGGGCGGAGGACGCGGGCGCAGGCATCGGTGCTCAATCCGCCCTTGGTGCCGATCTCACCGGGATCGATCCGCAGCGCGTAGAAAGGTGCACGGTCGATCGGGCCCAGGCACGGGTTCGGCTTGGAGGAGCTGTCGCCATAGTAGCGATCGAAGAGATTGCCGCCCTTGCCGAACTCATGGTCGGTACCCATTGACGCATAGGCGTTCATTTGATTCACCGTCGTGGCAAGGCCGCGTGGTTCGACGCCGATTTTCTGGGCCAGTTCGGCCAGCGTCCCGGCACGATAGATGACACTGTCCAGCCAGCCATGCGGAATCCTGGAGTCAGGCTGTATGCTGCCGGGAAGCAGCACGCCGCACGGATAGCGTTTTCTATACTCTGCATCGAACACCAGCCATGCTGGCACATTCGCCTTTGTTTGCGCGTTGTCGGCATACATGGCGTGGATGATGTCCGGGTACGGCGCTGCTTCGTTGACGAATCGCCGACCGAGCCGATTGACCAGCACGCATCGCGGCAACGCACGCTCCACGAAAAGCCCGCGTTGTTTCTCCTCTCCTGGAACCCGTACCGTCGGCACGCCCCATGTGTATCCCATCAGCGAAACGCTCGCGCCGATCTTCAGGCCGGCGCGAATTCCGTCCCCGGTATTGATCGGCGGGGCGGCTGTCCATTCGGCCTGCGTGGGCTTCGGCAGATATTGGTCGCGCATTTCCTGGCTGGACTCAAAGCCGCCGCAGGCGAGCACCACCGCGCATCGCGCGCGAAGGTTGTATTCGCGTCCCTGTCGCTCCACCGCTACGCCGCTCACGCGGGCATCGTGCGCATGGAGCGTGCGCATCGGGGTGTCGAGCCACAGCGGTATGGACCGATGCGCGAGTGCCGCGCGCAGGCTCGTGACCAAGGCGTTGCCAAGCGTCAGCCGGCGGTCCCTGCGCGTTCGACGGCGCCAGCGCAAATCCGTTGCGTACCGGAACGCGAGACGTGCCAACAAGCCGAGCCAGCCGGACTCCTTCGCGACAATGGTGTGGGCTTCGATCTGCGTCAGCGAAATGCGCCCGCCCACCAGGGTGGCGGGCGACGGAGCCCGGAGTTCGTCAAAGGCATCGCCGAGACGTTGCGCATCGAATGCCGCTGGCTCCATGGTTCGGTAACCGGGCTTTCCTCCCGTGCGGTCCGGGTAGTAGTCGGGATAGCGGGGCACCGCGTGGAAATGCGTCTGCGCCTGCGTGGCGAGATACTGGACCATCTCCGGCCCGTTTTTGAGATAGGCATTGATTCTGTCCAGATCGAAATCTTCCCCTACGACATCCCGGAGATACGCCACCGCTTCCTCATAGGAGTCGTTGCCGCCGAGAGATTGGATCTGGTCATTGCAAGGGATCCAGATTCCGCCACCGGAAATAGCCGTCGTGCCCCCATAGTGCGGGCTTTTCTCGACGAGGAGCACGGTCAGGCCGAGATCGTATGCGCGCAGCGCTGCCGTCATCGCGCCTGCCCCGGAACCGACGACGACCACGTCGTACGTTGTATCCCAATTCACGGCCGGATTGCTGTTGTTCATTGGCTTGTCTCCAACGTTAAGTGTTTTCCAGGCGACCTGTACCAGTCAGTGGTGAGCCGGGCCGAAGTACGCCGGGTCAAAGGCCAACAAGCTGCCCGTTGCCGAGCGCGGCACAACCGCATCGGGTCCGGTCACTATGGCACATAAATACAAAAATGAGTCACGACAATGGCACAAAAAATAGAATTTGTGCAATACTGGGTGAAGCCGCCACGGCAATGCCGGGATCACACCCCGATCAAAAGCGCATCACGTTGCGAGAGGCAAAGTTCCGAATGAATAGACAACTTCGCTGGGGCGACGCCAGCCGAATCGACTGTCCCGAACAGGGGCGCGCCTTGATTCTGAGGTCCACGCTCGACTGCATGGCAGAGATGGGTATCGAGGGTTTCACCGTGGATGATGTGGCCAAGCGCGCCAACATTTCGCGCAGAACCCTTTACCGTTACTACGGCACCCGGAATGAACTGATCCAGGCCGCGATTGGCGTGGAAAATGGCGTATTTTTCGAGGAAATGCAGCGCAGCTTGTCGGGCTACGAGGGCGATTTCGAGGGGTATCTCGAAGAATGCGTGTGTTTCGCCGTGAAGTACCGGCAACGCCTCGCCGGGCTTCGTCAGGACTACCTGGCCAGAAGCGTTACGGCGGAGGTGTTTCCCTACATCCTCGAGAACATCAAGCCGATGTGGCACAAGGTGCTGGCTGAACGCTACCGCGATTACGCAGAGAAGTCAGGCACGGCGCCCGCGTCGCTGGACGACATCATTGCGCTGGCTAGCCGCATTGGACTTGCCTATAGCCTGGTTCCTGCAGACGAGGGTGCGATTCGCCGGCAGATGCGAATTCTCCGCGGTGTCCGGCATGGTACGACCGCGTGACGTCGCGCGGCATTGCGCCCGCACGACAGATTCCCATGTGAACGAAAGAAGCTTTCCCCCACTGCCCGCTTGTCAGTGCGCCACTGGCGCCGATCGGATGATCGATGCGGAGCGATAAATGGCACGCCTTGCGCCGCCGTGGCGCCGGCATGTCTATCAAGACGCAACCACAGGAGACATTCAATGAGCCGCACATCGTATCGCCACCTGCTGGCACCTGGCCGAATCGGCACGATGACCCTACGCAACCGCATTGTCGTCACGGCGATGGGTGCAAGCCTTGCGGAGCCAGATGGTCATTGCGGTGAGCGCATCGTGCGCTATCACGAATCGCAGGCCAAAGGGGGGGCGGGGCTGATCATCACCGGCGTCGCCGGCGTGGCTTGGCCGGCCGGCGCCAATCAGGTGAACCAGATCGCCATTTCGGACGATCGCTTCCTTCCCGGCCTGACCGCACTGACCGAAGCCGTCCACGCGCACGGCGCTAAAATCGCCGCGCAGCTGCACCATGGCGGGTTGATCGGCGTGGAGGATATGCTTGCAGGGCGGCCGGTGTGGGCGCCCTCGCTGCCTGAACCCCCCACTGGCGATTTCACCGAGGCGTTCTTGCTCGAAGAGTTGGCCGAGGCGCCGTTCGGCCGCATCACCGGCGTGACGATTCAGGTCATGACGAAGGCCGACATCGACACGTTGATCGCGCATTTTTCCGCCGCTGCGAGCCGGGCGCGGCGGGCCGGCTTTGACGGCGTCGAGGTCCATGGCGGGCACGGCTATCTCCTGTCGTCGTTCATCTCGCCCACGACCAACCGGCGTACCGATGAATATGGTGGCCCGCTGGAAAATCGCGTCCGTCTCCTGGTCGAGGTGATTCGGGCCGTGCGGACCGCGGTTGGCCCCGATTTTCCAGTGTGGTGCAAACTCGACTCGCGCGAGGAAGGCGTGCCGGACGGCATCACGATTGACGAGGCCGTGCGCACCGCACAGATCGTCGAGGAGGCGGGGGCCGATGCGATTACCGTGAGCGCTTATCATGACGCGGGAAAACCGAAGTTGCATTCGGCGTCGCATACCCCGCATGAGCCTGGGCTCAATCTTCCGTTTGCGGCGCGGATCAAGGCAGCGGTCAGCATTCCGGTCATTGCCTCGGGCCGGATCGAGCCCGCGCTGGGTGACGAAAAGATTGCCGAAGGCGCGATCGATTTCGTCTCAATGGGGAGAAAGCTGCTAGCCGACCCGCATCTGCCGCGAAAGCTTACCGAGGGGCGACCCGATGACGTACTGCCCTGCATTTACTGCTACACGTGCATTAGTGCGATCTACGTTGGCAAGCCGCTGCGCTGCGCGGTCAACCCCGAAACCGGTTTCGAGTATTTGCATCGTCAATCGCCGAAGGGTGGCAAGCGGGTCGTGGTTATCGGCGCAGGCCCCGGTGGCATGGAATCAGCGCGACGGCTGCGGGCGGACGGGCATCAAGTGACGTTGCTGGAGCAGGGCAGCCAACTGGGCGGGACGTTGCGCATTGCCGCGCTCGCCTATCAGGCCAACGAGCCACTGCTCGACTGGCTCCGGCACCAGGTTGAATCGTCACGAATCGATGTGCGCCTGCGCACTCAGGCGACACCTGAACTGTTGCGCACGCTATCCCCTGACGCCGTTGTCGTTGCAACCGGCGCGGTGCGCGGCTTGCCGCCAATACCAGGCAACGACCTGCAGCACGTCATGAGCGGAGACGACATGCGTCGCTTGATGCTTGGTGAAGGCTCACAGGAACTGGCGCGCAAGGTCGGGTGGGCGACACGCATGGCATCGAAGATTGGTGCGGCGAGCGGCCTGACCTCGAATCTCGATTTCGTTCGCCAGGCGACCCGTCAGTGGATGCCGTTGGGCAAGCGCGTCGTGATCATCGGTGGCGAACTGGTCGGCCTCGAACTGGCTGAGTTCCTGTCCGAGCGCGGGCGATCGGTGACAGTCGTTGATGCGGTGCCGCGGTTTGGCGCAGGATTGACCATAGTCCGCCGGATGCGGCTGCTTGCGGAGCTTAAAGAGCACGGCCTTGGCCTGTTTCCGGGTGCCTCGGACATCCGGATCGAACCTGACAGGGTTTGCTTCACTGACCAAGCAGGTAATGCGCAGGCAGTCGATGCGAATACTGTCATCGTCGCCAAAGGTGCGGCAGGTGACCAGAGGCTTGCCAGGCAGTTGGAGGCCGAAGGCTATCGGGTCTATGAAGTCGGCGATTGCACTGGCATCGGCTATATCGAAGGTGCTATGCGCGGTGCGGCGAGAGCGGCGAGGGAAATCTCGCAAATATGACTCCCGGCTTCAGAGAGGTGGCCCGGCTGGGTGTTGCGGGATTCCCCTTAGTCTGCTCAGACGAAGCGGCTTGCCGGGCCGGTGACTAGTATCAAGCAAGAGGCCAAAAAGCGGTCGGGAGACAGTGTTGACGCGGACTCGGTGGTTGTGGGCGACGGGACTGGCCGGCGCGGGTGTGATGGCCGGCCCTGGCAACGGGCAGCGCCGCCGCGGTGCGGCGGCGCTGATGWCGCTCAGCCAGCGGCAGTCGCCCTGACGCCGCCTGGCTTGTCTCGATTCTCTTCTTTCCGCTTTCTTCTTTCCGCTTTTCGCCTTTTTCTTTTTTCCTCTTTTTCACTCACGAAACCGAACACCATGACAACTACCATCATCACCGGCTCGGCCTCCGGCATGGGCGCGGCCGTACGCCGGCGCCTGCTAGCCGACGGCGACAGGGTCATCGGCATTGACCTGCGCGATGCCGAGATCCACGCCGACCTCTCCACCCGGCACGGCCGCGAGACCGCTATCGATGGCGCGCTGTCGCAGTCCGGCGGCAGGATCGACAGGCTGATCTGTTGCGCTGGCGTGGGCCCGCATGTCGATCCTGCGACGCTGGTCGCTTCAGTCAACTACTTCGGCGTGGTACCTCTGCTGGACGGCTTGTTCGCGGCATTGCGGCAAGGCACGGATCCGTGCGCCGTGGTGGTGTCGTCGAACTCGGCCACGCTGCAGTCCTGGGCAGGCAGCCCGCTGCGCGACGCCTACCTGGCAGGCGATGAGGACGGCGTGCACGCCCTGGTGCGCGCGGAGGAGGAGGCGGGTGGTCAGCAGGCCGCCCAAGCGGGCTATCTGGCGTATGCGAGCGCGAAGTACGCCGTCGCAGTAGCGGCACGGCAACGCGCCGCCAGCTGGGGGCGGGCCGGGGTGCGCCTGAATGTGGTGGCGCCCGGCGCGGTGGAAACGCCGCTGCTGCAGGCCGGCCTGCGGGATCCGCGCTATGGCGATGCCATCCGCGACTTCCTRCCCCCCATTGGGCGGCGCGCGCAGCCCGATGAGGTGGCCGCGCTGATCGCGTTCCTATGCCGGCCCGAGGCGGCATATCTACACGGCAATGTCGTGTTCATCGACGGTGGCGTCGACGCTGTGCAAAGGCCACTGGAGTTCTGATCCGCACGGTCGCGCCGGGCCGGCATCCAAGTTGGGGGAGGCGGCCCGGCCGGTAGTCGGAAAAGTCAGTCGAGTTAGCGGGTGGCACAGCTTATCCGCGGCGTGATGACGGCGCACTCGGCAAGCCGAAGTCACTCATCGCACCGCAGACAACAGAAATTCCACCGCCTTGTCATGGGCCTCCGGCGCGCCGGCACAATTTATCTTGTCATCCCCACCTTGCTTTTCGCTATAGCGCTGGATGGTAGCGTGCACGTAGGGACCGCAGCGCCCACATTCGCAAGGAGCATCCCAGCCGCTCAAGGTGACTTCGTCGCCGGTGATCAAGCCCCCCCAGTATGAATCCGGCAGCAGATCCACAAAGGCGAATCGGCCCGTCTGAGTCCCTTCTCGCGGCAAGGGGTGACCGTTCTCGGGGTCGAGGACAAAAGGTACCAACACCGGGGGCACATGAAAGTGCCCGTGGCTGCAGCGAGGAAGACTCACCATCAATTCGCTCATGCCGTAGAACTCGAATACCCGGTCAAAGCCTAGAAATTCGAATATTCTCTCGCGATAGTTGTCCGCCAGTGCACGCCCTTTGTTGCCCCCGCCACTCATCAGCACGCTGCCGGCGCCGAAGGCATTGCGCGTACCATTGGCCAGGGCTTCTTCGGCCCATTCATAGAGGATTGGCCATACCGCGAACAGACAAATATCCTGTTTTCCGAATCGCTGGACTGCCGTTTCCAAAAACCGCTTCATCAGTTCCGGGCGCTGCTGCTCCCGTGCGGCGAACTCCTCACGGCGGGATAGGAGGGCTGGTGATATCTCCAGCCTGCCCTGTTCGCCGCGCGATTCGGCTGCCCGCAAGCGACCTGCCAGGGAGGCAATATCAGCACTGAAATAGTCGTTCGGATAGAGAAACAGCGCATTCTCATCGCCTCCAGCCCAACGCTTGACCATCTCTTCCACGCCCCGGTACGTTGCGCCGGCGCCGAAACGATAACCCGGTTGCACCATTGGCATTCGTGCGCTCAACAAGTCTGGCCCGCTGCCGGCGCCGTGCCAGTCACGCACGCAGTGCGCGGTGAGTGTATTCGATATTGTCCACTCTCTCGCCGTGCGCGGCACGAACGAAAGCTTGCCGCTCGTACCAAACGTATGCAGTATCCGCAATTCGCTGCAGTCATCAAGCCGTTTCACCCATGCATCAATGGTATGGATGTCCTGGGTATCCAGTTCGCTGAGATCCTGTCTTGTTAATCCGTTCAGCCAACGCGTCAGCCGGTCGAACTGACCGCGCTCCAGTAGCGAAAGCGGGTAGGATTTGTAGGTTGTATGGGGAAAGAGCAGGGGCACAACATCATTCAACCGTTCGATCTTCGCTATGCCCTGTTCGTCCGCCAGCTTTCTGAGCACTGGTATCTCATTGCGCATGGCGTCAAACCTCTGCTGCACGCCACGCAGGTGAATCTGTTCGAGTTGTTCTCGCGACAGGAAATATCCTTCGTCGTAGCGAGCGTTAACATAGATCGAGGCATCGTCGAGTAACTGTTCATAGATGTGGGACATCGAACTACCCCTTGAAGATCACGATTAATGCGATGCGCCTGCAGCCAGCGCTTCCAGGGCGTCACCATCCGAAGTCTGGTCCACAATCCACTTGCACATCCGACGTACCGGCTCGATGCCGTCCTGTGGAATTGCCGCATCCTCGAAGAGTGCCGCGGCGCCGAGCGAAACGAGACGTTGTCCACCTTGATACGCGAGGCGGTCGCGCAGGCTATCCTTAAGTGATTCCGGGTAGAGGCCAATCGTCTGGGTATAGGCGTTGACGGACATCACTGCGGTATCCATGGAATCGATTGGCACGATATTGGCGACCCGGCAGGCGAGCTGGCGGGCGAAATCCACAGGTGTGTCGTTTTGCGAAACAATGATTGCGCCCTCATTGGATTTACCGCCGTACACTCGGTATTCGTCACCGGCAAGTCGCAGCCCGTCGATTTCATCCTTGAGCTCGCTGCTGAAGGATTTGTGAGGTGTACTCAATGTCGTCGGCAGTTTCTGCAAGGCATCGAAGGTCAGCATACCCAGGTGATTGGCATTCTTAAGACCGGTCTCGTCAGTGCCGCACGCAACATAGACAACCCTCGCGTTCACGCAGCCTTCCTGATTCATCACGCCGATGTCGAGTGCGAGCCTGCGCGCGACTGAGCGCGTGGTATCTGTATCCACAAAGGCTTCCGGGCCGATGATGGTGGCACTGTGCTTCGGGTCGAGGGTGATCAGATCCAAGCCTGGCTGCAAGTATTGGGTGATGTGCCGGATGCTGGCGAAACCACCCCAGGCGACGACCTTTTCCACCAGGCGTGGGTCATAGATATGTCTTTCGATAGACTCGTCGCCACCTTTCCAATACACGACGCTCAGGTGCTTTGTCAGGGGGTGGTCGGGGTCCAGTTCGAGCATGGTGCGGGCGATGGCCGTAGCGGTAAGAGGGTCGTTCGAGGGGGTCTTTATGACGGCATCTGAGCGCGTAAAGGCGTTGCGGATAACCGTGCCGACGCCTACCATCGGTACATTGCCTGCAATGACATGGACGCAGCGAGCACCGAAGGCGCGAATGCGGCTGGGTCTTCCCGTATGTACACGGGAGGGCTGCTCGACCCATTTTTCAAGATAATCAATGCCTACCAGGCGTTCCGCCGTTTCGCGCACAACGGCGGGCGAGAACATCTCGGGTATTGCCTCATAGAGGTACCGCAGAATGGAATCGGAAATGCCCGATGTTTGACAGGAAAGATTGTAGGCGGCCTGTAGGTGAGGGTTTTCCGAAAGAACCAGTTTCTTTCCCAACTGTGCCAGGAAGTCCACGATATCGTCGAACGTCAACGCATAGAGGTCTGCCATCCTCGATGGCGTGCTTAGTGTGAGTCTATCCAGGTAATTCAGTAGATTCGGCGTGGAGAATGCGACATTTCCGCCACGCCCGCCAAATTCCAGTGTGCAGTTGTCAATCAGTTCACCGCGGATGATGAATGGTATCTGTAGTGCGGATTGCATGGGCATCTCTCCCGCCGTCGAGGCATTAGGAGGAAAGGAGAATGATTACTGGTAGGGCGGGCAAGGCAATGCAGACGCTCATGCGGCCGAGACATGCGGCCCGGACACAGCCATCGACAATAGCTGGCGGGTCTCGCCTTACCCATGGCGGGCTCGGCGAGACCGGGCGGCCAGGGGATGCTCAACGCAGGCGGATATCCACTCGTTCGATGGCGCCGTTAAACGGATAGCCGACGGTGTAACGTCCGGCCGGTGAGCCGGTATCCATGCCAACGTCAAAGGTCTCATCAGCAGAGAAAAATCCTGGCGTGGTGACCGGCAGATGGCCACTGCCTACCGGCGTGCCGTTCACTTGAAGCGTGCCGGTGCCGCCCTTGGCATAACCTGTCCCCTCGTAAGCGAAGTCAAACTGCACCACGTTCCTCCCCGGCTGCAGCGGCTTGCTACCCGTAATCTCCATGCGTGCCACATCGAACACTTTCTGCACGTAGACCGGCTTGCCCTCATCGTTAAGGTAAAGGGACCAACCCGCGGTAGTGCCACCCATGGCGGCAATGACACCATGGGCGCCGCCCTTGGGAATATCCACCGTGGCCACGATGCTGTACGAGCGGTTCTTGATCGCTGGCGCTTCAGCTTCAGGGATACCCACCGCTCCCGCGAAGTAGCTGAACTCTGTGCGCTTGCCAGTCAAGTTGGGGAGAGGCGTGCGGGAGCAGGCCGTATCCTGCAACGGTAATACTTGATTCTTTGCTGCCTCTGCCAGAAACAACGCCTGCATCTCCTTGAGTTTTTCCGGCAATTTGCTCGCCAAATCGGTGGACTGACTGAAGTCCTCGTTCAGGTTGAAGAGGGCCCAGGTGTCGTCGGCGAGCCGCTTGCCCCGGCATGTGCTTACCCACGGGTCTCGGTCCTTGTGCCGGGCCGAGGCCAGCCACCCATCGTGATAGAGCGAGCGGTTGCCGAACACTTCGAAGTACTGCGTGGTGTGCTTCTCCGGCGCATCTTTGTCAGCGAAGCTATAGATCAGACTTGTGCCATCCATTGGACGTTGCTTGACGCCATTGACATCTGCCGGGGCCTTCAGTCCCGCCGCCTCAAGAATGGTTGGCGCGAGATCGTTTACATGAGAGAACTGCCTGCGCAGACCACCATGATCCTGGATGCGCGCAGGCCAGGAAACCACCATGCCGTTGCGAATTCCGCCCAGGTGCGAAGCAACCGTCTTGGCCCATGGCAGGGGAGAACTCATGGCCCAGGCCCAGCCGGCTGGATACTGCACATAGCTGTCCGGGCCGCCCAGCCTGTCGAGGCGCTTCACCAGATCGGCCGCCGGTGTCTCAGGCATGCCCTGCAAATTACCCATGTAGCTATCCGCGCCGTGGATGCCGCCTTCAAGGCTCCCACCGTTGTCGCCCATCACGTAGATGAACAGCGTGTTGTCGAATTGGCCGCTCTCCTTCAACGATTGCACCAGGCGGCCAATTTGCGCGTCGGTATGCGCGAGATACCCTGCGTAGACTTCCATTAACCGCGCGGCGACCCGCTTCTGGTCTGTGGTGAGGCTTTCCCAGGCGGGGAGTTCATCCGGCCGCGGTGTCAGCTTTGTATCCTGCGGTACGACGCCAAGGGACTTTTGCCGGGCCAGAATCTCCAGCCGCATATCGTCCCAGCCCTTGTCAAACCTGCCACGGTATTTCTCGATCCATGCCCTGGGTGCCTGGAGCGGAGCATGGGTGCCACCTGGGGCGAAATAGACGAAGAACGGCTTGTCGGGTGCGATCGAGTGTTGCGTGCGCATCCAGTTGACGGCGCGTGTCGACAGGTCTTCGTTCAGGGTGTAGTCCTTCGAGGCTGTCCTTAGGACTGGCGTGGTGCCATCGTATAGCGAAGGATTGAACTGATCGGTTTCGGCGCCGATAAACCCGTAGAATTTTTCGAAACCTTGGCCGGTCGGCCAACGGTCAAAGGGACCGACCGGTGAGGCTTCCCAATCGGGTGTCAAATGCCACTTGCCAAAGGCTGCAGTGCTATAGCCCTGTTGACGCAACAGTTCGGCAATTGTGGCGGAGTCCTTTTGCAGCACCCCCCGGTAACCCGGATAACTGCTTGGCGAGTTCAGCACTGCGCCGACACCGGCTGCGTGCGGATTGCGGCCTGTGAGTAGCGAGGCGCGTGTCGGCGAACACACTGCAGTCGTATGAAATCGGTTATAGCTCAAGCCCCCACTGGCCAGGCCATCCATCGCGGGCGTCTTGACCGGTCCGCCGAAGGTGGAGGCCGCGCCGAAGCCTACGTCGTCAAGCAAGACCACTACCACATTTGGCGCGCCGACCGGCGCGTGCAGTAGCGGCACTGCGGGCGGTGTATCGCCAGGCTGCACCTCGTGGCTGGCCGCCCAGCCGAAGCTGGTCGCGGCGCAACTCAGGGCCAGGCACAACGCCGTGGCCAAACGCTTGCGTAGTCTGTTCATGATGGTCTCTCGTGTCTCCTGTTTTTTTCGTTCTCGTCGATGCCTATTGCGCTTTCGCGTGGGCGTGTGCCAAAATTTCTGAGCACTCGATTGAATCAAATGTTCGAATGGAATTTAGCAAGTGCCGTGGACCGTCGTCAAGACAAAATTTCACCCGCTACGGTCGTCGATTGCGCGCTGCCTGGCGTCTTTGACACGTCAGTCTTCGTTGCCAGATTCATTCGATCACTCAAACCATCTTGACAGGAGACCCTCAATGAAAACGTTACTCGCGTCACCCAATACAGCCGTGATCGTCACCGGTGGAGCATCCGGGCTCGGGCTTGCCTCGGCACGCGCATTAGCCGCCGTCGGCCGCGACGTTGCGCTGTGGGACATTCAGGCAGAAAAGGCGCAAAACCGAGCATCGGAGATTGCCAAGGAATATGGCGTTGCGGCGGTTGGTGTTGGCGTCGACCTGTGCGACCCCAACGCGCTGCGGGTTGCGCTGAACGCAACCCGCGCGGCATTGCCCCGGATCGGTGGATTGCTGCACGCGGCGGGCACGGTCGATACCGGGTCGCTCGAAGGCATCACGCCGGAAAAATGGGATGCTGGCATCCATGTTCACCTCCGCGCATTTGCACTGCTGGTGCAGGCGTTGTTGCCGGATCTGCGCGCCAATCCGGGGTCTGCGGTGGTCGGCATCGCGTCAATCAATGCCACCTTGGGCAATCACATCAACCCCATCTACAGCGCGGCGAAAGGCGGCATGTTGTCACTGATCCGCTCGCTGGCGGACGGCCTTGGGCGCGATAACATCCGCATCAACGCGATTTCCCCGGGGCAGATCCTGACGCCAATGCTCCAGCCCGCTGTAGACAGTTTGCCGCCAGGAACCTTCGAGCGCCGTATTCTCCTCAGCCGACTGGGACAGCCGGAGGAGATTGGCCGCGTTGCGCGCTTCCTGTTGTCGGACGAGGCGAGCTACATCACTGCGGCGGAGATCGTGGTGGATGGCGGCAACATCTCATCGCAGCGTATGTGAGCCGGCAGTAGTGCTGAACGTATAATCGGGCGCCACATTCATTGAGTCGTGCCCTGCCGCGCTGTTCCAAAGACCGCACAGCGTGTTGGGGGTATTGGCGTCATTGGCCAATTGCCCCCGGTGGGGCGGGTGGCACTCGTACTATCTGTAATCGATGACATCTCCTACTGTAAAAGGCGAGGCCCGGGAACGCATCCTGCTGGCGGCCGAAGAGCTGATGGCCAGGTATGGCGTGGACGGCGTATCGGCCCGCAGCATCAACGCAGCGGCTGGCGTTAGCGCCGGTATTCTCCACTATCACTTCGGTGGACTGGATAAGGTGGTGGACGCGCTGCTGGAACGCCATATGATGCCGTTGATGGCACAACGCCGTGAAATGTACGCTTCACTGCAGGCGCAGCCACAGGTCACGCTCCGCGGCGTTGTGGAAATACTCGTCATTCCGCTTGCCAGGAAAATCATTGAAGAAGGTAGTGCGGGTGCGCGCTATGTTCAGTTTTTGGCGCGCCTCCATACGGACCGTAACCCGAAGATCGCCGAGATATTCGAGCAGTCGTTTGGGGGGAACGCCTCCGCCTTGGTTGCAATGCTCCAGCGCATCCTGCCCGAAATCCCTGTGGAAGTGCTCAGGTCGCGCCTGATTGTCTGTTCCCATGCGATGCTCCATAGTCTCGCCGAAATCTCTGCTCGTCCCCAATCGCCGATATCTCCAGGCAAGCCGCCGCGGGATCAGCTTTTGTGGAACCACGTGGAGATTCTGATCGAGTTTCTTTGTGGCGGGCTGGGGGCGCCAACCAGCTTGCACGGTCAATTCAGCGACTGCGAGACATCGAACGGGCGAAGTGTGCGATAGCCTTTTTGCGACGCCAGGATTGTGGTTGGTTCAGTGACCAGGTGAAAGCGTAGGCAACGCAACGGTGTCCTGCCTCACGCGTTAAGCCGACACATCGGGTTCTGCCCGACATGGCAGTCAATGGCGGCGGCGATCAAATACGGTAGGAGCGTATGCGAGTGTGCCGCCGCCAAGGGAACGCGCTTCAGGCTAGTCAGCTCAATAGCAGGCCGCGCGAGCGCGCCAAGGTCATCGCGGTGTCTTCAATCATGTCTTCCTGACCTCCGACCAGCCGTTGTCGTCCCAGCTCGACCAGGATCTCGCGCGCCGGAATGCCGTACTTGGCCTGGGCGCGCTTGGCGAACAGCAGGAAGGATGAGTACACGCCGGCGTAGCCCAGCGTGAGCGCATCGCGGTCGATGCGGATCGGCTGGTCCATGATGGGCACCACCAGGTCTTCGGCCACGTCGGCGATGCGGAACACGTCCACGCCGGTCTCGATGCCCATGCGCTCGCAGACCGCCACGAAGACTTCCATCGGCGTATTGCCGGCGCCGGCGCCCAGGCCGGCGGCTGCCGCGTCGATGCGGGTGGCGCCGCAGGCCACGGCCGCCAGCGAGTTGGCAATCCCCATGGCCAGGTTGTGGTGGCCGTGGAAGCCCAGCTCGGTTTCCGGCTTGAGCGCCTGGCGCACGGCCGTCAGCTTGGCGGTGACGTCGTGCGGCAGCATATGCCCCGCCGAATCGGTGATGTAGAGGCAGTTTGCGCCATAGGACTCCATCAGCAGCGCCTGTTCCACCAGCGTCGCTTCCGGCGCCATGTGCGCCATCATCAGGAAGCCCACGGTGTCCATGCCAAGCTTGCGCGCCATGCCGATATGCTGCTCGGAGACATCGGCCTCGGTGCAGTGGGTGGCCACGCGGATGGTGTGCACGCCCAGTTCGTGCGCCATGCGCAGGTGGTCGATGGTGCCGATGCCGGGCAGCAGCAGGGCGGAGACCTTGGCTTGCTTCAGTTCGCCCAGCACGGCTTGCAGGTATTCCTCGTCGCTATGCGCGGGAAAGCCGTAGTTGACCGAGGCGCCGCCCAGGCCGTCGCCATGGGTCACTTCGATCAGCGGCACGCCGGCGTCGTCCAGCCCGCGGGCGATCGTCTTCATCTGGTCGAGCGAGATCTGGTGACGCTTCGGGTGCATGCCGTCGCGCAGGGTCATGTCGTGCACGGTAATGCGTTGGTTCATATCGGGCTCCTTATGCGGTAGTGGCCACGGCGGGCAGCGCGCCACGCAGCATGGCGGCGCCGATGCGCTCGGCGGTGCGCGCGGCGGCGGCGGTCATGATGTCGAGATTGCCGGCGTACTTGGGCAGGTAGTCGCCCAGGCCCTCGACTTCCATGAAGATGGAGACGCGCTTGCCGTCGAAGACAGGGCCGTTCTTGAGCGTGTAGCCGGGCACGTATTGCCGCACCTCGGCAATCATGTCGTGGACCGACGCCGTGATCGCTTCCACGTCCGGCTCGTCCTCGGTCAGGCAGTGGATGGTGTCGCGCATGATGAGCGGAGGCTCGGCCGGGTTGATGACGATGATCGCCTTGCCCTGCCGCGCGCCGCCCACCTGTTCGATGGCGCCTGCGGTGGTGCGGGTGAACTCGTCGATATTCCGGCGCGTGCCGGGCCCGACCGAGCGCGAGGAAACGGTGGCGACGATCTCGCCATAGGCCACCGCCTGCACGCGCGACACGGCGTACACCACGGGAATGGTGGCCTGCCCGCCGCAGGTGACCATATTGACGTTCATCGCATTGCTGCCGAGATGTTCGTCCAGGTTGACCGGCGGCACGCAGAAGGGCCCGATGGCCGCCGGCGTGAGGTCGATCACGCGCACGCCGCGCGCGGTGAGCTGGTCGGAGTGCTGGCGGTGCACGTAGGCCGAGGTCGCATCGAATGCGATGCGGATGTCGTCTGCGGCCAAGTGCGGCAGCAGGCCGTCGAGGCCCCGGTCGGTTGTCTTCAGGCCCAGTTCGCGGGCCCGGGCGAGGCCATCCGAATTCGGGTCGACGCCAACCATCCAGACGGGTTCCAGGACGGTGCTGCGGCGCAGCTTGTAAAGCAGATCAGTGCCAATATTGCCGGGGCCGATCAGGGCGCACTTGATTTTTGCCATGGGGCTTCTTGCCTGGTTTGGGGTTGTGGGTGAGTTCAGACGAATTCGGTGCTGCACGTGCCGATCCCGTCGATGCGCAGTCGCAGGCGGTCTCCGGCAGCGACCGGAATCAGCGCCGCAAGGGAACCGGAAAGAATGGTCTCGCCGGCAAGCAGTGGAATGCCGAGTTCGCCGAGCGTGTTGGCCAGCCAGGCCACCGCTTCGGCGGGATGACCGAGGGCGGCGCTGCCCTGGCCTGTAGCAACAACGGCGCCGTTCTTTTCAAGCGCCATGGTGCAGGCGGCAAGGTCGAGGCCGGCCGGGCTCACGCGCTCCTCGCCAAGCACGTAGACCCCACAAGAGGCGTTGTCGGCCACCGTGTCCTGAATACGGATGCGCCAGTCGGTGATGCGTGAGTCTACGATCTCGAAGCAAGCCGAGACCGCCTCGGTGGCAGCTAGCACATCTGCGCGGGTCACGCCGGGGCCGCGCAGGTCTCGTTTGAGGAAGAAGGCAATCTCGCCTTCGGCGCGTGGCTGGATCAGCGTGCTTGCGGCAATGGCCTTGCCGTCTGGGTATTCCATGCTGGCCAGCAGCATGCCGAAGTCGGGCTGGTGCACGTCCAGCATCTGCTGCACGGGCAAACTGGTGACGCCGATTTTCTTGCCGGTGACGCGGTCGCCTTGCGCCAGCCGCCGTGCAACGAAATGCTGCTGGATGTGATAGGCGTCGCGCACCGTGAGCGGGTGGCCACGTCCGCTCAGTGGGGCGACTGGTACGCGGGCGGTCAGGGCTCGATGAAGGTCATCGCCGAATGCGGCGATCAGTTCGGGATCCATGGTCAGACTCGATGTCAGGCGGGGCAATGCGATGAAATTCGCCCCCCTTGGCCGTAGCGGGAAGGGGGCGATGGAAGGCGTGCGGTCAGTGACCGGCACCTCGCGCCGCGTCGGGCGAGAAATAAGTCTCGTTGAATTCGGGGCTGTTGTTGAGTACCGGCATCGGCCCCTCGTTGGTCAGGCGGTCGGCGAGATACGCACCCGAAATCAAGTCATGATATGTCGTTGTGGTCGGGTAGAGGTTTCGTGCGTCATAGGCATAGACGGTTGCCGCCAGGTTGGCTCGCCACAGCTGGCCGCGCGCATCATAATTGTCCGCGGCGAGGGCGGTCCAGGTGTCCTCGTCCAGGTAAAGCACCCGCTTGGCGTACTGATGCCGGAAGCCCTCCTTGAGGGTGGCTTCCAGGATCCATACGCGATGCATTTCATAGCGCATATAGTCCGGGTTGAGGTGGCCTTTGCCCAGGATGTCCTGGTACTTGGCCGGGCTCATCAGCTTGTAGTTGTTGTACGGCACATAGATTTGCTTCTTGCCGACAATCTTCCAGTTGTAGCGTTCGCCCGAGCCGTTGAACAGGCGGTCGTCGTCGAGGGTGCGGATTCCGCCTGCGCCGTTGGGCTGATCGAAGCCAAATTCCGGGGCCTGCCGTACGCGCCGCGTACCGGGGTTGTACTGCCACGCGCGGCGGGTATCGGAGCCTTCCTTGTCATAGAATTCGTGGCCGACAGACAGCATGCCCCGGTCGCGCAGGGGCAGGTCGGTCGCCGTGCGGAAAAAGCCCCTGGTGTCGCTCTTGAGGTCGAAGTTGGCGCCATTTCGCGGCGAAAGGATCGAATAACGGACACGGCCCCAGGCGATGTTGCCGTCGCTGTATACGGCTGCCTGGTCGTAGGTGGCGGATTCGGTATTCATCGATGGGGAGTAGCGCAGGTTCCACATCAGTTCGAGGCCGCTCTTCGGGATCGGGAAGGGGACGATAGGGGGCGCGTCCTTCAATCCGTTACCGTCGGCCGTCATTTTGGTGCCGGGCGCGTAGGTGCGGATGTTCTTGTAGATCGTATCGTCGTAGCGGAAGTCACGATGGGTCGGATATACCGGCATCTTGAAGGTGTCCGGATACTTCTTGAACAGAGCCTTCTCGCCGTCGGTCAAGTGATCGGCGTACTTCGCCATGTTCTGCGCGGTGATCACCACGACCGGCTTTTCGCTGGCGTAAGGATCGGGGTAGCGCTCTCCCCGCTTCCACTGCACTCCGGGGGGGGCGCCCAGCCATTTCCCGCCCCAGGCGGGGATCTGCCCATCCTTGCTGGCGGCGCGCTCGGCGCCCATCGGGGTCAGGTTTCCATCGAGTTGCTTGAGTTCGTCCGGCGTTACCGCGGCGTACGAGGCTGCCGCCAGCAGCATGCTGCTGGCCAGCAATGTGCTGCGGATCCAAAGATTTCTATGCTGTCGTATCACGGTCTCACTCCTTTAGAGAAATCTGGCGTTGTGTGCGTTATCGCCGCCAGGTCAAAACGAATATTTCGCATTGAATGCCGCATAGCTGCGGTCGGCCAACGGTCGATTAACAATGTTCGCCGTGCTCAGGAACATCGCGTATGTCAGGTTCAGTTCGAGGTTGTTCAAATACTTGAAGGTCACGCCGACGCTCGCGCGGCGGTCACCATATCCGGTCAGCGAACCGAAGGCGCCGGCCACGGCCGACTTTCCGCTGAATTCATGCGCATACGTCAGCGGCACTGTCATGTCCCAGCCGTTAAAGATATTGAGATAGGAGAGCGACCACCCGAGCTGCAGGGCTGCCGAGTTCCTGGTGTTGGTGAGTGTGCTGAAGCCATTGACCGGCGTGACGCCAAGCACATGCAGGTAGGCGATTTCGCCCACCAGGCTCTGGGAGCTGGCGAGGAAGGTCGGTCCGATGGCGTAAATGGCCGACATCTGGCCCTGGACTGCCTGGCCGCGCGTTGCGGTGGCAGCGCCGTTGACATTCACCAGGATTGGCACGCCGTCCTTGTAGCTGACTTCGCCCGCCACGTTGGCGCCGAGAAATTGCGTCGAGAAGCTTGCCCCGGTCAGATTGATGCCACTGAAAAACTTCTGCTGGTACTGCAGGGTCGGAAACAGGGTTGTCACGACATTCGGATTCTTGTCGTGGTAGTGCAATTGGTACAAACCAAACTCGGCATCGAACACGCGAAAGCGAGTACCTACGCCCCATTGGCCGGAGTCTGGAGGGTTGATATCCGAACCGCGCGGGATCTGTCTGCCACCCGGGCCGATGATGAACTGGGCACCCGGTCCAACCACATCGGTGGTGCTGAAGTACGCGCCAGCGGGGTTGAGTTGGTTGGGCTTGTAGGTGAACTGGTAATAGCCAAGCAGGCTGAAGTTCGGATTCACCTCCCATTGCAATGAGGCTTGCGGCACCGGCAGCAGGATGTCCTTGACCTCGGCCCCCGGCACAAACGACTTGGTGGCGTCTGCCGGCCCCTGCGCGCCAGCGATGTTGGGGAAGAACAGGCTCTCGCCCCATGCCACTACCTGGTTGCCCAGCTTGACGTTCAAACGCGTGGTGTCGATGTTGAAGGCGCCATAGGCGTAGGCATCCAGCAACTGAGCCCGCTGGCCGTTGTAGTAGCGTGCGGAATCCGTAAACTCGTTGAAAGGGCCGGAATGGTTGACGGTGGCGGGTGCGTTGTTGGAATTGGAGGTGCGATAGGCCTGGTCGTAGAACACACTGCCGCGAAAGAACGCACCAAAGTCGCCGCGCTGGAGATTGGCCTCGCCAAGCACGGTGGCGCGGTTGGCGATCATGTCGCCGCGCTTGAAGTTGCGGTCGCCGTCGTCGCCATTGATGTTGGCCGGCGACAGCAGCGCGCCGCTTTGCCCGCCAGTGCGGAACGCGGCGCCGTAGGTGGCGGTAACGGAGTAGTTCAGCGACGTCTCGTTGCCGAGATCGATGGTGTTGCCGGCCCAGGCGGACGGCGTGATCGCCGCGGCGATGGCCGAAACGATGGCGGCTGGCCGTAGCCTGCGTGTGCGATGCGGTGAACCGGTTCTTGAAGTCTGCATTTGTCTCCTCCTATGGTTTTGGTGATGCGCGGTGATGCGTCGACTGGCATGTCCCGTGGCTTCTTCTTTGATGGGAAGCGTAATGAGCGAGGGAGGGCGCGGAATCGTCAGAACGGACTAGACGGTTTCCCCTAGGGCCGCGCGGTCCAGCGCGTGCACGATCAGCTAGTCCGAACGGAGGATGAGGCGCGGCGGCATGCGCGATAGCGTCGGGCATCGCCCTGCGCGGTGAGATCGCGGCGCGGGAATCACTGGGGAGGAATGCGATGCGCAGTGCAAAGGAATCCATCGTTGCGGTAGTGACGGGCGGCTCGCGTGGCGCGGGCAAGGGCATCGCGCTGGCGTTGGCGCAAGCCGGCGCGACGGTGTACGTCACCGGGCGCACCGAGCGCAGCGGCGAGGCGCCGTTGCCCGGCACCATCCACGAGACCGCGCGCGAGATCGATGCGCGCGGCGGCAAAGGCACCGCGGTGGCCTGTGACCATCGCGACGATGCGCAGGTACGCAGGCTGTTCGAGCAGGTGGGCGACGAAGCGGGCCGGCTGGACATCCTGGTAAACAACGCTACCTTCCTGCACGACGAACTGATCGAGCCGGGCAGCTTCTGGGAGAAGCCGCTGGCCCTGGTGGACATCCTCGACGTGGGCCTGCGCTCGGCCTATGTGGCGAGCTGGCATGCGGCGCCCTTGATGGTGGCTGGCGCGCGCGGATTGATGGCGTTTACGTCGTCCTTCGGCGCAAGCTGCTATATGCACGGCCCGGCCTACGGCGCGCAGAAGTCCGGCGTGGACAAGTTCGCCAAGGACATGGCGGTGGACCTGCGGCCGTACGGCGTGGCCGCGGTATCGGTCTGGATGGGCCCGCTGCGCACCGAGCGCACCATGCGGGTCTGGGAGCGCGAGCCCGACAAATACGCCGCTTTTGCGCCGAGCGCGGAGAGCCCCGAGTTCACCGGCAAGGTCATACTCGCCTTGCATGGCGACGCCGCCGTCATGGAGAAATCCGGCCAGGTGCTGATCAGCGCCGAGGTCGCGCAGGAGTACGGCATACGCGATATCGACGGCAAGGCGCCCGTGTCCTACCGCTCGGTGCTGGGCGGGCCGGTGCAGGCGCATCCCGCCAAGGTCGAGTAGGGTCGGGCAGGCGTGCGCTGGGCGGGTCAGCCGGCCTGGTGGACTGCCGCGTCGAGGAAGGCCGGACGCTCGCCGCCGCCGTCGATGACCAGGTTGGCGCCCGAGACGTATGCAGCATGCGGCGAGGCCAGGAACAGGCAGGCGTCAGCGATGTCGCGCGGGGCGGCAAGGCGGCCGAGCGGCACGGTATCGGCCACCCGCTGGAGCGTGGCCGCATCGCCGTAGTGTTGCTGCTGCGCGGCTTCGGTCAGCACCAGGCCTGGACTCACGGCCGTGACCCGCACGCGCGGGGCCCATTCCACCGCTAGCGAGCGGACTGCGTTCAGGATACCCGCTTTGGCTGCGCCGTAGGCGGCGGTGCCGGGGGAGGGCCGCAGCGCGCTGACGCTGCCGATGAAGATCTGCGTGCCGCCACTGGCCTGGGTTTGCATGCGCGCGTTGGCGCGCTGCGCCAGCTGCAGCGGCGCCACCAGGTTCAGGCGGATGATCGACTCCAGCAGGCGCGGCGAGGCATCCGCAGCGAGCGCGAAGGGCGCGCCGCCGGCATTGTGGATCACGATATCGAGCGAGCCGGCACTGTCTACGATCCGGGACAGCATGGCCTCCACCTGCTCGGCGTCGCGGATGTCGGCCGTGATGAACTCCGCCTCACGCGGCTGCTTCTCGTCAGTCTCCGGTGGCGTGCGCCCGCAGGTGAACACGTGGGCACCTGCTGCCAGGAAGCGCTCGGCAATGGCGCGGCCAATGCCGCGCGCGCCACCTGTCACCAACACCGTCTTGCCGCTGAAGTCGAATCCCGTCATCTCTGTTTTCCCTTGGTCCCGTTGCCTTGCTGGTCAGTGCGATCTTAGGGAAATCCACGGGCCGCTTCGTAGTCTGAAAGGACGATGCCTGCCACGTTGCGCATGCGCATGATTGACCGGGTTCGTCATGACTACAGGGGAGACACCGACATGTCCAGTACGTCGCCTGCCGCATTTCCAGCCGGCCAAACCATCGCCACGCCAGACGGCCTGCGCCTGCACTACCTCGATGCCGGCGCCGGCGAACCCGTGGTGTTCATCCATGGCAGTGGCCCAGGCGCCAGCGGGCACAGCAACTTCAAGCACAACGCACCGGCTTTTGCCGCGGCGGGCTTTCGCACCGTGGTGGTCGACCTGCCGGGATACGGCCAGTCATCGAAGCCGGCGGATGTGGAGTACACGCTGGACTTCTTCGTCGCCGCGCTGCGCGCGCAATTGCTGGCACTGGAACTGCCGCGCTGCGTGCTCGTGGGCAACTCGCTGGGCGGCGCCATTGCGCTGAAATACGCGCTGGACTACCCGGAGCATGTCAGCCGCCTGGTGATGATGGCGCCAGGTGGCGTAGAGGACCGGGAAACCTATTTCCGCATGGAAGGCATCGAGAAGATGGTGTCGCTGTTCACCGGCGGGCAGATGAACCATGACACCATGCGCGAACTGCTGAAGCTGCTGGTGCATGACGCCACGCTGGTCACCGATGCGCTGGTGGACGAGCGCATGGCCGTGTGCAAGGAGCAGCCGCGCGAGGTGCTGGCCACCATGAAGGTGCCCAACCTGACCGAACGCCTGGGCGAGATCGCGTGCCCGGTGCTCGGCTTCTGGGGCACGGAAGACCGCTTCAACCCGGCCGGCGGCGCCCTCAAGTTCCTGCAGGGTTGCCGCGATGCGCGCTTCGTGCTGATCAATCGCTGCGGCCACTGGGTGATGGTCGAGCACAGCGATTACTTCAACCGCGAATGCCTAGGCTTCCTCGCGGATACGGCCGAGGCCGCCGTTTAGCCTGGCCGTCCGGCCGGCGTGCCGGCAGCGCAAGGTAGATAAACGCAGGAGATAGCATGGAAGACCCGTTCAACCTGTTCCAGCGAGGAATGGAATGACCATCGACATGACCATGGCCGCGAACAAGAGCGCCGGCATGAAGGCTACCTTGCTCGATTACGTGTCCGCTTTCAATGCGGCGGACGCCGGGCGCGTGGCGGCGCTGTTTGCCGACGACGCGACCGTCGAGGACCCCGTTGGCGGCCCGGTGATAGCCGGGCGGGAGCGTATCGTCGCCTTCTACCGGCACGTGACGTCGCTCGGCGCGCGCCTGGAAGTGGTGGCGGCGCCCCGGGGTTCGCACGGCAATGCCGCAGCCTTGTGTTTCGCCGTGTATGTGCGGATGCAGGGGCAGCCGGTACGCATCGACGTGACCGATGTGATGACCTTCGATGCCGACGGGCGCATTACCGGCATGCGCGCCTTCTGGGGGCCGGATGACGTGCATCCGCAGTAAGGCGCGTGCCGTGCGGGCATGGTAAGACGTTGCCCGCGTGATGCGGCCGCTACGCGCGAGCGCATCCTTGCGAGCGCGGAGCTGCTGTTCGAGCGCCAGGGCGTGCAATGCGTCACGCTGGAGCAGGTAGCGAGCGCCATCGCCATGACACGCGGCGCGATCTACGGACACTTCCGTAGCCGCGCCGAGTTGCTGGCCGCCGTCATGGCGCGGGCGGAGGCGCATCTGGCCAGCCGGCTCGCAGCCTTCGCCGGTAGCGGCGGGGGCCTGGCCCGCCCGGATCTGGAGCGCGCGCTGGCGACGATGTTGCAGGATGAGGCTGTGCTGCGCTATGCGGGTATCGTCCTCGGCTTGCTGCACCACGCTTGCACGCCCGAGTGCGAGCTTTGCCACCTCACGGTCCGCATCCGTGCCCGCGGCAGGACGTTGTGCGATGGCCTTGGCAGGGTGCTGGGCGAGCAGGGCAAGGGCGCGCTGCTGGCGGCGCATCTATGGGGCCTGCTGAGCGCCTGTTCGCTGCGGCTGGCGCCGGTGGACCTGGTCGGGTGCGTCGGGCCGCTGCTGCGACTCTATGGTGACTAGCTGGCGCCTGCCTTGGCGCTTCACCGGCTTCCCGGCGCGTGCACGGGCATACGGGATCGCCCCTAGTCTGCTTGGACGAGGACGTTTTTCATTCCATTGGCTACCTTTGAGTCATTAGACCGTGCCGGCGCAGCGATGCAGGAGCATGGCAGAGGGAAAAGATACAAGCCAGGAGGAGACTGTCGTGAAAGCCGGAAATCGCATCACATGCTTGTTGGGCGCCGGCGCAGTGCTGGCGGTAGGTTTTGCCGCCGGTCTGATCACGGCGTCGCCACCCGCCAGGGAGGACGGCGCGAACGAACGCGCATCGGCTGCCACGACGGATGTCCGGCTGGCGGTGGATGCCGCGTCGACTGACTGCGACGATGCCTGCTGGCAGCGCCGGGGCGTCGAGGCCGTGATGTCGCTGAGTAATCGCCCACCGCAGTAGCCACCCGGTCCTGCCAGGGATCAAGCCGCTTCCGCCACCCGTATCTCCGCCAGCAGCTTCTTCAACTCCGGCACGCAAGAGCCGCAGTTGCCGCCCGCCTTCACGCAGGCGGTGACTTCGGCCGGCGTCTTCAGATCATGCTTGCGCACCGCGTCGCAGATGGTGTTGCGCCCCACGCCAAAGCAGGAGCACACGGTGGGGCCGGCGTCGGCGCCCTTTTCCATCGGCTGGCCTAGCAGCAGGCCGACGCGATCGGCGTCTTCCAGGCGGTCCTTGGCGAACAGCGTGGACAGCCACGCGCGCGAGGGCAGTTCGGGGCGCGTGCACACATAGATGCAGGCCTGGAGGCGGTCGTCGACCACGTGGCCGGCGTGGTAGATGCCGGCGGTGCGGTCTTCATACTCGATCCAGTCCGCATTGGGGTCGTCGATGCCGAGCAACTGGCGGGCCCACGCGGCGCGCTCGGCGATATTCTCGCGGCCGGCGAACTCGTAGCGCTGGAACTGGCGGCCCTGGACGCGCGTCCAGTAGGTCAGCTCGTCCGCCTGGAGGTCCTCGCGGCTCAACACGAAGCCATGCCACGACACGCGGAACTCCTCCACGCGCACCGGCGTGTGCTTGAACTCGGGCTCGCCGGAGACCGGGTCCACCACCGGGTTGACCAGCGCACCCACGCGCGCATCGGAGCTGAACTGGCTGTTCCAGTGGATCGGCACGAATACGCTGCCGCGCGGGATGCCACCGCTGTGCTGCACCCGTGCCACCATGGCGCCCCAGCGCGTGGTCACGCGAGCCAGCTTGCCTTCGCTGACACCGGATAGCAGGGCGTCCTGCGGGTGCATGTCGACGAAGGGCTCGGCGATGTGGTCGGCCAGCTTGGGCGATTTGCCGGTGCGGGTCATGGTGTGCCACTGGTCGCGTACGCGCCCGGTGTTGAGCACCAGCGGGAACTCGTCGTCGGGGGCGTGGAACGGCGCGCGCGGCGCGGTGGCGATAAAGCGGGCGCGGCCATCGGGGTGGGCGAAACGGCCGTCGGCAAACAGGCGGGCAGTGCCGCCGGACGCGTTGGCGAAGCCCCCGGGGAGCATGGCCATCACCGGCCATTGCACCGGTGAGAGCGCGTCGAATTGCTTCTGGCTCATGCCTGCCAGCCCGGCGAGGTCGAACATGCGTGGCGCGTGGGCCTGATCGCTGCTGCCCGCGTTGCGGTACGTGCTCAGCCGCGCGTGCTCGTCGAAGATCTCGTGCGGTCCGGCAAAGCGGAATCCATCAAAGCCCATGCGCGTGGCGACGTCGCACAGGATCCGCCAGTCGGCGCGGGCCTCGCCGGGCGCGGGCAGGAAGGCGCGCTGGCGCGAGATGCGGCGCTCGGAACTGGTGACGGTGCCGTCCTTCTCGCCCCAGCCAAGCGCGGGCAGCAGGACGTGCGCGGCGTCGTTGGTGTCGGTGCGCAGCATGATGTCGGAACTGACCACCAGCTCGCACTTGGCCAGCGCGCGGCGGGCCTGGTCGGCATCCGGCAGGCTGACCACCGGGTTGGTGGCGATCACCCACACCGCCTTGACCCGGCCTTGCTCGATGGCCTCGAACAGTTCCACCGCCTTCAGGCCCGGCTTGTCCGCGATGGCGGGCGAGCCCCAGAACGATTGCACGATTTCCCGGTGCAGCGGATCGGCCAGCTCCATATGGGCCGCCAGCATATTGGCCAGCCCACCGACCTCGCGCCCGCCCATGGCGTTGGGCTGGCCGGTCAGCGAGAAGGGGCCCATGCCGGGCTGGCCCACGCGGCCGGTGGCCAGGTGGCAGTTGATGATGCTGTTGACCTTGTCGGTGCCAGCCGACGACTGGTTCACGCCTTGCGAGAAGCCGGTCACCACCTTGCGCGTGGCGGCGAACAATGCATAGAAGCCGCGCAGGGCTTCAGGGTCGAGCTTGCATGCCTTGGCTACCTTGGCGATGTCGGCGCAGTCCGGGCCGGCTGCCGCCAGCGCGGCGTCCAGGCCGCTGGTGTGGGCGTCGACGAATGACTGGTCCACCGCACCGTGCTGTGCCAGGTAGTGCAGCAAGCCGTTGAAGAGCCACACATCGGTGCCGGGCTTGACCGGCAGGTGCAGGTCGGCCAGCTCGCAGGTGGCGGTGCGGCGCGGGTCGATCACCACCAGCTTCATTTCCGGCCGGGCTTCCTTGGCTTTCAACAGCCGCTGGAACAGGATCGGGTGGCACCACGCGGTGTTGGAGCCGACCAGCACCACCAGGTCCGCCAGTTCCAGGTCTTCGTAGTTGCCGGGCACCAGGTCCTCGCCAAAGGCGCGCTTGTGCCCGGCCACCGCCGACGACATGCACAGCCGCGAGTTGGTGTCGATATTGGCGCTGCCGATAAAGCCCTTCATCAGCTTGTTGGCAACGTAGTAGTCCTCGGTCAACAACTGGCCGGAGACGTAGAGCGCCACGGCATCGGGGCCGTGCTCCGCGATGATGTCCTTGAAGCCCTGGGCGACCTTGTCCAGCGCGTGGTCCCAGGACACTGGCTGCAAGGCGCCGTCGGCACCGCGTACCTGCGGGTGCAGCAGGCGGCCTTCCAGGCCGACGGTTTCCGCCAGCGCCGAGCCTTTCACGCACAGGCGGCCCTGGTTGGAGCCGTGGCTGGCGTCGCCGGCCACCTCCACGCTGCCGTTGGCATGGCGGGTGGCGCGCACGCCGCAGCCCACGCCGCAATACGGGCAGGTGGTATCGGTGACGGTGACTGAGGCGTCGGCGGACAGCAGGGTGGGCGAACCGGTGGAGAGGATGACGGGGATATCGGACAGGTTCACGTTTGCGCTCGCTGCTGGCGGTCAATCGGGGATTAGGTCGTTCAAGCGTTCAGGCGTTCACGCGTTCAGGCTGCCATGGCCTCGCACTGTGCCTTGCCGAACAGCAGCCGCTGGCGCATGGCGCCTACCGGGGCGCCGCTCTGGATCAGGTCGAAGTACCAGGGGCCGTCCTGCACGTCGCCGTACAGCACCGCCCCGACCAGCCGACCGCCTTGCAGCACCAGCCGCTTGTACATGCCGCGGCGCGGATCGCGCATGACGAGATCCTCGCTGCCTTCGCCGCCGATGAAGTCGCCGGCGGAGTAAAGATCCACGCCAGTCACTTTGAGCTTGGTGGCGGTGGCCTGCTGCACATAGCGACGATGCCCGGCGCCGGCCAGGTGCGCGGCGGCCACGCGCGCCTGTTCCCAGATCGGCGCGACCAGCCCGAAGGTGGCTTGGCGGTGCTGCACGCATTCGCCTACGGCATACACGCGCGGATCGTAGCTCTGCAAGGTGTCGTCCACCACGATGGCGCGCTCGCAGCGCAGCCCGGCCTGCTGGGCCAGTTCGATATTGGGGCGCACGCCGGCGGTCATTACCACGAGGTCGGCGCGGATCTGGGTACCGTCTTTAAAGCATACGCCGGTGACGCGGTCTTCCCCAAGGATGCCGCTGGTATTGGCGTTCAGCAAAAAACGCAGTCCCTTGCGCTCCAGCGCCTGCTTGAGCAGCGCGGCGGCGGGCTTGTCGAGCTGGCGCTCCATCAGGCTGTCGGCCACGTGCACGACGCTGACCTCCATGCCCTGGCGCATCAGGCCGTTGGCGGCTTCCAGGCCGAGCAGGCCGCCGCCGATCACCACGGCGTGGCGATGGTTGCGGGCCGCCGCCAGCATGGTTTCCACGTCCTGGATGTCGCGAAAGGCGATGACGCCATCGAGCTGGTGGCCCGGCACGGGGATGATGAACGGCTTGGAGCCGGTCGCCAGCAGCAGGCGGTCATAGCCCACCTCGCGCCCGGATTGCGAGCGCACCAGCCGGCGGCGGCGGTCGATCGCCACCACCGGATCGCCGGCCAGCAGTTCGATGCCGTTCTGATCGTACCAGTCGCGGGTGTTGAGCATGATGTCCGCAACCGTCTTCTCGCCCGCCAGCACCGGCGAGAGCAGGATGCGGTTGTAGTTGCCGTGCGGCTCGGCGCCGAACACGGTGATGTCATAGAGGTCGGGCGCGAGCTTCAGCAGTTCCTCGACCGTGCGCATGCCGGCCATGCCGTTGCCGACCACTACCAGGCGGGGTTTGGGGGGCGTGGTCATGCGGCCACCCAGACTTTGCCGTCATAGACGCGGGCCGGATACGCCGCGATCGAGTGCTCGGGCGCTTCCAGGCATTCGCCGGTCTGCAGATCGAAGTGATGCTTGTAGATCGGCGACGCCACCACGATGCGTTCGCCCAGGCTGCCGACCAGGCCGCGCGACAGCACGGCGGCGTTGGAGTTGGGATCGTAGTTGGAGATGGCGAACACCTGGTCGCCATTGCCGCCCTGATCGTCGCTGTAGCCGGCGCCCACCCGGAACACGGCGATCTGTGCCTTGTCCACCAGTGCGCACACACCGGTATTGGGCACGATGTCGCGCAGGCTGCAAACGGCGGTCCAGGCTTCGGTTTGGTGGGTGGGGCTCATGATGTTCTCCTTGGGCGTTGGCGCGGGATGATGGGTCGGGGCGGTTCAGGCTGCCTTGACGATCACGGGGATCTGCTCAAGCCGGGATTTATGCAAGTTCCGTTCCTCCGGCGTGGCCGGGCGGATCTGGCCGCGCTCCTCCATGAAGACCAGGTTGTCGTCGCGCAGGTCGCTGTTGACGAAGTGGCGGAAGCGCTTGCGGGTTTCCGGGTTGGTCACGGCGGCCTTCCATTCGTCTTCGTAGGTGTCCACCACGTGCTGCATCTGCGCTTCCAGTTCGGCGCCGACGCCCAGGCTGTCTTCCAGCACCACGGCCTTGAGGTAGTCCAGCCCGCCTTCCATGTTGTCGCGCCAGACGCTGGTGCGTTGCAGGCGGTCCGCGGTGCGCACATAGAACATCAGGAAGCGGTCCACGTAGCGCAGCAGCGTTTCGCGGTCCAGGTCGCTGGCCAGCAGTTCGGCGTGGCGGGGCTTCATGCCGCCGTTGCCGCACACGTACAGGTTCCAGCCGCGTTCGGTGGCGATGATGCCCACGTCCTTGCCCTGTGCTTCCGCGCATTCGCGGGTGCAGCCGGAGACGCCAAACTTGATCTTGTGCGGCGCGCGCAGGCCCTTGTAGCGGTTTTCGATCTCGATGGCCAGGCCAACCGAGTCGTCCACGCCGTAGCGGCACCACGTGGAACCTACGCAGGACTTCACGGTGCGCAGGGACTTGCCATAGGCATGGCCCGATTCGAAACCGGCCGCGATCAGTTCTTCCCAGATCATCGGCAACTCTTCCACGCGCGCGCCGAACATGTCGACCCGCGCCCCGCCGGTGATCTTGGTGTACAGGCCATACTTCTTGGCCACCTGGCCCACGGCGATCAGGCCGTCGGGGGTGACTTCGCCGCCCGGCATGCGGGGCACGACCGAGTAGGTGCCGTCCTTCTGGATGTTGCCCAGGAAGTAGTCGTTCGAGTCCTGCAGGCTGGCGTGCTCTTTCTTGAGCACGAACTCATTCCAGCACGAGGCCAGGATGCTCGCCACGGTGGGCTTGCAGACGTCGCAGCCCAGGCCCTTGCCGTGCGCTGCCAGCAGTGCGTCGAAGGTCTTGAAGCCGCCCACGCGCACCAGGTGGTAAAGCTCCTGGCGGGAGTAGGCAAAGTGCTCGCACAGGTGGTTGTTCACCGCCAGGCCTTGCTTCTTCATCTCGGCCTTCATGACCTGCGTGACCAGCGGCACGCAGCCGCCGCAGGTGCTGCCGGCCTTGGTGCAGCTCTTCATCGCACCGATGGTGGTGGTGCCGTTGCAGACGGCGGCGCAGATATCGCCCTTGGTCACGTTGTTGCAGGAGCAGATCTGCGCGGCATCGGGCAACGCGTCGGCGCCCAGCCCCGGCTTGGCCTGGCCGTCGGAGGACGGCAAGATCAGGAATTCCGGCGACTCGGGCAGCTCGATCTTGTTGAGCATCATCTGCAGCAGGGTGCCGTATTCCTCGGCATCGCCTACCAGCACGCCGCCCAGCAGGTACTTGCCGCACTCGGACACCACCAGCTTCTTGTAGACCTGCTTGCGCTCGTCGGTGAACTGGAACGAGCGGCTGCCGGGCGCATTGCCGTGCGGGTCGCCCAGGCTGGCCACGTCCACGCCCATCAGCTTGAGCTTGGTGCTCATGTCGGCGCCGGCGAACTCGGCCTGGTGGCCGAGCAGGTGCTTGGCGGCCACGCGGGCCATTTCATAGCCCGGAGCGACCAGGCCGTAGATCTTGCCGTCCCACAGCGCGCATTCGCCGATGGCGTACACGTCGGGGTCGGAGCTCAGGCACTGGTTGTCCACCGTGATGCCGCCGCGCTCGCCAATGGCCAGGCCGCTGGCGCGGGCCAGTTCGTCGCGCGGGCGGATGCCGGCCGAGAACACGATCATGTCGGTGTCCAGATGGCTGCCATCGGCAAAGTTCATGCGATGGGTGCCGTCTTCGCCGTCGACGATCTCAACGGTGTTCTTGCGGGTATGCGCGGTGACGCCAAGCGCTTCGATCTTCCGGCGCAGCATGGCGCCGCCGCCGTCGTCCACCTGCACCGCCATCAGGCGGGGGGCAAATTCCACCACATGGGTTTGCAGGCCCATGTCGCGCAGCGCCTTGGCACATTCCAGGCCCAGCAGGCCGCCGCCGATCACCACGCCGGTCTTGGAGCGGGCGCCGCATTCCTGCATGGCTTCCAGGTCTTCGATGGTACGGTAGACAAAGCAATCCTTGCGGTCCTTGCCGGGCAGCGGCGGCACGAAGGGGTAGGAGCCGGTGGCCATGATCAGCTTGTCGTAGGACAGCGTCTCGCCGGTGGAAACCGTCACCGTCTTGGCCGCGCGGTCGATGCCGGTGGCGCGCGCGTTCAGGCGCAGCAGCATGTTGCTGCGCTCGAAGAAGCCGGTTTCGACCAGCGAGAGATCCTCGGCGGACTTGCCAGCGAAGAACTCGGACAGGTGCACGCGATCGTAGGCCGGACGCGGCTCCTCGCACAGCACCGTGACTTCGAGATCTTGCGAACCGGCCTCGGCCAGGCATTCCAGGAATTTGTGGCCGACCATGCCGTGGCCGATGATGATCAGTTTCATGATGGTTTCCTTGTTCTGTGGGGCCGCTGGTGCGTGTGCTTTGGTGGCGTCGTTGCGTCGGGCGGGCTCAGGAGCCCGAGCCGGCCAGCGCGTTGTCGAACAGCGCCTGCTCGCTGGCCTTATGCTCGGCCGAGAAACGCACGGCGATGGCGCACAAGGCGGAGACGATGGCCGCCGCGCCCAGCACGGTCAGCGTTTGCTGCAGGTTGCCGCCCAGGCCCTTCATCAGGAAGCCCGCCGCCACGGCGCCCACATTGCCGCCGGCGCCGATGATGCCGGCCACGCCGCCCAGCGCCTTGCGGTCGATAAAGGGCACCAGCGCATAGGTGGCGCCGCAGGCCATATGGGTGAACAGGCCGAAGCCCAGCATGGCGGCCACCGCAGCCACGACGCTATGCGCCTGGGCGAACCACAACAGGCCCAGGCCTTCACCCAGGATCAGCACGAACAGCAGCATGGAACGCGCATCCAGGCCACGGCGCAGCGCAGCCTTGTCCGACAGCCAGCCGCCCAGGGCACGGGCGAACAGGGCGAGCAGGCCAAAGCTGGCGGCGGCCAGGCCGGCGCTGCCCAGCGACAGGCCGAAGCGATCCACGTAATAGGTAGCAGCCACGTTGTGGATGAAGATCTCCACGCCGAAGCAGGCGCCGTAGGTGATAAACAGCATCCACACGCGGTAGTTGCCGGCAGCGGCGACAAAGCTGGCCCAGCCGCCTTTCTTGCCGCTGTCGATGGCGATGCCGCGCGCGCGCAGATCCTTGAAGTCGCCTTGCGGGCAGTCCTGCGTATAGCGCCAGTACAGCACTGCCATGATCAGCATCAGCACGCCCGGCACCAGCAGCGCCAGGCGCCAGCCCATGGTGTGACTCACGCCCAGCATCAGCACGCCACCCAGCAGCAGCGGCATCAGCGCTTGCGCCGCGCCACCGCCGGCATTGCCCCAGCCGGCGGCTGCCGCGTTGGCGGTGCCCACCACGTTGGGCGCGAACATCACCGAGGTGTGGTATTGCGTGATCACGAAGCTCGCGCCAACCGCGCCAATCAACAGGCGGAAGAACAGGAAGGCTTCGTAGCTCTGCGCCATCGCCACGCCCAGCACGGGGATCGCACCCAGCGCGAGCAAGCCGGTGTAGGCGCGGCGCGGACCAAAGCGGTCGCACAGCGGGCCGATGGCCAGCCGCACGAGAATGGTCACCGCCACTGCCGCGATATTGATATTGGCGATCTGGTCGGGAGTCAGGCCGAATTCACCCTTGAGCACCGGCATCAACGGCGCGCAAGCGAACCACGCGAAGAAGCACACGAAGAAGGCCATCCACGTCAGGTGGAAGGCGCGCATCTGCGGGGTGCGCAGGCTTAGCAGTTCGATGCGGGTGGCTTTGCCGGTCATCATGGCTCCATAAAAACAAATGGCGTCCCGCAATCCGGTCGTGAAGACCAGATCAGGGGACGCCGTTGTCCTGGTGGCAGCGGTGAAGACCGCTACCACCCTGTGTGAGGTGAGCGGGCCGCCGTTGGTCCGCTCGCGTCTTATTACGCAAGCGGTGTGCCAGGGCTGTTTGTGATGGATGGCGGGGTTTTTGCGCTGCGCAGGCGCGTCAGGCCGGGAGGCGATGCGCCGAGGTGGGGCGGGGTGGCACGGTCATGGTGCAGTGCAATGGATCGGGGCGGTGCGCGTGGTGGTGCAGGCAGCGGCTGGTTTTAGGCGGACCGAGTCAGATCGAGGCCGAATCCGAATGACACACCGCCTCCACGCGATTGCCCGCCGGATCGACGAGGAACGCTGCGTAGTATCCGGCATGGTAGGCAGGCCGCAGGCCGGGATCCCCATCCGACGATCCCCCGGCGTCGAGGCCCGCGGCGAAGAACGCGTCCACCTGTTTGCGGGACGACGCCTTGAAGCACCAATGCCGCTTGTTTGCTTCGATCCTGCTCGGGTCGAGATAGACCGCCAGGCACGTGGACATCGTATCGCTGGACGTGCAGCGCTCGCCATAGCCAAGCGCATCGGGGCGGTCATAGACCTTCGTTGCGCCCAAGGTCTGCATGATCGCGTCATAGAAGGGGCGCGCTGCGTCGAGGTTGGGCACGCCGATTGAAACATGATCGAGAAGTCGCATTGGGTTTGGCTCTAGCTGGTTCCTGGGCTGTTGTTCTTGCGCGGGGCATGGGTTAAAGCGTCGAACGTCGAACGTTGAAGATGTCTCACAACACGCTTGCTATGTAAACTAGGCGATTGCGCATCAGCATCAAATTCAAGAGCGACGAATTACCCCATGGAAAACATCCCCCCAAACGTCCTGATCCACGTCTACGCCGGAGAAGACGACGCGGAGCCAATGTTCGAGGAACTGCCCGCCCGCAAGATCGATGAAGACACCTATGAGCTACTCGCCTCGCCCGGTCTCGCCCTGAATCTGGCAAGAGGCGACATCGTCTCTATCAAGAACAGAAACGCGCATGCCGAAGTCCTGTCGAGGGGTGGCAATTTCTGCATTCAGATCTACGAGGATGAAGATATCCCACAGGCATGCCTGGCACGGCTGGAGAAGCAAGTGCAAGCCGAACTGGGCGGTTCCCTGGATGGGATCAACGGCGGAAACCTGTCGTTGACCATCCCATCCAACAACGGGATGGACCGGATCCGCGAGGTCTTTGATAGGTTTCGCGAGCAGACCGGGATTCAGTGGTACTACGCGAACATCTACCGGAATCTGGACGATCCCGATGACGAAACACTGCTGGACTGGTGGCTGAAGGATTGACGACTGATCGCCGGGATGCATGACCAAGCTGCTTTGGGTCGCCTGCCACCCAGGCTCACGCCTGCGTGGCAGGCGCTTGCGGGGATTCGCCTTCGGCCGCCGGCGCTGGCCGCTGGCTCGCGTGGTAAATCTCGATATCGTTGGGCCGCACTAACTGATCCGCATCATCCACCAGCGCCGCGCGCACGCGGCGCCCCTCCGGTGCGGTAAGCAGCGTCACCGGCCCTTGGCCGCTGGCGGCCAGGTGGCGATCACCCCATTGCATCAGGCCGATGATCACCGGCAGCAACTCCACCGCGGCGCGCGTCGGCCGGTACTCGAACCGTTCCCGCTCGCCCGGCTCCCGATAGCTCACCTTGCGCAGGATGCCTGCCTCGGTCAGTGTCTTGAGCCTGGCCGACAGCACGGCGGGGGAGCACTGCAGGCGCTCCAGGAACTCGTCGAAGCGCCTGATGCCGTGGAAAACGTCGCGCAGGATCAGGATTGTCCACTTCTCTCCGATCAGCGAGAGGGTCGCGGCAATCGAGCAGTTGCGGAGTTCTTGGGCGGTGAGATCCATCCATTGAGCATAGCAGGCTAACTTCATTTGCAAAAGTCAGGGTATTGCCTATACTCCTGACTATGAAATATGAAGTCAGGAGCCGGACATGCAACCCTCGAATCCCCCAAGTCTCTCGGGCCAATCCCGCCTGACCGGCGGCGGCTGGCATGCCGGCTGCCCGGAATGTGCCGAGACCTGGAAGTTGAGCGGTGGCGAGCGCGTGGTGGTGCGCGCTGTTCGTGCCGCCGATGCCGAGAGAGAGCGGGCTTTCGTCCAGGCCCTGTCGCGCGAGAGCCGCTATTACCGCTTCCTGACCGGCGGACGCGTGTCCGACGAGGTGATCGACCTGTTCATCGAGAGCAACGCCGGCCTGGCGCTGGTGGTCACGGCGGAAGTGCAGGGACTGCCGATGATCGTCGCCAACGGCAACTACGTGGTGACGCGTGGCGAAGAGGGCGACGTTGGGGAGTTCGCCGTGGCGGTGGCCGACGACTGGCAAGGCAAGGGTATCGGCCGCCGGCTGATCCAGCGCCTGCGCGACGCGGCGCTGGGCGCCGGCCTGCATCTGCTGCGCGGGGATGTGCTGAGCGAGAACCGCCGCATGCTGGCGCTGATGCGGGAGTTCGGTTTCTCCACCCGGCGCAATCCGGAAGACAGCCTGCTGTATGAGGTGAAACTGGTGCTGGGCGAGTTGGCCGGCAACAGCGCGCCGCAGGGCGTCGCGCGGCTCCCGGCGGCCTAAGCCTCTGCGCTTGCGCGCTTGCGCGATCCGGCCGTCACGGTGCATCCCACCGACGCCGTGATGATGCTGGCAATCGCCAGCCATTGCTGTGTATTCAGCGTCTCGTGCAGGAAGGCGAGCCCTGCCAGCGCGCCCATGGCGGGTTCCATGCTGAGCAGGATGCCGAAGGTGCGGCGCGGCAGCCGCTTGAGCGCCACCATTTCCAGCGAATAGGGAATGGCGCTGGAGAGCAGGCCAACCGCCAGCCCTGCTACCAGCAGCGACGGGCTGAACATGGCCGCGCCGGCATGCGCCAGCCCGAAAGGCAGCACGACCAGCGATGCCATGGTCAGCCCGAGCGAGGTGGCTTGCCCGCCGTGCGCGTTGCCTGCCATCTGCCCGAAGATGATGTATAGCGCCCAGCCCACGCCAGCCGCCAGCGCGTAGCCGATGCCCACGGGATCGAGCGTGGCAACGTTCTCCCCAAGCGGCAACAGCAACAGCAAGCCTGCCACCGCAAAGGCAATCCAGAGAAAGTCGATGGCCCGCCGCGACGACGACACGGCTACTGCCAGCGGCCCGGTGAACTCGATGGCAATCGCCAGCCCGAGCGGGACGGTGCGCAGCGACATATAGAACAGCAGGTTGGTGGCACCCAGCGCCGCGCCGTACAGCGCGATCACGCGGGCGTTGGCCAGGCTGAGCGGCATCCGCCAGGGCCGCCACACGCATAGCAGGATCAACGCCGAGAAGCTCACCCGCAGCGCCGTGGTGCCTTGGGCGCCAACCTCGGCAAACAGGCTCTTGGCAAACGATGTTCCGACGCAGAGCGAGGCCATCGATCCGATCAATGCCAGCACGGCGATCAGGGTGGCGCTTTGTTTCAGGCGATTCAGCGGCAATTGCGACTCTCAGGCGTTTCTGCGAGCCCGAATCTTGAACGATCCTGGCGTGGCTGGCTAGGCCGCGATGTGCTGCAAGCGCACAGCGTAGCGTTCGCCCGCGGCAGCCAGCGCGTGGTCATCCAGCTTGCCAGCCTCATAAAGCACGAACGGCTCGGACCACGGCAGGCCGCAGCGGTTGGCGGTGGCTTGCAAGGGGCGCAGCAACTCGGCAAGCGGAAACAGATTGACGCCGCCTGGCCCGTAGGCCTGCCGCACGTTGCCCGCAGTGGCGGCTACCAGCATGGGCTTGCCTGCCAGCGCGCGGCCCTCCGTCTCATAGGCGATATAGAACATGCGTGTCAGCACGGCGTCCAGCCAGGCCTTGAGCAGGGCGGGCGTGGCATACCACTGGAGCGGGAACTGAAACACGATGTGGTCCGCGCCAAGCAGCCGGCGGACTTCGGCATCCACATCGATGGCGCCGTCCGGGTAGAGGGCGTAGAGGTCGGCGATCTCCACGCCGGGCAGCGTGCTGGCCGCATTGCACAGGGCGCGATTGGCCTTGGATTGGCCGAACCGGGGGTGGAACAGCAGGATCAGGGTCTTGGACATGAGGGGCTCCGGTTGGTAGTACCGCGGTGTGTGCCGTGGTGCGTGCCGTGGCGATGTCTCAAGGATGCCGCTTCACACTAAATCATTCCAATGGATGGTTTGTATGTTCTATTATCTGTTTCATGAATTTACGTGCGATCGACCTCAATCTGCTGACCGTGCTGGACGCCTTGCTCGACGAAGCCCATGTGTCGCGTGCCGCGCAGCGTGTCGGGCTGTCCCAGCCAGCGGCCTCCAGCGCGCTGGAGCGGTGCCGCCATCTGTTCAAGGATCGCCTGCTGGAGCGTGCGCTTGGCGGCATGCAGCTCACGCCAAAGGCGCAGGCTCTGCGCGGGCCGCTGAAGCAGGCGCTGGCCTCGGTGGCGGCGGTGATCGGCGAGCCCGAGGTGGATCTGGCGAGCTTGTCGCAAACGGTGCGCATGCGCATGGCGGACCATCCCGCCGTGCTGGTGGCGCGGCAACTGCATCGGCAACTGGCGTGCAGCGCGCCGTGTGTCAATCTCGTGCTGCAGCCGTGGCAGGGCGCCGATGCTGCGCTCGAGTCCCTGGCGCGCGGGGATAGCGATCTCGCCGTATCCGTGTTTCCCGCCGTGGGCGCGGATTTTCGCCGTCGGCCGTTATTGCGCGAGCACTACGTGGTGGCCATGCGGCAGGGCCATCCGGCCGCCACCGGCTTTGGCCTGGAGCGCTGGCTGGACTACCCGCATGTGCTGGTATCCGGCCGTGGCGACATCCATGGGCCGCTGGACGATGCACTGGCCGGGCTGGGCCTGGCGCGGCGCATCGGCATGGTGGTGCCGAGCTTCATGATGGTGCCGCCGCTGCTGGCCGATTCCGACCTGATCGCCATGCTGCCCAGCCGCTGCCTGCCGGAGGACCCGGCACAGGCCCTGGCGACGTTCGCGCCGCCGGTGGCGGTGGAGGGTTTTTCCCTCCACCTGGCCTGGCATGTGCGCCGCGACGACGACGTGGCCGTGCGGCATGTGGCGGGCCTGATCGAAGGCCTGCTGGCGGCGTAGCGTAGTTTGGTTTTAGTAGTTGAGCGCCACGTTGAGCATGACCGTACGGGGATTGCCCACCGGCACGATGTTGTTGCTCAGGCCGCCGGCATAGTACGCCTTGTCGAACACGTTCTTGACGTTGAGCGCGGCCTTCCAGTGCGATGCCACATAGCCCACGCCAAGGTCCGCCACCGCGTAGCCGGGCACGGTGTAGTTGAAGGTGTAGCCGCGCTTGGCGCTCTCCGCGCGCATGCCGGCGCCGGCGTACCAGCCTGCCAGCGGCCCGCGGAAATGCTTGGTGCCCCATAGCGAGACGCTGTGCCGGGGCACGTTGTTGAGCGGCTTGCCCACATTGGCGGCAACGGTGTCTTCCGTGACCTCGCTGGCGATGTAGGCATAGGCGCCGGCCAGGCTCCAGCCGCCGCCAAGATCCGCCGTCAGCTCTGCCTCCAGCCCGCGCGTGCGCTGCTCGCCCGTGGCAATGCTGAAGCCGGTATTGACCGGGTCCGAGCTCAGCACGTTGCGCCGGGTCAGGTCGAAGGCAGACAGGGTCAGCAGGCCGCGCTTGCCGGGCAAATCAAACTTGATGCCCACCTCGGCCTGGCGTCCCGTCTCGGGCTTGAAGGTGCCGCCGTTGACGTCCGTGCCGCTATTGGGCAGGAACGAGGTCGCGTAGCTGACATAGGGCCGTGCCCAGCTGGTCAGGTCGAGCATCAGCCCGGCGCTGCCGGTGACGGCCCGCGCGGTGTCGTCCAGGCGCGTGGCGGCCAGGCGGTCCGTGGTGCTGGTGCGGGCGGTGTCGTGGCGCAGGCCGGCGGTGAGCAGCCAGCGCTCGGCAAAGCGCACCTGGTCGCGCGCGTAGAAGCCCAGCGTGCTGACGTTGTCTTCCTGGTTCAGGCTGTAGGCGCTGGGGCAGTTCACGGCCGCGCCATACACCGGCTTGTAGACGTTCAGCGCCGCGACGCGGCAGGTACGCTGCAGGCGGCTCTCGTTGCTGCGGTTGTAGTCCACGCCGAGCGTGATCTCATGCTGCTGCCCGGCAATCTCGAAGCGCCGCTGCAAGTTGGTATCCACGCCGAGGGTGGTGCCGGAGAAATCCTGCTGCGTGCCGCTGCGGTTGAGCAGTTGGCTGTTGACGGCCATGGTGCCGCCCGCGATCAGCGTGCCGGCCAGCGACAGCGTTTGCCAGCGGAAATTCTGGTTCAACGTCCAGCCGGAATCAAAGCGGTGGGTCAGCGCATAGCCCAGCCGGTTCTGCTCGCCGTCGTATGGCGCCAGGCCCGGCTCGCCGGTAAAGCGGCTGTTGGGCAGGGTGCCGTTGCGGTTGGCGATGAGCGTGCCATTCACGGGCAGGCCTTGCTGGCGCACATATTGCCGCTCGTTGTGGCTCGCTAGCAGGGTCAGGTCGGTGCGCGCGCCCAGGTCCAGCGACAGCGACGGCGCGATGTAGCGGTTGCGGTAATAGACGTAGTCGGTCGCGTCGTTGCTGTTCATCGCCAGGGCGTTCACGCGCAGCGCGGCCTTGCCGTTTTCCGACAATGGCGTGCCCACGTCCGCCGTGGCCTGCCGCAAGCCGTAGTTGCCTACCGTCAGCCCTAGTTCGCCAAACAGGTCGGGCATGGGGCGCTTGCTGACGATATTGACCATGCCGCCCGGCTGCACCTTGCCGAACAATACCGAGGCCGGGCCTTTGAGCACTTCCACGCGCTGCGCGCCGAACAGCTCCTGCGCCACGCGGTTGTTCGACTCGACCAGCAGGCCATCGACAAAGACGGATTCGGATGCGCGCTGGCCGCGGATGATGAAGTCGTCCCAGCCGCGCCGGCCGTAGACATTGGTGACCACGCCGGCCGAATTGGCCAGCGCGTCACCCAGGGTTTGCGCTTGCTGGCTGTCCATCAGATCGCGCGTGATCACGGTGATGGACTGCGCGTTGTCCGCCGCGGACGTGCCGGACTTGGTCACGCCCGCTGCCCGGCGCGTGGCAAAGCCGGTGTCGGCGCGGGGATCTTCGGCGGCGCTAACCGTGACGGCCGGCAAGGTGGTCTCGGCGTCCGGGGCGGCCAGGGCCATGGCGGGGGAGAGCAGGCAACCCAGGGCGGCCGGGGCAATCAGTTGGCGAGTGAGCATGTGCTGCGAGAGTGCGGAAAGCGCCAGATTGTAAATGATAATGATTATCGTTTGTAAGATTCTGCAATGGCATCGGGCTGTGCTTTGCCGGCCCCGGCGAGGCCGAATGCACTCGCCGGCTTTGCCCCTCGCCCTCCAACGCGCTTTCCACCTCAAGCGCGGCAGACTATGGTGACTAGGAGACCGAAGCCCGAACAGGAGAACACCATGGCATCGTCAGCATCCCCCCGCCGCATCGTGATTACTGGCGCCGGTGGCGCGCTTGGCCGCGCCGTTACCCAGGCGTTCGCGGACGAGGGGGCGCGGCTGGCCCTGATCGACCGCGACGTGGAGGTGCTGCGTGCGCACGCGCCGGTGCCCGAGGCCGCGGACTGGCACCTGTTGCTAGCGGCGGACGTGACCTCGACGGACAGCATGGCCATGGCGGCGCGCAGCATCCTCGACGCGTTCGGTGGCGTGGATGTGCTGGTGCACGTGGCAGGCGGCTTCGAGATGGGCGAGCCCGTGCATGCGCTCAGCCGCGAATCCTGGATGCGGATGATGGATCTGAACGCCTGGTCGCTGGTGGCCGTCACGCAGCACCTGGTGCCCGCCATGCTTGCGCAGGGTGCCGGCAAGGTCGTGGCTGTGACCGCGCGCGGCGCCGCTAGCGGCGCCGCCGCGATGGGCGCCTACTGCGCGTCAAAGAGCGCGTTGCAGCGTCTGGTGGAGAGCTTGTCGCATGAGGTGCGCCGAGCTGGCGTCAACGTCAATAGCGTCGCGCCGGGCACGCTCGACACCCATGCCAACCGCCAGGCCATGCCCACCGCCGATCCCACCAACTGGGTCTCGACCGCGGCGGCGGCGCGCGCCATTGCCTTCCTGGCCTCGGACGCGGCGCAGGCGATCCATGGGCAGCACGTGGTGCTGGATGGGCTGAGCTGAGGGGGGCGCTGAACTAAGCCTTGCGCCGTGCCAGGGGTAATGTCGCCAGCCGCTCCAGCACGATGGCACGCATGCCCGCCGGCGCCGGCAGCTGCTCCAGCAATGCCGGCCAGCGCTCGTGCGCCATCGCCACCGCGTCTTTCACGGCGGCGGTGGCGATGCGCTCGGCGATCCGGGCCTTGCGCGCGAATTCGCGGTAGGTCTGCAGGGTTTGCTCGCGCTGCTGCCGGTCGATGGCTACGTTCTGGCCGAAGCCGGCAAAGCCCGGCAGGGCAGCCACACTGACGATGTCATAAGCGGGCGAGAGTTCGGGCGCGACGCCGTTGCGGTACAGGAACGAGAAGTTCTTCAGGTGGGCGTCGCTGTTGCCCAGCAGCGTATCGACGGCCTGGCGGATAAAGAACTGCCGCACGTCTTCGATGCCGCGCACGCTGAGGCGCTCCAGCAGTTGCACCAGGGCGGCGTAGGCGTCATGGCCGCCATACTTGCGGTTGGGCATGCGGGTCAGCAACTGGCAGCCGTCTTCGGCATGCACGCGCCCGCCGGGCTCGCGGTCGAAGCGGTCCACGGCGAGGAAGTGCAGGCCGGTGCCAAGGGCCTCGGCCAGCCCCTCGACCTCGATGGCGGCAAGCGGCACGGGCCGGCACGGTGCCACCGCCACGCCGGCAGCCTGCGCCAGTTGCATCGACACGTATTCGTTGAAGACCTGGCTGTCGTCATTGCGCGCGGGCAGCTTGGCGATCAGGTCGGAGAGGTGCCCATGGGTGGGCATGGAGTAGCGCTTGCCGGCATGCGCGGTGGACAGTGCTAGCTTGTTCTGCACGCCCGAGACCGATGCCGCGCCTTCGGTGGCGCCTTCGATCACGGCAATTTCCAGGTTGTCCGCGCCACCCGTCACGCCGACGGTGCGCACGTGCTCGGGCAGGGCGTCGATGGGCGCGGGGCGCACCACTACCGCGCCCGGCAGGTCGTCGCCGGCGGCGGCCAGGATGCCGAAATCGTCACGGTCTTCGGGATGGTGGCGCGTGGCCTCCAGGCGCTTGCGCAGCTCGCTCTCGGGCAACAGCCCGGCGAAGTAGGGCGGCAGCGCCGCGTTGGTGTTGTACAGCGCGCGATGGAAGGGGTTGGCCAGCACCGAGGCGGTCAGCGTGTCGTTGCCGGGGAAGGTCAGCGAAAGGCTGAGCGTGGGCCGCAGCGGGTCGCCACGGAAGGCCTCTGCCGGCACGAAGCGGCAGGTGCGCTCGACCTCGCACAGATGGCCGCACAGCACGCCGTGCAGGTGCACTTCCAGATAGCGGGGGCGCAGCCCGGGGCTCATGATTCCTGCTCCAGGAACATTTCCACCGAGGTCTTGGCCTCGCGGTCCGGCCCGCTGTCCTTGCCCTCGACCAGGCGCTTCACGGCGAGCAGGTGCTCGCGTGGCACCAGGACCCATTCCGCATCGAGCGCGGCACCCACGGCTTCGAGTGTGGAGGCGCGCACATCGCTGCGGCCGCTCAGCGCCGTGGTCAGGTTGGACGGCGCCATGCCGATCAGCCGGGCCACTTCCCCCAGCGAGGATTTGCGTGTGGCTCGGCGTGCCTGGAGCTGATCGTAGAATGATGCCATGGCATATTTTCATATCAAAAGATATGAAATAGCATAGCACATGACGGTGTTTTTTATGTTATTGCATAAAATATATCAAATTAATATGTCATAACATGAGCTTGTGCGATCAGGCCGCCTTGCTCTGGTCTGCCGCTTGCCCTGCGGACGCCAGAATGCGGAAGCGCCCCAGCTCATCCGGCGCGCACTGGGCAATCAACCCGGTTTCCCAGGCGAGGTAGGCGCGCGCGGCGTCCTTGTTGCCCTCGTGCCGGTCGTGCACGAAAAACAGGTAATCGATACGTGCTTCGGGCGGCAGCCCCACCGGCTCGGCCGCTTCGGGCAGCCCCGCGGCCTGCCAGGTGCGGTAGCCCTCCGCCAGCCGGTACACATGGCGGTAGCCGGCGGCCAGCAGATCCCGCCCGGCTAGGTTGGCGACGTGCGGCTCGCTTGCGATCAGGATGACCGGCTGGTCATGGGTGGCGCCGAGGCGGTCCAGCGTGGCGGGCAGGCGCGGGCGGATCGACCAGGCCGCGCCTTCGGCATGGCCGCGGGCATATTCAGCGCTGTCTCGCAGGTCGATGCGCAGCGCGTCGGGCGCCTCCGCGTGCAGCGCGCGCAGCAGGTTGGCGTCGAGCACCGGCAGGGCGTGGGCGGGCAGGGTGCGCGGCGGCGCGCTCGCCTTGATGGCGGCGTTGACGCCGTGCGCGAGCACGGCGCTCTCATAGCCCAGCTGGTAAAGCCAGCTGGCCACCACAGGTGCGCGCACGCCGTCGTCGTCGAACACGATCACGCGGCTGCCGCGCACGCCGATGTATTGGTCGGTGGCCTGCACCAGCTGGCCGCCGGGCGCGTGCCGCGCGCCGTCGATCGAGCCTTGCGCGAATTCCTCGGCGGTGCGGATGTCCAGCAGGTAGGTGGTGCGGCTGTTGTCGTCCAGCCACTGCTGCGCCTGCGTGGCCGACAGCGCGGGCAAGCCGGCACGCTGCAGCAGCCGGGCCGAGCGAGCGCGCGCCTCGGCCAGCTCGCTGGCCGGCGGGGCCGCCGGGTAGCGGCGCTGGCTGCCGTGCTCAAGCACGTGGCCGGCCAGGTACCAGCCCTGCGTGCCGTTTTCCAGCGCCAGCACGGGATTGGGCAGGCCAAGGTTGCGCAGCGTCTGCGCGCCGATGATGCTGCGCGTGCGCCCGGCGCAGTGCACCACCACGGTGGTCTGCGCATCCGGCAGCAGTGTCGCCAGGCGCAGGGCCAGCTCGCCGTTGGGCAGGCTGTGCGCGCCGGGGATGGTCATCTTCTGGTGCTCGGCAAAGGTGCGGCCATCCACCAGCACCAGCGGCTCGCCGCTGTCGCGGCGCGCCACCAGCTCAGCAGCGCTCAGGCGCGGCGTGTGCTGCTGGTGTTCGACCAGTTCGCCAAACGTCTTCGATGGCACGTTGACGCCCTTGAACAAGGTGTAGCCGGCCGCGGCCCACGCCGCTGCGCCCCCCGCCAGCAGCGTGAGATTGCTGTAGCCCAGGCCAGCCAGCCGTTGTGCCGCCAGCCCGGCCACGCCGTCGCCGTCGTCGAACAGCACAATGCGCTCGGCCAGGCGCGGCGCCAGGCGGGCAACATCCAGCTCCAGCCGGCTGTAGGGCAGGGGCACGGCGAAGAAGGGATGGCCCTCGCCATATTGGCCGTGCTCGCGCACGTCGAACAGCGCCAGGGGCTGGCCGTCGTTAAGCCAGCCGCGCAAGGTGACGGCGTCGATGGATTGGGTCATGGCGTGCTCCGCGTGAACAAGGGATGGGGCTGTCGTCTTGGCCGCAATGTCAGGCCGCTGCTTTCTCGCTGCGGTTCAACTGGGTAGCGTTGTAGTTGACGATGCGCCCGGTCTCCAGCTCCACGCCGATGCGCCCCGTCAGCGTTTCGAGTGGGCGGCCGTAGAGGTGGAAGTGCAGCGTGGGGGCGTCGCCCACCACGTGAATGCTATGGATGTCCTGCGGCAGGAAGCTGATCGGCGTGCCCGGGCGCACCACCAGTTCGCGCTCCAGTTCGATGTTGGCCCGCTCGGGGTTGCTGCCGTCGTCGGTGCGGCGGTAGACGCGGTTGAGCTCATCGCCTTGCACGGCCACGATGACGGCCCACGTGTCATGGTTGTGCGGGATGGTCTTCTTGCCCGGCACGATCGAATTGAGATAGAGCGCCGGCAACTGGCCTTCCCCGCTCAGGCGGTAGCGGGTAGAGGTGGTGGTGCCGTCGCTGGGCGGCGGGAAATCGGCAAAGCCGAACAGGTCCTTCTGGTCGGCCAGCTTCTGCAGCGCGGCGGTGACCTGCCCGAGCGTGGCGCGATCCACCTCGCGCTGTGCCGTCAGTGCGCTGACTTCGGCGAGGGTGGCGGCAATGGCCGCACTGCGCTGGTTTTGCTGATTGGTCTGATTGGTCTGGGTCGTCATGGGGGGAGATCCTGTAATGAATACGATGCCGTGGCAGGTGGCGGCCATGCTCCACTCTACGGAGTGCGCGACCCGGGAAGAACTAACAATATCGCCGATGCATATTCGGTTTTGATCTGGTGCAAGGCCTTCCTGGCGCGCACGGTAAATGGCCACAACCCCGGCGCGGGCCATGTCCGCATCGCCCTGGTGGCCGCCGCCGAGGAGTGCGCGCAGGGCGTGGAGTGGCTGGTGGCCTTTGCCCGCGCGCGGCAACCCGCGGCGGCATGATGTCCACGCCAGGCACGGCATAACGATCTGCGATCTGATTCGTTAGCGCCAGGCGCAAGTTCTTTTAGGCTTCAACGTGCCCAGCATTTTCAAGAGCTTCTTGCCATGACCATTACCGACTTGTCCCAGACCTTGGCCGATACTGACGCAAAGGCCGACCCAAACGCCGACGCCACGGCCGTTGCCGGCCACGTGAGCAGCGCCCGCGCCGCGGCGGTCGCCGCCTTCATCGCCCGTGCTCGTGAGATTGCCGGCAGCCACGCTGCCGACAAGACGCCGCTGGCCGCGATCGCCGACGAACTGGTGGCGCTGGCCAGCCAGGCGCATCTGTTCCCGCCGGCGCATTTCCCCGTGGATGCGGCCAGGCCCGCCGCGATTTACCGGCTGGCGGAAGACCCGGACGGCCGCTTTGCCTTGTTCGCCTCGGCCGGCCTGCCGGGCAAGGCGCAGCCGCCGCACGACCACACCACCTGGGCGGTGATTGCCGGCGTGCGCGGCGTGGAGCGCAATGTGATCTTTCATCGCAGCCAGGGCAGCAAGCCCGGGCTCGATACGCTGGAACCGCTACGCCAGCTCGATGTACAGGCAGGCAATGCCATCACGCTATCGCCCACCGATGTGCATACCATCGAATTGATCGGCGATACGCCTGGCTTGCACCTRCACTTCTACGGCCTCACGTTGTCCCGCCTGAGCGAGCGTGTGAAGTTCGACCCCGCGCCCGAGGGTGGCACGCAATACAGCTACCGCACCTTTGCCGCGCCTGCGCTGATCCGCCATCCGCTGGTGAGCCCGGCCGCGCTCAAGCGCGCCATCGCCGAGGGAGAGGAGCTCGCCGTGCTCGACGCGCGGGAAGAGGGCGCTTTCTCGCGTGAGCACCTGTTGTTCGCCGTGCCCGCGCCGCTGGGCCGGCTCGAGACCACGATCGACCGGCTGGTGCCGCGCCGCACCACGCGCATCGTGGTGACGGATCTGGTCGAGGATATCGCCCACGCAGTCGCGGCCAAGCTGCTGCGCTTTGGCTATACCAACGTATCCGTGCTCGAAGGCGGCACGCGTGCCTGGCAGGCCGCCGGCTATGAGATCTTCAGCGGCACCAACGTGCCCAGCAAAGCCTTCGGCGAAGTGATCGAGCACGAGCTGCAGACGCCGTGGATCACCGCCGAGGCGCTCAAGCTGCACCAGACGCGTGGCGACAACGTGGTGGTGGTGGACAGCCGCCCCTTCACGGAATTCCAGAACATGAGCATCCCCGGCGCGGTGGACTGCCCGGGAGCCGAGCTGGTCTACCGCATTGGCGAGATCGCGCCCGATCCCGAGACGCTGGTGGTGGTCAATTGCGCCGGCCGCACGCGCAGCATCGTGGGCGCGCAGACGCTGATCAACGCTGGCATTCCCAATCGCGTGGTGTCGCTCAAGGACGGCACCATGGCATGGCTGCTGGCCGGCTACCAGCTCGACCACGGCCAGACCCGTTTCGCGCCACAGCCCGGCGAAGCCGCCCAGGCCGCGGCGCGTGAACGGGCCACCCGCGTGGCGCAGCGCGCCGGCGTGCAACATATCGATGCGGCGCAGCTAGCTGCCTTCGCGCAGCAGGTGGATGACCGCACGCTGTACCGCTTCGATGTCCGCTCGCCCGAGGAATACGCCGCAGGCCACCTGCCGGGCTGGCGCAGCGCCCCCGGCGGCCAGCTGGTGCAGGCCACTGACGCCTACGCCGGCACCCGCCGCGCCCGCATCGTGCTGGCCGACTGGGACGGCGTGCGCGCACAGGTCACGGCAGCCTGGCTGGCCCAGTTCAGCGGCCACGAGGTCTACCTGTTCCGTCCGGCACCGCTGGCACCGCGCGAATCCGGCCCCGAGCCCGTGCGCGTGCTGCGCGCCTCCGAGGCCGAAGCACCATGGATCGAAGCCGCATCGCTGTCCACGCTGCAAGCGCGGGGCGGGGTAACGGTGGTGGACGTGGATAGCAGCCTGGCATTCCGACGCGGCCACCTACCCGGCGCATGGTTCGCCACGCCAGAGAAGGTCGCGCTGGTGCTGGAGCATGCCAGTGCCGACGACATCATCGTGGTGACGTCTTCCGACGGCGTGCTGGCGCAAGCGGTGGCAGCGGAGTTGCGCCGCACCAGCCAGCGCGACGTCCGCGCGCTGCTGGGCGGCAACGCACGCTGGCAAGCGCTTGGCCTGCCAACGGAATCCGGCGAGGCCGGCACGGCCGCCGCAGCGCGAGTCCTGACCGGCGACGAAGACGCCTGGTACAGCGCCTACGCTTACGAGGATGAAAACCGCCGGAAGTCCGAGATGCACGCCTACCTGAACTGGGAAATCGGCCTGGTGGATCAACTCGAACGAGACGGTGATTTGCCGGTGCGGCTGGTGGACTACAGGCAGCAGTAGGCGCAAAGGCATCGCTTCGGCCAGCGCCCACCCTCTCCCCCGGCCCCTCCTACAAGTGGGAGAGGGGAGCCAACCAGCGGCAAGATCAACCGTTCAACTGATCAGCCGATCAACCCGTTGTGGTAGCCGTGTGAAGCGCCCGAAGGGCGGGCCACACCCCAACGCGATGCGAAGCGAGCCGTCAAGGTTCACCAAGGCCGTATGGGGCGCCTCGGGATTTCACGAAAAGAGCGGAAAAGAGGGACCCATGTCTGAGTATCGCCTTAAGGCGATGCGAGTTTGGGTACCAAAGCATACCTAGGCAAATCCCGAGCCAACGTAGCATCCAGCGCCTGCGCCGAAGACCCCACCACAACATACCCCGCATCCTCCAGCTGGCTGCGCGTGGCCGGCACATCAAGCACGGCCGCCACATCGCGGCTAATGCGATCCACCACATCAGCCGGCGTAGCCGCAGGCGCAAGCAAGCCCTGCCAGCTTTCCACCGCGAAACCGGCGGCACCTGCCTCCGCCATGGTCGGCACCTGTGGCAGCGCCTTCGAGCGGTAAGGCGTGGTCACCGCCAACGCAGTCAGCCGGCCGGAGCGCACGTAATCGGTCACCGCCGCGAGCGTGATGAGCGTTGCGTCGATATGCCCGCCAAGCAGGTCGACCGTGGCGGGCGCGCCCCCGGCGTAGGGAATGTAGTTGACCTTGATGCCGGTCTGGCGCGATAGCATTTCATGGGCCACGTGGGCAATGCCGCCATTGCCCGGCAGGCCAAGCGTGATCCCGCCCGGCTTCCTGCGTGCCAGCGCGATGTAGTCCTGCAGGTTGCGCACGCCAAGATCCGGCCTGGCGACCAGGATCTGCGGATTCACCACCGCCTTGCTGACACCGCGAAACGCGCGGCTCGCATCGTACGGCAGCGTCTTGAACAGCGAGGCGTTCAGCGTCACGCCTTCGCCACCCAGCAGCAAGGTGTAGCCGTCCGGCCTGGCCCGCGCCACCTGCGCGGCACCCAGGGTGCCGCTGGCGCCCACCACGTTTTCCACCACCACGGGCTGGCCCCATTTCTCGCTGAGCTTGAGCGCCAGCGTACGCGCGAGCTTGTCGGCGCTGCCGCCGGGCGCCACCGGCACCACGATGCGCACGGGACGCGCGGGGAAGGCTTGCGGGGCCTGCGTGGCATCGCTGTGCAAAGGCACGCCAGCGGGTACGCCAGCGATGGCGGCCGCAGCGGCGGCGACGGGCAGGCAGAGGAGGGCGCGGAACAGGGTGCGACGTTGCATGACGGTGTTGCCGGAGGCGAATCGAGCGCAAAGCTTAGAAAGCGTGGCGCTCGCGGCCAACGAATCTTTCCGCGCATGGATATGCGCCCGCGCTGTGCTGCCGCGGGCAACGGAATGCGCATAACGATTGGCTCTTTTATTCGTTCCGTGCCCGTCGGCGCTTGCGTACAGTTTGTCGGCTGCATTGCACCAACGACTTAGCCAACAAGAACTCGAACACACCATGACCCGCACTCTTTCGCTGCGCTCCCCGCGTCCTCTTGTCTTCGCTGCCGCCTTGCTGGCCGGCACCTTCTTTGCCGGCGCCGCGCAGGCCGACGCCACGCTCGACAAGATCCGCCAGCGCGGCAAGATCGTGGTCGGCATCATGCTGTCCGGCAGCGCCTTCGGCTCGATCGATCCCGCCACGCAAAAGCCCGTCGGCTTCAACGCGGACCTCGCGCAGGACCTGGCCAGGCAGCTCAATGTGGAGCTGGAAACGGTGCAGGTGCAGCCGTCCAATCGGGTGCAGTTCCTGCAGCAGGGCAAGGTCGACGTGCTGATCGCCGCGATGGAATACAACGCCGAGCGCGGTGAGCAACTGGGCCACGTGCCTACGCCTTACTATCGTGTGGGCGGCGCGGTGRTCGTGCCCAAGCAAAGCGATATCCGCCGCTGGGAAGACTTGAAGGGCAAGACGGTGTGCATCTCGCAGGGCAGCAGCTATACGCGCCCGGTGCAGGTGGAATACGGCGCCATCCCGAAGGGCTTCAAAGGCTCGGCGGAATCGCTGCTGGCGCTGCGCGGTGACAACTGCGCCGGCGCCGTGCACGACAACACGCTGCTGCAGCCGCTGGTGCGGGGCAACCCGGAATGGCAGAACTACCGCATCGTGCTGCCTGAGCTCAATCCCGCGCCGACCGTGATCTGGACCCGCAAGGGCGAGCAGGACACTATTTCTGCGGTGGACCGCATCGTGCAGAACTGGCATCGCAGCGGCTGGCTGGTTGCCGCCGAGAAGAAGGCCGGCATCCTGCCGCCGTCGCCGGCGCTGACCGAGCTGCATGACAAGTTCAAGGGCGGCCGTTCCTGATGGACGCAGCGATTGCCTGGTGGATCGATGCGGCGCACCGCATCGGCCTGAACTACGCGTTCCTCGCCGATGCGTATGACCGCGCCTCCTTCGTGCATGGCGCTTGGGTAACCATCCAGCTGGTGCTTTGCACCCTTGCCGGCAGCCTGGCCGCCGGAGTGGGAATGGCGGCGGCGCTGACTTCGCGCAACGCGCTGCTGGCCGGTGCCACGCGCGCGTTTGTGGAAGTCACCCGCAACACGCCAACCCTGGTGCAGCTCTACTGCGCCTTCCTGGTTCTCAACATGCTGATCACCCATGCCTTGCAGGACGCGCAGCGGACCAATCCACTCACGCCATTCTTGTGGGTGGTGGTGGTGCTGTCGCTGCACAAGGGCGTGTTTCATGCCGAAGCCTTGCGCGCCGGCATCGAGGCGGTGCCCAAGGTCACGCTGGAGGCGGCGGCGTCGCTCGGCTTTGATCGCCGCACTTTGCTCTGGCGCGTGCAGTTGCCGCTGGCGGTGCGCTTTGCCCTGCCTGCCCTGGTCAACAATTCCGTGGAGCTGGTCAAGGCCACGGCGGTGGCGTCCGCGATTGCGGTGGGCGATATCACCTACGCCTCCATCATGATCTGGACCCAGCGCGACAACGTGCTGGAACTGATGGTGCTGTTGCTGTTGTTCTTCGGCCTGCTGACCTGGGTGGTCAGCCAGGCGGGCAACTGGCTGGAACTTCGACTAAGGATGCCCGGCTATGGCGAGCGCTGATTCCACTTATCTCGCCGCGTCCGCAACGTCGCGCGCCGGTCGTTATGCCGGTCTGCTGTGGCTCCTGCCGCTGGTGGCGGTGGCGCTGGCGGCGACCCGCCATCCGGACCTGGCCCGCGCGCTGGCCAGCGCCTGGCAATGGTCGCCGGCGCTGGTGCGCGGCTTCCTGGTCAATATCGGCGTGAGCCTGCTGGCGATCTTGCTGGGCACGGCCGGCGGGCTGCTGGTTGGCGCGTTGCGCCTGTCGCCGGTGGCGCTTCTGTCACGCCCGGCGCATCTGTACGTGCAGGTGTTCCGCAATGCGCCCTGGCTGGTGCTGATCTATTTTTCCACCTACGTCTTCCCGTTCGAGGTGAATATCGGCAGTCATATCGTGCCGTTCCCCGACTGGTTCAAGGTGGTGGTGGGGCTGGCGCTGCCGGCCAGCGCCAATGTGGCCGAGGTGCTGCGCGGCGCGGTGCAGTCGATCCCGCTCACGCAGTGGGAGGCGGCCAGCTCGATGGCGTTCTCGCGCTGGCAGATCCTGCGGCTGATCATCGTTGCGCAATGCGTGCGCCGCATGCTGCCGCCGTGGATGAACCTGTACGCCACGCTCACCATGGGCACCGCGCTGGCCTCGCTGGTGGGCGTGCACGATCTGCTCGATACCGCGCAGATCGCCAGCAATACCGTCAACCAGACCGCCTTCACCGTGCTGATTTATTTCACCGTGCTGGCGATGTTCTTTGCCTGGTGCTACCCGATTTCGCGCTTCACCCGTTTCCTGGAACAAAAATATGCTGTTGCCTGAACATAACGGCGGGCCCGTGTTGTCCGCGGTCCCCGTGGCTGCCGCGCCGCTGGTTGCGCTCAAGGACGTGCACCTTGCCTTTGGCGGCAACCCGGTGCTCAAGGGCATCGACCTGGAAGTGCGGCGCGGGCAGGCGGTGTCCATCATCGGTCCGTCCGGCTCGGGCAAGTCCACCATCCTGCGTTGCCTTACCGGCCTGCTGGAGCCGCAGCAGGGCACGGTGACGGTCGGCGGCGTTGCAGTGCGCGAACTGCGCAGCGAGGCCGAGCGCATTGCGCTGCGCAAGCGTGTGGGCTTTGTCTTCCAGCAGTACAACCTGTTTCCGCACCTGACCGTGCTGCAGAACCTCACCATCGCGCCATTGCGCGTGCTGGGACGCGGCCGCGCCCAGGCGGAGGCCACCGCCATCGCGTTGCTGCGCAAAGTGCGCCTGGCCGACAAGGCGGGCGCGTATCCGGGCGAACTCTCCGGCGGCCAGCAGCAGAGGGTCGCGATCGCTCGCGCGCTGGCGATGGAGCCGGAGCTGATCCTGTTCGACGAGGTGACCTCGGCGCTGGACCCGGAGACGGTGGGCGAGGTGCTGACCGTGATCGGCGACCTGGTCGAGGAGGGGCTGACCTGCCTGCTGGTGACGCACGAGATGCGCTTTGCGCAAGAGATCAGCGACGAGGTTTACTTCACCGAAGGCGGGCGCATTGTCGAGCATGGCCCGGCCAGCCGCATTTTCAGCGCGCCGCGCAGCGAGCGCACGCGCGCCTTTCTCAACCGCTCGCTCGGCACAGCCCCGCGCGCGCAGGCCGATCCCTTCGTTTTCTCTTTCGACAAGCTGCGCTTCGCCGTCTGAGCGCGGCACAAGCCAAACTCCCTATCGAGCAACCATGAGCCATCATCGCGATACCCAACTGATCCACGCCGGCACGCCGCCCTTTGTCCAGGGCCACGGCCCGGTCAATGTGCCGGTGGTGCGCACCAGCACCGTGCGCTTCGAGAACTCCGACGCCTATGACGATATCCGGGCGCGCCATGCGCGCGGCGAGCGTGTCAGCTCCTATGGCCGGCAGGGCATGGATACGCACCGCGCGCTGGAAGACGCGATTGCCGGGCTCGAAGGCGGCAATCGCACCTTCCTGGCGCCCTCGGGGCTGGCGGCGATCTCGCTGACCTTCCTGGCGCTGCTGTCGCCGGGTGACCATGCGCTGGTGGTGGACAGCGTCTATGCGCCGGTACGCAGGCTGGAGCAAACGCTGCTGCGCCGCCTGGGCATCGAGGTCAGCTATTTCTCGCCCAGCGAGGACGATGTGCAAGCGCTGATCCGCCCCAACACGCGGCTGCTCTACCTGGAGTCGCCCAGTTCTCTGTTGTACGAGGTGCTGGACCTGCCACGCCTTGCGCAGATCGCGCACCGCCATGGCGTGGTGGTGGCCACCGACAATACGTGGGCTTCCGGCCATGTGCTGCAGCCGCTGGCGCTCGGCGTGGACATATCGATCCTGGCATCGACCAAGTACATCAGCGGCCATTCCGACCTGATGCAGGGCGCGGTGGTGGTCAAGGACGCGGGGCTGGCGCGCCGCATTGCCGATGCCTACGATGGCTTCGGCCTGGCCATCAGCGCGGACGATGCCTACCTGGCGCTGCGCGGCATCCGCACGCTGGCCGTGCGGCTGGCCCAGCACCAGCGCAATGCCTTGGCGGTGGCACAGTTCCTGGAAGCGCATGAGGCGGTAGGGCGGGTGTTCTATCCGGCCTTGCCCTCGGACCCCGGCCACGCGCTGTGGCTGCGGGATTTCTCTGGCGCCAACGGGCTGGTCTCGTTCTCGCTGCCCACCGCCGATGAGGCGGCGGCGCGCAAGCTGGTGGATTCGCTGAGCCTGTTCGGGCTGGGGGCTTCGTGGGGCGGCTATGAAAGCCTGGTGCAGGTGGCAGCGCCGGAGCGCCTGGCGCAACACTCGTACTGGCGTGGCACCGAGCCGGTGATCCGCCTGCATATCGGCCTGGAAGCACCGGAGGATCTGATCGCCGACCTGGCGCAGGGACTGGCAGCGACGGTGCCGGCATCTGCGCCGCAACGGCGTGCGGCCGCCTGAGGCGGTGCGATTGACGGCCGTTCGCGAGAGGGCAAGGCCGCTAAAAAAAGAAGCGGGACGGGAATTTGCCCGCTTCGCAAAAAAGCCAGTGTCATCGTTGCGCTGGCTTTCAGTACCCGCTGGCGTGGCGACACCGGCCGCGGGCAGCGCCGCGGCCGTCACGCCTCAGATTGCCCAGCCGCCGCCGTAGAACACGGCCAGCGCCATCGCGATGGCCACGGTGCCCACGTTCAGCTTGCGGTATTCACCGGCCACGATGCGGCCGATCACCAGGGTGCAGAAGCCCAGCATGATGCCCGTGACGATATTGCAGGTCAGCACGATAAAGACCGCGCAGACCAGGCCGGCCATGGCGTCGACCATATCGTCCATATGCAGCTTGCTGACGCTGCTGAGCATCAACAGGCCCACATACATCAGGGCAGGCGCCGTCGCGTACGAAGGCACCAGCCCGGCCAGCGGCGAGAAGAAGATCACTGCCAGGAAGAGCAGGCCGACTACCACCGCGGCCAGGCCGGTCTTTGCGCCGGCGGCCACGCCAACGCTCGATTCGATGTAGGCCGCAGCGGGCGCGCCACCGAAGAAGGCCGAGAAGATCGAGCTGAGCGAGTCCGTGGTCAGGGCACGCCCGCCGTTGGGGATCTGTCCCTTCGCATCGAGCTGGCCGGCCTGGCCCGCGACGGCGCGGATGGTGCCGGTGGCGTCGAACACGGCCGTCATCACCAGTGCCAGCACGCTAGGCAGCACCGTCAGCGACAGCGCACCCTTGATGTCCATCGCACCGATCAGCGAGGCATGGCCCGGCGCGCTCAGCGCGGGCAGCGCGAACACGCCCGTGAACTTGACGGCGGGATCGAAGGCCAGGCCCAGCGCGGAGATGGCGATGATCACCAGCAAGATGCCGCCCGGCACCCGGCGCCGTTCCAGCCCGAAGATGGCGGCCAGGCCGAGGATCGACATGACGACCGGGAAGGCGGTGATCTTGCCCAGTGTGACCGGCAGGCCGGCGCCGGGGTTCTTGATCACCAGGCCCACGTCGTTGGAGGCGATCAGCAGCAGGAACAAGCCAATGCCGATGCCCGTGCCGTGCGCCACGCCGGCCGGCAGGTTGCGCAGGATCCAGGAGCGCACGCCGGTCACGGAAATGGCGGTGAAGACCACGCCCATCAGGAAGATCGCGCCAAGTGCAACGGCTGGGGAGAGCCCCTGCCCAAGCACCAGCCCGAAGGCGGTGAAAGCGGTCAGCGAGATCGCGCAGCCGATGGCGATGGGCAGCTTGGCCCACACGCCCATCAACAAGGAGCCGAACGCCGCGGTCAGGCAGGTTGCGACGAACACGGCACTGCCATCGAAGCCGGCCTTGCCGAGCATGCCCGGCACGACGAACACGGAGTAGACCATGGCCATGAAGGTGGTGGCGCCGGCCAATGCCTCGCGGCGCCCGGTGCTGCCGCGCTGGCTGATCTGGAAGTAACGGTCGAGGAAGCCCTTGGCTTCGATGGATGCGATGGCGTCGATGGCCTTGGCCTCGATCGCGTCGGTGCCGGGAGCGGTGGCACGGCCGGGGAACGGCTGTTCAAGCATGGCGGAGTGTCTCCTTTGTGGTGCGCTGGGGCGGCGGCTACGTCGCTCATACCCAGGCTGTCTCGCTTTTTCGTTGTCGTTGCCGAGGCCGTCATGCGGGCCGCTGCGCACAAGATTTGTGTCGCGTTCGGCACTGCATGCGGCCCGGTACGCCGCTGTCGGCCGCTTGCTCGCCACTCCGTGCTGGCGCTGCCGGTCCGACATGGCGCAAGACTAAGGGAGGGGCAGCATTCGTTCATAACGGCCGGAACATGGCTGACATTGGGAAATGAATATGAGTGGCGCTTGCGCCGGCGGCCGGCGGGGCGTTCGGAAAAGCGCGGATTGTGGCTGGACGCGGGCAGGAAGGCAACTACCAAAGCGGCGATTGCGCGAATGCCGCCCAAATTGTCAGGACTGCCGGGACATTGGGTAAGGGGGATGGCGGCGGGCGCGGCAACTAGACGGTTTCGTCTCTTCGCCCCTACACTGCATGGCCACTCCGGCACATTGCCCGCTTCCACCTAGCCAAGCCATGCACGCCATGCAAGTAACCTTCCGTTGCGACCCGCTGCTGCAGGACAGCCTCCCGCGCCCGCAGCCTGCCCAGCAGGCGCTGCCGGACTGGGTGCGGGCGATGCGTCCCAAGGCGTTCTCGCCCCTGCACGGCCGCGACATCCGCACCATCAAGCAATGCCCGCCGTTCATCGATGCCATGACCCACGGCTTTGTGATTCTGCTGCCATGCGACGTGCGCGTGGCGCGGGGCGTGTTCTCCTGGGATTGGGACTTGCCCGAGCCGGGCATCGACGGCCATCCGCGCGCGCCGCTGAGCTTTCACGTGCCGGAGCAACTGGGCGGCACGCCACTGTACTCGGACGCCGTCGCCCTGAAATTCAACAGCTTCTGGACCATCGAGCTGCCGCCCGGGTGGTCGCTGCTGGCGATGCATCCGGCCAACCGCTGGGATCTGCCGTTCCGCACGCTGAGCGGCCTGGTCGATGCGGACCGCTTCCATGACGTGGGCATCAATTTCCCGGCGCTATGGACCGACACGGGGTTCGACGGTGTCCTGCCCAAAGGCACGCCGGTCGCGCAGTGCTGCCCGGTGCCGCGCGCGGAGCTTGAACTGTCCTTCGGCACGATCGACGCAGAGGGCGCCGGGCGCTACGAGAAGCTGGCGGCGGAGGTACTGACCACGCCCGGCGTGTACCGCAAGCGCTTTCGCGCGCCGCGCGAGCGGGGCGGTCAGTCCTGAGTGCTGCCCGGGTTGCCTGAGCCGCCGAGGCTGGTTAGCAAGGCACGCAAGGCGCCGAGGTTTGCCCATAGCCGGCCCTGCGGTCCCGAGCACAGCGCCTGCGCGATGCGGCCGAAGGTCTCCGGCGCAACGCGGTAGGCGTGCGCATAGGCGGCCAGGGCCGCATCCGGCTGGCCGTCTTCCTGCAGCACGATGCCAAGGTTGACCGCCGCCGGCGCGGCGTCCGGCTGGCAGGCCAGGGCGCTGCGCAAGGCAGCCTGCGCACCGCGCAGGTCACGCCGGTCTTGCCGCACCAGCCCAAGCTGGATCCAGCCGTCGTAGTCCTGTGGATGCGCGCCGACGAGGGCTTCCAGCGTGGCTTGCGCGGCGCACAGGTCGCCGAGCGCCTGCTGCGCGATGGCCAGGTTCAGGCGCGCCTCCCGGCTGCGCGGCTCCAGCGCCACGGCACTGGCAAAGGCGCCAGCGGCCTCGGACTTGCGCCCGAGCGCATGCAGCACCTTGCCCCGCTGGAAATGCGCGCGCGCGATATTGCCGTCCAGCGCCAGGGCGCGGTCCAGCGCCGCCAGCGCGGCTTGCAGCTCGCCGCCTTTGCGCATCGCTTCCGCCAGTTCGATCCACGCCGGCGCAAAACCCGGCGCCCGCTGGATCAGCAGGCCCAGTTCCGCCACGGCATCAGCCGTCCCGCTCTGCAACCGGGCGAGGCAGGCGAGATAGCTCGGCTCCAGGGCATTGCCACTGAGCGCGCAGGCGCGCAGCAGGGGCGGCAGCGCCTCTGTCGGCGCGCCATCGGCCAGCGCCGCCCGGCCGGCGATCAATAGCGAGGGCAGGTGATCCGGCCGCAGCGAGAGTCCCTGCGCGATATGGCGCCGCGCCAGCGTGGCCTCGCCACGCTGCAAGGCAATCTGCGCGCTCAGCTGGCACACGGCGGGATGCGCCGGGTAGCGGCCGATGAGCGCGGCCGCATAGCCGGCAGCTGCATCGATCTTGCCCTGGTTAAGAAACGTGATGGCCGCCGTCAGCCCGGCCTCCAGCTCAATGGCCAACTCAACTGCCAGCGCGGCTTCGGGCGCGCTCGGGTCCGTACTCGGCTTGGTCATGGCAAGCGGCGTGGTTGCGGTGGCGCAAGCTTAACCGGTCTTGCCGGCACGCGGCGTGCTTACGCCTGGCTCACTCGCCGCTATCCAACGTCATCCAGCGCCAGTCAATGTCGGCACGCAGGTCAAACGCCATCGATATTTCTTAAAAAATGGGCAGAAAATTCTTAAAAAATAGGAAATCAAGTCTTAAAGAATGAGAAATCAACTCAAGTTCGGACTTGTCCGATAGACACCCCTTGAATTAGTGCGCTAGCCTGTTTCGCGAAACGGCACTGGCATACGTGCCCGTGCCGATCAACGAGAAACCAGACTTCACCGCCGCCATGCGAACCCTCAACGATGTTCTGCAGCATCCGAGTGCCAGGCTGACCCAGCATCTCGGTCTCGCGATCGCTACGCTCGCCTCACCGCTGGATGTTCTGGAATTCCGTATCGAGGAAGGGTTCAACGAAACCTACGTGGCCGACATTACCGTCACGTCGATCGACAAGACGATCGACGGCGCAGCCTGCGTGGGGCGCCGGTCGACCTTCACGATCGACGAGCGCGCCGCGATCCCATCGTTGCCGGACCTGGTCGACCCGGTCATCAATCCCGCCCGCACGGTCAATGGCGTGGTGACGCAATGGGAGCGTGTCAGCACTAGCCGTGACGAGGCAACCTACAGGCTGCGCATCGAGCCACGTGTTGCGCTGTTCAGGCAGGTGTACGACTCGGGAATCTTCCTGGGCAAGACGCTGAAGGAAATGATCGCCGAGTCGATCATCGACCGCCATCTGATCGAGTCGTTCGACGTCGAGTTCAAGCTGGAAGGCGTCGAAGAGCGCTTCGAGCAGGCGCTCATGTACGAGGAGACCGTCTGGAACTTTGTGGCGCGCCATTGCCGGCGCGCCGGCATCTTCTTCTACTTCAAGCAGGGCCGCAAGGCAGACGGGCCACAGCGCGACACGATCGTGTTCGGCAACTCGCCGCGCGGCTACGTGCGCGCGCTTGAGGTGCCGCTGATGCCGGTCTCGGGCCTCTCGGGCAACTGGCATGAGGCGGTGCTGTCGATCAGCGCGGTCCGCAAACTGGTGCCGGCCATGGTTGAGTTGCGGGAGCACAACTACCGTACGCCAGTCGATCCGCTGAAGGCCAAGTCGTACGTCGCACGCGACGACCCCTCCGTGTACGGCAGCGTGAACCGCAGCACCGAGCACCATCACACGGCAGAGGTCGGGCAGATGCTGGCCGACGCCAGACGCGACGAACTGATCGCCCGGCAGACCACGTTCAAGGGCACAAGCAACGTGATCGGCATGATGCCTGGCATGGTGGTGCGCCTGACCAACCACAAGATGCCCGAGGCCGAATACGGCGTCGTGATCACCAAGCTCGTCACGACCGGCAGTCGCAGCCAGCCGGTCATCAACGCGTTCGAGGCGACGCCTTCGCATCTGACGTATCGTCCCGAGTACATCCCCGAGCGGGACTGGCGCTGGATCTGCGGCACGCTGACCGCCACCATCGAGTCAGGCGACGACGGCCCCTACGCGTGGCTGGACGAAGCCGGCCGCTACCGGGTATTGCCCCATTTCCAGCGCCGCACGGGCAAGCGGGGCGTGAACACCATGCCCCTGCGTCTGCTGCGCCCCAGTGCCTCATACCAAGGGGGTTTCCATTCGCCGTTGCTGCCCGGCACGGAGGTCCGGCTCGAAGGCACCAACGGGGACGTGGACCGCATGTATATCGCCGGGGCGTTGCATGACTATGCGCACCCGGACATTGTGCATGGCAACGCTGGCTGGCACAGCCGCGCGATATGGCGCTCGCCGCTCCAAGGCGCAAAGATCCGCTTCGAGGATCTGAAGGGCCACGAAGGCGCAAAGATCGCGACGGTCCACATGAAGTCGTCGTTCAGCCTTGGCTATCTGGTCGACAGCCAGAAACAGAAGCGCGGCGAGGGCTTCGAGATCAGCACGCAGGGCTGGGGCACCGTGCACGGGGCGAGGGGCCTGATGCTGTCAGCCGACGGCTTGTCGAGTCCGAATGCCCCGCAGCTTGAGATGCAGGCGGCGCTCCAGGAGCTTCAGTCGGCCCTGAGCCGCGTGACCGCGCTGGTGGATGCCACCACGCAGGCGAAGGCCGTGCCCGCCGACAAGGCGACCCAGGCAAGCCTGAAAGACGCGCTGGACCAGCTCAAGAGCGCCGGGCTGATCGCCAGCGCACCGGGCGGCATCGCGCTGGTGACGCCACAGTCGATCCAGCAGGCCGCCAGCGCGAACGTGATGGTGAGCGCCGGCAGGCACGTTGACGTGAGCGCGGTAAAGCGCTTCACGCTGGCCGCCGGCGACCTGATCTCGCTGTGCGCGCACAAGCTCGGGCTGAAGATCTTCGCGGCGAAGGGCAAGGTCGAGATTCAGGCACAGAGCGACGCGATGGACCTGTTTGCCGACAAGCAACTGCGGGTGGCAAGCGCCAGCCAGGACGTGCTGGTGAGCGGGAAAACGAAGGCGGCCATGGCCAGCGGCGGTGCCGCGCTCACGATCGAGAACGGCAACGTGGTGTTCCACTGCCCGGGCGAATTCCGGATCAAGGCGGCTTCCTTTACCTTCGAGGGGCCGGCGAATGTTGAAAACGCGCTGCCCCATTTGCCGCAAGGCGAATTGACGGTTTCGAACACCTACAACATGTCGCGCTAAGACAATGATCATCAGCCCTCCCTTTCTGCCCGTTGCCGGCACCGCGTCAAACGCCCCCGAACTGACCGACCCGATGATGAGCGTGGTGGATACCTTCGAACTCGCTCACGGTGTCTATCCGATCGCCTTCGACCGCCGCTGGCACACTGGCGTGCATCTATACCCCGCTACCCGGAACGAGAAAGTACGGGCGATTGCCGATGGCGAAGTCGTGGCATATCGGGTGTGTCAGCACGCCACCGATGGTGGAGATGGCGTGCTCGATAGCAACGCGGGTTTCGTCCTGCTCAAGCATACGACGGAGACGGGCGACGGCCGCACGCTGACGTTTTATTCGCTATACATGCATTTGCTGGAATTGAGCGCATACAGCAGCGTTGGCGTGAACGCGAGCGTGTTGCCGGAATTCCTGCGCATGCCATCGCCCGGCGGGAGCCAGACTCCGCCCGTGGCGCCGCCGGCGCAAGCGGGGGGTGGCAAAAAGGTATACCGGAAAGACGTGCTCGGGTTGCCGGGGCGTTGTCACGAGCAGTGGCATATCCACTTCGAGATCTTCATGCTGCCCGATGACTTCAATCGTTACTTCGCCGCGACGCAACTCGGGAACAGGCAACCCCAAACGCCCACGGGACAGGACTACTGGGGGCATAGCCACTACATTGTGCCGGCGAACCAACCGTTCTGGACGCAGCCGCCGGGAACGGTCAACGGCAAATTGCAGGGCGTTGCCTTCGCCGCGTTGCAAGGCGGTCAAAACGAGCAACCTTTGCACATCGAATCGTATTTTCACCGGGGTAACAAGTACACGAGCGCGTGGAGCGTCGCCGAAGACGGTTCGCGAACCCAGCTCCTGAAGGACAAGAAAGAGTCTGAGTACGAATACAACCTCTACAACCGGGCAATGAAACTCTATCCGGCGTGCCCGAGCGATGGGTATGAATTGCTGCGCTTTGGCCGCATCCTGTCAGCTTCGCCCACGCTCCCGGCCGGCATGGCAAGAACAACGTGGATACGGGCAGCGTTCGCTGTGGGTAAAGAGGGCTATATCGATCTCAACAACGACGCGATCGTGAAGCTGTCGGATGCGGATTTTCCGTTCCTCGCGAACTGGCAGAAGATCGACGAAGGCAGTAGCCCGTTTGCAGGTGACGGGCTGTGCGACATTGATCGATTGCAAGCCATTCTAGGCGCGGCGAAGGAGAGTCAGACGCAGCAGGAGCAAGGCGAGCAGGAAGCGTATAAAAAAGAAGATGCGCTAGCCCGGTACGTCAGGAATACGGCAGGCGTGCGTGATCTGCTCAAAGGGTTTGTGTGTCAGGCGCCGAGCGAGTGGGACGGAACAAATAATGAAGCGCGATACGGAAAGCTGCTCAGCCAGCAGGGCGAGTTTTATTACGGCGATAGCGCTGGGTACGCGAAATATATGGCCCTGTTGAAGCAGTTCCAGTTTTGGGATGCGACAAATCTGCAATCCGGTGCGAAACTCTGGTTTTTTCACCCACTCCAGTTCATCCGGTATTTTAGAAAATGCGAGTGGTTAAATCATGGCGAGCTCGCGGCCACGTTCCCCCGTCACATGTTCTATACGAAAACGGGAAACCCGATAGTTGCAATCACGACAAACAATGATATCTATGCCCTTGAAAAAAGTGAGGCTTTGGGTCGTGTGGCGAATTACATAGGTCCATTAAATGAGTGTATTAGGAAATACATCGGATGTGACAAACAGCGGCAAGCTATATTTCTGTCTCAAGTACTTCTTGAGACTGCGCAATGGAGAAATCTAGGTGGAACGAAACGACTCATGCATGAATGGGGGTTTGGAGCGTATTCATCGAATAATCCGGCAACTCAATACTATACCGCGTTCTACGGGCGAGGGATTATGCAACTCACGTGGGCCGGAAACTATGCTTCGTATGGGAAATTTAGGAATTTTCCGCCTCATACAGGCCAATATGTCGAGCGACTGCCAAATTCAGCGCCAAGAATAACGAATGGGTCACAGCACTATAATTTTAAGCCGAGCGACCAAGGTCACTTGATTCGTTGGTCCCCTCGATTCGATCCAGATGTTGTGGCCGAGGATCGTTATCTGGCCTGTGATTCCGGCGGATTTTTTTGGGCATCGAGGCCTTTTTCGGAGGGCGTCAACATAAATGGCGCTGTTCAGGTTAAGCGTGGATAGCTGCTAGACTTTGGTCGTTGATATGACGAGAGCAGTCGATGAACGCCCGCCAGTTCAAGAGATTCCTGGAGTC
>NZ_JBFRDD010000035.1:0-151491 GCF_052113425.1 Cupriavidus sp. YAF13
AAATTCGTCGATCGCCCAGGCCCAGTCGTCGGAGTCGGAGGTGGAAGGCAATGGCGTACATCGCGGTGAATGACGGCAAGCAAATTAACACAGGTTTACAGCGGTTTACAACCGCTTTTCCACCTTCGCCCCCCAGATTTGTGGGTAATCCTGAGCACTTGTGGGAGAGGGGCCGGGGGAGAGGGCGGGCGCTGGCCGAAGCCGATGCGTGCCAATCAGCGCAGGCTGATCGTCGTATTCACCCCATCATTCACCGTTGCATCGTCAAACCACCTTGCCGTGACGGTCTTCGTCTGCGTATAGAACTGCACCACTTGCTTGCCATAGGGGCCGAGGTCGCCGAGCTTGGAGCCGCGTGAGCCGGTGAAGCTGAAGTAGGGCACGGGTACCGGGATGGGGATGTTGATGCCGACCTGGCCGACGTCGATCTCGCTCTGGAACTTGCGGGCAGCCGCGCCACTTTGCGTGAATACGCCGGTGCCGTTGCCGAAGGGGTTGCGGTTGACCAGGGCAATGGCTTCGTCCAGCGTGTCGACGCCGATCACTACCAGCACCGGGCCGAAGATTTCCTGGGTGTAGATGGACATCTCGGTGGTGACATCGGCAAACACGGTCGGGCCGATGAAATTGCCTTCGGGGTAGCCGGCTACCTGCACGTTGCGGCCATCGAGCGCCAGCGTGGCGCCTTCGCGTTCGCCGGCTTCGATCAGGCCGAGCACGCGCTGCTTGGCGGCGACGGATACCACCGGGCATACGTCGGTACCGGGCTCGATGCCGGCGCCGACCTTGAGCGTGGCGGCCTTGCGCACCAGTTCGGGCAGCCATTCGCGCGCGGCGCCGACCAGCACGGCTACCGACGTCGCCATGCAGCGCTGGCCGGCGGCGCCGAAGGCCGCGCCGGCCAGCGCGTTGAGCGTGTGCTCGCGGTGCGCGTCGGGCAGCACCACGGCGTGGTTCTTGGCGCCCATCATCGATTGCACGCGCTTGCCGTGCGCGCCGGCGAGGTTGTAGACGTGGGTGCCCACGGCAGTGGAGCCGACGAAGGAAACCGCCTTGATGTCCGGGTGCGTGCACAGCGCGTCCACCACCTCGCGCGCGCCATGGACCACGTTGAGCACGCCGGCGGGCACGCCGGCCTCGATGGCCAGCTTGACCAGTTCCATGGTGGACAGCGGGTCTTGCTCCGATGGCTTGAGCACGAAGGTGTTGCCGCACACGATCGCCATGGGGAACATCCACAGCGGGATCATGGCCGGGAAGTTGAACGGCGTGATGCCGGCGCACACGCCAATCGGCTGCTGCAGGGTGTAGGTGTCGACGGTGGCGGCCACGTTCTCGGCAAAGCCGCCTTGCTGCAGCGTGCCGATCGAGCAGGCGTGTTCCACGACCTCAAGCCCGCGGAAGATGTCGCCTTCGGCGTCGGCCAGGGTCTTGCCTTGCTCGGCGGTGAGGATGGCGGCGATGCGCTTGCTGTGCTCGCGGATCAGCGCCTGGTACTTGAGCATGATGCGCAGGCGCGCGCCCAGCGGCGTGTGGCGCCACGTGGCAAAGGCGCGGTGCGCGGCGCCCACGGCGGCATTGACCTCGGCTGCGGTGGCCAGCGGCACTTGCGCCAGCACCTGCTGGGTGGCCGGATTGACCACGGGGCGGAATTCGGTGGCGGCGGACTCCACCCACTCGCCGTTGATCAACAGCTTGACGGTGGGCACGGCGGCGTTGGGGTTCTGGGCACTCATGGGGTAGTCTCCGTCGGTTCTAAGTGTGGGTGCTGCAAGGCAGGAAAGTGGTCGGGCAAGTGGTCGGGCAATTCGTCGGGCGAGTGGTCGGGCAGCCGGCTCAGAGGGTGCGGGCGATCAGCATGCGCTGGATCTCGCTGGTGCCTTCGTAGATCTGCGTGATGCGGGCGTCGCGGTAATGGCGCTCGACCGGATAGTCTTCCAGGTAGCCGTAGCCGCCATGGATCTGCAGCGCCTTGGAGCACACGCGCTCGGCCAGCTCGGAGGCATAGAGCTTGGCCTGCGAGGCTTCCGACAGGCAGGGCTGGCCGGCCGTGCGCATATGCGCGGCGCGGTGCACCAGCAGGCGTGCCGCGTTGAGCTCGGTGGCCATGTCGGCCAGCATGTTGGCAATAGGCGCATGCTCGCGCAGCGGGCGGCCAAACTGCACGCGCTCGGCGGCGTAGCGGCAGGCGGCTTCAAAGGCCGAGCGGGCGATGCCGAGTGCCTGCGCGGCAATGCCGATGCGCCCGCCCTCCAGGTTCGACAGGGCAATGCGCAGTCCCTCGCCGGGTTCGCCGAGCAGCGCGTCGTGCGGCACGTGGCAGTCGTCCAGCGTGATGGCGCAGGTGTCGGAGGCGCGGATGCCCATCTTGCGCTCGGGCGTGTGCACCGAGAAGCCGGGCGTATCGGTAGGCACCACGAAGGCCGACAGGCCGCGCTTGCCTTGTGCCGGCTCGGTGGCGGCAAACACGATGGCCACGCCGGCGCGCTGGCCGTTGGTGACGAACTGCTTGCTGCCGGACAGCACCCAGCCATTGTCCGTGGCGCGTGCCCGGGTGCGCAGGTTGTGCGCTTCCGAGCCGGCCTGCGGCTCGGTCAGGCAGAACGCGCCGATGATCTCGCCGCTGGCCAGGCGCGGCAGGTAGCGCTCTTTTTGCGCCTGCGTGCCGTAGTGCAGGATCGGGCCGCAGCCCACCGAGTTGTGCACGCTCATCAGGGTGGCGCAGGCAGCGCAGCCGGCGGCGATTTCCTCGATGGCCAGCGCGTAGGCGATGTAGTCGGTATACGTGCCGCCCCATTCCTCGGGCACGATCATGCCGAGCAGCCCTAGCGCGCCCATCTCCGCCACCACCTCGGGCGGCAACTGGCCGGCACGGTCCCACTCGGCGGCGCAGGGCGCCAGCCGCTCGCTGGCGAAGGTGCGAGCGGTGTCGCGGATCATGGCTTGCTGTTCGCTGAATTCGTGGTGCATGGCGGCTCGGGTTGGGCCGGGATTGTCGTTGGGGGCACGCAATCCAGGTGAGGCTGGCGGTCTGGTGGCCCGCACTGGGCGGGAGTGTTGGCAGCAAGTGTAGGAAGACAGGCGGGGCGCTCCTATGCCAGAATCCGCCAACCTTGCTGAACTCGTTTGCCACTGCCGGCAAGCCCGGGCCAGGAAGCCATCCGTTCCAGATCCTTGCCTTTCCATGGAAAAACACAGCGTCGCCATCTGCTTCGTGCATCACGCCATCGCGGGCTTGCGCGCGCGCGGCATCGCGCCGGAGCCGGTGCTGCAGGCGGCGGGCATCGTGCCGGCCCTGCTGGCGGTGCCGCAGGCGCGCGTGTCGGCGGCAAGCTATAGCGCGTTGTGGCTGGAGGTGGCCGCCGCGCTGGACGACGAGTTCTTTGGCCAGGACTCGCGCCGCATGAAGTGCGGCAGCTTTGCCATGCTGTGCCACGCCATTGTCGGCAGCAAGACGCTGGCGCAGGGGCTGGAGAGGGTGGTGCGTTATTTCGGTTTGCTGCTGGACGATATCGGCGTGCGGCTGGAGCGCGAAGGCGTGGGCGGTGAGCCGGGCGCCGGCAAGCGCGGACGGGCCGCCCTGGTGCTGACGGCCACCTCTAGCCAGCCGCCGGGCGTGTTTGCACAGGAGACCATGCTGATCATGCTGCACGGGCTGATGAGCTGGCTGCTGCGCCGGCGGGTGCCCGTGCTGCTGGCGGCGTTCAGCTATCCGGAGCCGGCCTATAGCGCCGAGTACCGCCTGATGTACTCGCGCCACCTGGCGTTCGGCCAGCCGGCCACGGCGCTGGTGTTCGACGCGGCCTGGCTGGACCAGCCGGTGCACCAGGACGAGCGCAGCCTCAAGGCCTTCCTGCGCGACGCACCGCACAACGTGGTGGTGAAATACACCGACCGCACCAGCATCATGGCGCGGGTGCGGCGCCAGTTGCGCTCGCAGCCGCCGGAGCAGTGGCCCACCTTCGACCGCCTGGCGCACGACGTGCATATGTCGTCATCGTCGCTACGGCGCCGGCTGATGGAGGAGGGTGGGACCTACCAGCAACTGAAGGATGAGATGCGGCGCGACCTGGCCATCGAAGCGCTGAGCCATTCCAGCCGTCCGCTGGCGGAAATCGCGGCCGAGCTTGGCTTTGCCGAGCCGGGTGCGTTCCATCGCGCCTTCCGGCGCTGGACCGGGCTGCGGCCCGGGGCGTACCGGGGCACGCCGTTGCAGGCTTAGGACCGCCTTTCCGGCTCAGTCAAAGTTTGCCAGTGGCCAGTTCGGCGGGCACGCCGGCCGCTGCCGGGGCAGGCACGTGCGCCAGCATGCGGTTGCGTCCCGACAGCTTGGCCATGTAGAGCGCCGTATCGGCGCGCGCGGTGAGTTGCGCCAGGCTCTCGCCGGGGTGCCACCGGGCATAGCCGCCGCTCACCGTGTAGCGCACGGTGCCAAACGGGCCGCTGACTCGGCTACCTTCGGCCAGCAGGCGGATGCGCTCGGCGGCAGGGCGGGCCTCTTCCAGCGAATTGGCGGGCAGCAGCACGACGAATTCCTCGCCGCCCATGCGGCCGATGCTATCAGGCGCGCGCAGGCTGGCGGCGGCCAGGCGCGCGAACTCCACCAGCACGGCATCGCCGGCGGCATGGCCGAAGGTGTCGTTGACCGCCTTGAAGTGGTCGATGTCGATGATGAGCAGCACCGGCGGGGGGCCGCCGCGCCCGGCGCGCGCCAGTTCGCGCGCAGCCTCGTTCTCGAACGCCTTGCGCGACATCACGCCGGTCAGGAAATCTGTGTTGGCCACGGCCTCGAGCTGGCGCACCATCGCGTCGTGGATCATCAGCACGGCGCCCATGGTGAGCCCCGGCATAGCCAGCGCGCCGAGCACCAGGAAGGCGGCATTCAATCCGGGCGTGCTCGTCGTGGCCGGATGGTCCATGACCGAGAGCGCGGACAGCACGCCCCGCAATGCATGCGCCGCGGACAGGAAGAAGGCGAATCCGGCGGTGGTCAGGTAATGGCTGGCCGGGCGCGCGCGCGGGCGGTAGCGCACCAGCACGTACCCCGCGCAGGCGCAGAACGTGGCGTGGAATGCCGAGACGATGACCACGCGGGTATTGAAATCATTGAATACATAGCGCCACGTCACGACGCCGGCCACCACGGCGAGGGTGCCGGCGATCATCGCGCGCCAGGGTGGCTGCCGCCCGCAGAAGCGGGCGATGCCCGCATGAAACAATGCCAGCCCCCAAGCCAGCGCGCCGTTGGCCACCACGATCGACAGCACATCCGGGATCCTGTCGCGCAGTGTAATCAGCAGCAGCGCGACCATGGCCGTCAGGTTGGCCTGCCACCACAGCGTCGCGCCCGGCTGGCCGCAGCGCCGCAGCGACCAGACGATCGCCAGCATCATGACGCTAAGGAGCGTCGTGACGGCTAGCAGGGCGAGCGGGTCCGACATCTGCAAATATCCTCCGGTGCAGTGGGTGGGCGCGATGAGACGCGATGCGGCTTGATGAGACGGGTCGGCTCGCCGGGCCTGGCGGCGAAGCTCGGGAGAATACCTCAGTGGCGCTGCCCCCATTCACCTACGCACGTGGGGTGTCGGACATCCGCCTGCCAGAGGCTGGCGCGAGAGGACGCGCCGGGGGGCGGACGGCTAGAATGCTGGGCGGAGCGCTTTGATCGGCGGGGCGCATCAATGCCTGCCTGATCCCTTCATCATTGCCCTAGCCTGGAACACAATGCAACCGATCAGATTCGACCTCGGCGACCTGCAGGCGATGGTCGCCGTGGTGGAGCAAGGCGGCTTCCGCGCCGCCGCCGAGGCACTCAGCCTGTCGCAGCCGGCCCTGTCGCGCCGTATCGACAAACTGGAGCAGGCGCTCAATGTGCGGCTGTTCGAGCGCACCACGCGCCGCGTCACCCTGACCGTGGTGGGCCGGGAGTTTGTCGGCAAGGCGCGCGCGCTGCTGGCGGAGGTGGAATCTTCCCTGATGGGCATCGGCGACGCGGCCGCGACGCGCTCGGGCGAAGTGACGGTTGCCTGCGTGCCGTCGGCGGCGCATTACTTCCTGCCGGCGGTGATCGCGCGCTTTCATGCGCAATTCCCCAACGTCCGCGTCAAGATGGTGGACGAAGGCGCCAACGTCGTCCTGCACAGCGTGGCCAGCGGCGAGGCGGACTTTGGCCTGAACTTCATCGGCACGCAGGAGGCCGACCTGCTGTTCGAGCCCTTGCTGCGCGATCCTTTCGTGCTGGCTTGCCGCCACGATCATCCGCTGGCCCGGCGCCGCTCGGTGAAATGGGCTGAACTTGGCGCCCACACGCTGGTAGCGTTAGCCAAGTCGAGCGGCAACCGGCTGATGCTGGATCTTGCCCTGGCCGAGCTGCCGCTGCGGCCGGCCGCCTTCTACGAGGTGCGCCATGTCAGCAGCGTGCTGGCGCTGGTGGAAGCCGGGCTGGGGGTAGCGGCCGTGCCGCGCCTGGCGCTGCCCGGTGGCGAGCGTGCCACGCTGGTCGCGGTTCCCCTGCGCGATCCCGCCGTATCCCGCACGCTGGGCATCCTGCGCCGCCGTGGGCGTACGCTGCCGGCGCATGCGCAAGCGCTGTACGACATGGTCGGGCAGGCGGTGGCACGGCGCGGCAGGAGCGCGGCCACATCGGCGCAAGGCGGGGGTACTGGCACCGGAATTGATGCGTAAAACCGATCAAAGCCAAGAAATATTGCATTATCGCCGTGCGCGGTGCTTGCATACAATGGTCGGCCTGTGCCGCGGAGACTGAAGCGGGCAGGCCGATTCCCATTTCAATGCCCACAGAGAGCGCATATGACCATGCCGACCATGCCGACCATTGCCGTGCCGTACCCCGTCAAGGCAGCCCGCAAGCTTGTTCCCCCTTCCCGTTTCCCTCGGCAACACAAGCAGCCATGGCTGGCACTTCTGCTGGCCGGCGTGGCCAGCATGGCGCTGGCCGCCGGCAATGCGCTCGCCGACGAGGTCAAGGTCATGAATTCGGGCGGCTTCACCGCAGCCTACAAGGCGCTTGGCCCGGGCTTCGAGAAGGCCACCGGCAATACGCTGTCCACCGCATGGGGCCCCTCGATGGGCAAGTCGCCCGAGGCCATTCCCAACCGGCTCGCGCGCGGCGAGCATGCCGACGTGGTGATCATGGTGGCCTATGCGCTGGATGACCTGATCAAGCAAGGCAAGGTGCTGCCGGACAGCCGGGTCGACCTGGCCGATTCGCGCATCGGCCTGTCGGTGCGCGAGGGCGCGCCCATGCCGGATATCAGCACCGTCGATGCATTCCGCAAGACCCTGCTGGATGCCAAGTCCATCGCCTACTCGGACAGCGCCAGCGGCGTGTATGTCGAGACGGAGATGTTCAAGAAGCTGGGCATCGAGGCGCAGGTCAAGGGCCGAGCCCACAAGATCGAGAAAACGCCGGTTGGCAGAGTGGTGGCGCAGGGCGATTACCAGATCGGGCTGCAGCAGGTCAGCGAGCTGCTACCGGTCAAGGGCGCCAGCTTCGTTGGCAAGATTCCAGAGCCTTTGCAGAAGATCACTACCTTCGCCGCCGGCGTGCCGGTGGGGGCGGAGCATCCGGAGGCCGGGCGCGCGTTGATTCGCTATCTGGCTTCGCCTGCGGCGCGGGGGGAGATCGAACGCAGCGGGATGGATCCGGTCGTGGGGGATACGCGGGGGCAGTGAGTGTGAGAGGCGGGGCGGGCGCTGGTTGCGCGTTCGCCCTGGCGCTTGCCCTGGCAATCGGGAGCAGCGGCGAAGCGGCTCGCGCAGGTCTGCGCCTGCGCGAAGAGACTTCATTCTGAAACGGGTTCTTGGCGCGCCGCGCATCCGGATTCAAAACAATCCGTCTGGATGGTATGATCCGCGTCCATGACCGAAGCACACCGCCGAAAGAAGCAGCCCGACGTGCTGCGCCCGCAGCTATTGCACGCCGCTGCCCAGCTCGCACTCGAATCCGGCCTGCGCGCCGTGACGCTGGATGCGGTGGCGGCGCGTGCCGGCGTCAGCAAGGGTGGCTTGCAGCATCATTTCCGCAACAAGCAGGCGCTGCTGGACGCGCTCTTCGACGATGCGGTCGAGACATTCAACGCCGATGTGGCCGCGTCGATCGCCGGCGACACGCAGGCTGAGGGCCGCGCGGCGCGGGCCTATATGCGAGCGACGTTGCAGGAAGAGCGGAAAGAGGACGCCGCCAGCTATCTGCATCTGCTGCTGGCGTTGATGCTGACCGATGCCGATACGCGCGATCGCTGGGCACCACGCATCGCCGAAATCGCAAGGCCCGATCCGCTGCCCGCTGCGGAAGCGGCGAGGCTGATGATTTGCCGCCTGGCTGCTGACGGGCTGTGGCTCGCCGACCTGCTGGGCAGCCAGTCGATGGAACCCGGGCTGAGGGCCGAGGTCCTGCGCCAGCTGGACCAGATGACGCGGTGCCAGCCGCAATGAACGCACGATCGAACGCTCAATTGAGTACCTCCCTGAATACCCAACTGAATACCCAGCCAAGCGCTCAATTTAGCCCCTGGCAGGACGCCGGCACGCCCGTGCAAGACACACCCGCCACACCCGCCACACCGGGCGCCGACGCAAATTTGCACCGGGCCATCGACGCGGCCCGCGAGGCTCTGCTGAGCCACCAGCAGCGCGACGGCCACTGGTGCTTCGAGCTGGAGTCGGATGCCACCATTACCGCGGAGTACATCCTGATGATGCACTTCGTGGACGAAATCGATGCCGACTTGCAGGCGGCGATGGCCGTCTACCTGCGAAGCATCCAGCGGCAAGACCGTCATGGTGGCTGGGACCAGTACCACGGCGGTGCGCTCGATGTGTCATGCAGCGTCAAGGCCTACTTCGCGCTGAAGGCGGCCGGCGACGACCCTGATGCCCCGCACATGGCCCAGGCCCGCCGCGCCATCCTGGCGCAGGGCGGGGCCGCCAAGTCCAATGTTTTCACCCGCATCCTCCTGGCCACGTTCGGGCAGGTGCCTTGGCGCGCCACGCCCTTCGTGCCGGTCGAGCTCATGCTGTTCCCACGCTGGGCGCCGGTGCATCTGGACAAGATGGCCTACTGGGCGCGCTCCACGCTGGTGCCGCTGACGGTGCTGTGCTCGTTGCGGGCCAAGGCCGCCAATCCGCACGGTGTCGGGGTCAGCGAGCTGTTCGTCACGCCACCCGAGCGCGAGCGGCACTATTTCTCCCGCGAGGGCCTGATGCGCAAGGCTTTCCTGGTGGCAGACAAGCTGGCACGCGCGATCGAGCCGCTGATTCCCGCTGCGGTGCGCCGGCGGGCGATCGCCCAGGCGCAAGCCTGGTGCGTGGAGCGGATGAACGGCGAAGATGGCCTGGGCGGTATCTTTCCGCCGATGGTGTACTGGTACGAGATGATGACGCTGCTTGGCGTGCCGAAGACCGATCCGGCACGCGCTACCTGCCTGGCCGCGATCCGCAAGCTCGTGGTGCGCCGCGCCGACGGCTCGGCCTATTGCCAGCCCTGTCTGTCACCGGTGTGGGATACCGCCTGGAGCATCATGGCCTTGCAGCACGCCGGCACCGACGCGCGCACACAGCAGGCGGTGCAGCGCGCCTACGACTGGCTGGAAGCGCGGCAGGTGCGAGACCTGCGCGGCGATTGGGGCAAGCACGTGCCGGCGTCGGTGCAGCCCGGCGGCTGGGCGTTCCAGTACGCCAATGCCTATTACCCGGACATCGACGACAGTGCTGTGGTAGCGGCCATGCTGGCCGTGCAAGCGCGCCGAATCGGCCAGCCCGAGCGCTACCAGGACGCGGTCGCGAGCGCCGTGAAATGGATGGTGGGCCTGCAATCGCGCAACGGCGGCTTTGGCGCCTTCGATGCCAATTGCGATCGCGAGTACCTGAACCGCATCCCCTTCGCCGACCATGGCGCCCTGCTGGATCCGCCCACCGAGGACGTTTCCGGGCGTGTGCTGCTATGCATCGGCCTGAGCGGAAACCGCGAAACGCACGCCGCCGCCGTCGAGCGCTGCGTGGCCTACCTGCGCCGCGCGCAGCGCGCCGACGGCGCCTGGTGGGGACGCTGGGGCAGCAACTATATCTATGGCACCTGGAGTGTGCTGGCGGGCCTGGCGCTGGTGGGCGAGGACGTGCGCCAGCCCTATATCCGCAAGGCAGTCGACTGGCTCCTACGCTGCCAGCACGCTGACGGCGGATGGGGCGAGACCAACGATAGCTACTTCGATGACTCGCTGGCCGGCACCAATGAAGGCGAGAGCACGCCCAACTGCACCGCCTGGGCGCTGCTGGCCCTCTTCGCCGTGGGCGAGGTGGATACGCCCGCGGTGCGCAGGGGCATTGCTTACCTGCTGGACTGCCAGGCTGGCAGCGGACTTTGGCAGCATCCGTCGCACAATGCGCCGGGCTTCCCCCGCATCTACTACCTGAAGTACCACGGCTATACCGCCTACTTTCCGCTATGGGCGCTGACGCGCTACCGTCAGCTGGCAAGGCGCCCGGTGGAGAAGTAGGTGCCGAGGCGCCCCGAGGCGCCCCGAGGCGCCCCGAGGTGCCTCACAAGGCCCTCCGGTCAGTCACGCATCGCCGGCATGGCGTTGCCCGTCAGCAGTACCGCCGCTTGCTCGCCATACGCCACCACGTAACCGCCGTTGGACGCTTGCCATGCCTGGGCGCCTTGCCGGTCGGCGAACCAGAGTTGCTGGTAGTCGCCGAACTGTCCAAGGTCGAGGCGGTAGCGGTCCAGTACCCTGGCGGGCCGGCCGTCGATGTCGCGTTTGCATGCGGACCAGCTGGTGTAGCCCAGTTCGGCCGCCAGCAGTTGCAGGCAGTGCTTGAGCTGCAGGGTGTGGCGCAGCCGGTAGAGTTCCGCGACGCTCTCCGTACGTACCTGCGTGCGTACCTGCGCGCGGTGGATGCGCCGGATTACCGGTAGCGCCTGCATGGCTTGTTCGGCGTGGAGCTGGCGCAGCAGCCTGCGTGCATGGCGGCGCAGGAAATCGCTATTGGGGGGGCGAGCTGGCGTGTTGAGTGTCGTGAGCCACATGTCATGTCCTTTGCAATGCCGTTTCCCGCGGCGGCAAAAAAGGTCAACGGTGTGGTTCTTGCAACGAACTGGCGGTGCCGGGCTGGATCGCTCGGCACCGTACGGTACGGGCGGGCAGGTGCGCTGGCTTTTGCGGGAGCGGGCGCCCTGCCGGCGCCCGGACCAGATTATATGCCAACGGCGGGTGCGCTTGGCAAGCGTTGCCGGTTTCAGGCTGCGCGTTCCCTTTGGCCGGATGCCAGGCAGCTAAGCTGCCTGCGCCTCGATTTCGGCCGTTAGTCCGAGTTCCTCCGCCAGCCGTGCCGCCAGCGCTGCGGCCTGGTTGCGCACGTCGATGATGGTGCCGGACTCCCACAGCGCCCCGCGCAGCGGCGCGCCCAGTGCGCTGAGGCCCGGCACGAGGCGGCCGCCGCGATCGAATACGCGGCCGTGCGCATCGCCGTCCAGGCCGGATCCGGCTGCCGCTGGCCGGACCAGGCCGCGCGCCAGCAGGCTGCGCACCAGCGGCCGGGTGTTGCCGGCGTGCCAGCCGTATTCCGCGCCGGTGCAGTTGATGGCGGCGTCCACCGTGGCCGGGGCTTGCAGTTCGCGGGAGAGGTGCAGAGCTACGCGGACGTGTTTCTCCGCTTTGCCTGTGGGGCCGCGTTGCCAGCCGGTGGCGTCATTCACTTCATTCTTGCTGGCCACGGCATCGAGCGCGGTGACGCGGGCGGCGTGCACATGCAGGCGGCCCTGCGCACGCACGGCCTCGAAGACCGCGTGCGTGGGCGGTGCCGCGCGATGCAGCAGGTTGTCCCAGAAGGGGCGCACATGACGCAGGAAGCGTTGGCGCTCCGGCACGCTGGCGGCTGCCCACAGCGGGCCGATGTAGGTGCGCAGCGCGGGCGGCACGCTCTGCCAGTCGAGGCCCCGGGCGGCCAGCTTGTCGCACTGCTGGCGCACCCAGCGGACCACGCCGCGGGCGGTGGGCGCGGCCAGCGCTTCGGGCCCGGCGGCGGCGAGGAAGTCATCGCAGGGGCCGGTGTTGCGGCGCAGCCAGGGCACCAGCGCGCGCCGTGAGAACGCGTGGTAGGTGCCGGTGAAGCCGTGCCGTTCCAGCGTGGCAACCACGTCGAGCATGGTCAGGCTGGTGCCGATCAAGGCGATGTCGCGCGCGCTGGCGAGCCGGGCGAGTGCATCGGGTTGCCAGGGATCCGGGATGTAGCGGCCGACGGCCTCCAGCGTGTCGTCTTGTGCCAGCGCTGGCCGTGCCTGCTGCACGCCGGTGGCCAGCACGATGTGGTCGGCGTCCCATGCGCGGCCGTCGGCGCCGCGCACGCGGTGCGGCACGCCGATGGTCACGTCGGTGATTTCCGTACGCACGTGCTCCAGTGTGGCGCGTCCGGCGGCGCCGGCCAGGGCGCGCGCCAGGGTGTCTCGCAGGTAGTCGCCATAGACGCTGCGCGCAGCGAAGGCATTGTCGGCCTCGGCGGCGCTGGCATGCCCGTGGCGCACCAGCCATTGCGCGAAGTCCTCCAGCGCTTCGGGATACAGGCTGAAGTTCAGCGCGGGCCCGTTCAGGTAGTGGGCCGGGTCTTGCGTGCTGTAGGCCAGGCCGCGCCCCGGCTCGGCGCGTGGCTCGAACAGGTGGATAGCAAGTGGGGCGCTACTGTCGCGCAGCAGGCGGATGGCGGTCAGGGTGCCGGCCATGCCGCCGCCGACGATGGCGATGCGGCGCGGCTGGGAGTCGGGTCGGGTCATGATGGCCTCAGGCTTGGCTGCCGGACGGCGTGGCTGCCGCGGCATGGGTTGCGATGTCGGCCGCCGCGCGCAGGGCCTGCGCGCCGGCGCCGGCCAGGATCGCGTCGTTCTGCGGCGTGTGGATGCGGCTGCAGAGCACGTTGCGGTAGTGGCGCTCAAGCGGGTTGCCGCGCGACAGGGCGGGGTTGCCGGCGTGCCTGAGCGCGAGCTCCACGGCGGCGATGGCGTTGTCGGTCACGTTGAGCTTGAGCAGGTTGCTGTCGCTCGCGCTGGCCGGCACGCTGGCATCGGCGTCCGCGCTGAAGCGCTCCAGCAGGACGCGGTTGGCCAGCAGCCAGCCGTCGATGCGGCCCACCGCTTCCTGGAAGCGCGGCAAGGTGGCCAGCGGCGCGCCCAGGCTGCCGGGGGCGCGCAGGTTGAGCCATGCCACGAACCAGTCGCGGGCGCTGCGCGCCACGGCGTCGTAGAGCGTGCCGAGCAGGGTCGATGTCCACACGGCCCAGGCCGGGTCGTAGCGCTCGCCCCAGGCGGCGGGCAGGCGCAGGTCGACCGCGTAGGCGGCGGGCAGCGGCGTGTTATCGAAGATCACGTCGTGGCTGCCGGTGGCGCGCATGCCGAGGTGATCCCAGGTGGGCACCACGCTGATGCCGGGCGCGTCGCGCGGCACCAGGAACACGCCGGTGCGCGGGACCGGCTCGTCGGTGCGCCCCCACACGGCCAGCCAGCTCAGGGCCGGGATGCCGGTGGAGTAGATCTTGTGGCCGGACAACAGCCAGCCCTCGCCATGCCGGCGCGCCACCGTGGCCGGCAGGCCGCCGCGCGCGGGAGACCCCAGTTCGGGCTCCACGCGCAGCGAGTTGATCAGCGCGCCTTGCTCCACCGCGCTGCGCTGCACCTGCTCCCGCACGGGCGCCGGCCATCGCGTGTCTTGCGCCAGGTTGCGGTGTCCAAGGATCTGCATCACCAGCACCAGCGCGGTAGACGGATCTCCGGCGGCAACGTGATGGACGATGCGGCGGGCGTCGGCTAGTCCCGCCCCGGCACCGCCAAGCGCGCGCGGCACGGTCAGGGCGAGCAGGCCAAGCTGGTGGAGCTCGGCGATGTTCTCGAAGGCGAAGCTGCCATCGCGGTCATGGGCGGCGGCGCGCGCGGCAAAGCGTTCGGACAACGCATGCAGTGCTTCGTCGGAGGGAAGCGTGGGCGTTGCGCGGGCCGCGCCGGGCGGTGGCGGGGCCGGCTCGGCAGGCTCCGCCGAGGCAAAGCCGCTCTCGCGATGCCACTGGGAAATCCGCTGCCGGCTGGTGGTGCCGGTGGACTGCAAGCTCATGGTTGCTCCTGTCGTGTGCTTGTGCTGTTTTGTCTTTGGTTATGCGTGGCGGGTGCTTAGTGGCAAATCAGCCCGCTTTCCACCAGCATCATGTTGAAAGCGGCGTCGCCTGCGGCCGCGTCGCGCAGCCGCGCAAGGCGCCCGTCGCGCTGCCAGCGCGCCAGCCATTGCGCCAGGTAGCGCGCGGATTGCGCGTCTGGCTGGCGCAGCGCCAGCGCCGCGCCCTCGCCGTCGAGCACCAGCGGCGCCGCGGTAAAGAAACGCCATTCGGGCAAGCGCATCACCCGGGCGACCAGCGTGGCGTCTTCCGCCACCGCCGCGCACTCGCCGCGGCGGAATGCCAGCAACGCCTGCAGCGGCGAGGGATAGCTGCGCAGCGCGGCGCCGGCGCGCACCAGCGCGGGTTGAAAAGGGCTGCCCGCGCTCACGCAGGCCGTCTTGCCGTTGAGGGCTTGGAGCCGGCTGACCGGCGTGTAGCGCAGCGTCAGCAGGGTGCCGCGCGGCGTGGCCGGTGCCGGCACGGCAGCCGCGCGCGGCTGTCCGCCGTCCTGCGGCGCGCCGAAGGCGAGGTCGACATCCGCGTTGGCGCTCTTGCCGAAGCCCGCAACAGGCAGATGACGCAGCCTCACCGGCACGCCCAGTGCGCGGCCGAGCTCGGCGGCCAGCGCGGCCTCGCCCGGGTCGGGCTCCGCGACCAGGGGCTGGCCCGGTGGCGTGGGGCGCGGATAGGCGTGCACGCCCACCACCAGCTCGCCGCGCGCCCGAGCCTGCAGGAGCAGCGGGCCGGGCTCGGCCGGTTGGGCTTGCCAGGGTGCCCCCGTGAACAGCCAAAGCGGCACGGCCATGGCGCTGGCGGCCAGCGCCATGGCGCCTGCCGCGCGCCGCGCAGCACGCAGCGCTGCCGGCGGTATGCGGGGCAGGGCGCGCGCTGGATCGCGCGCTTGCACCGCATGCGGGCCCAGCCACCCTCTGCCGTTCAGATGCCAGAGCTCATCGGGCATGGTTTACCATCCCTGGCCCAGCCCCAGCAGGCCCAGGATCTCGCGGCGCAGCCGGATCAGCTCGGGATCGTCGCGGTGGCGCGGGTAATCGCGATCGATCTTGATTTCCGCCGTGATGCGGGCGGGGCGTTCGCTGAACACGATCACGCGGGTTGCCAGCAGCAGCGCTTCTTCCACGTCGTGGGTGACCAGCAGCGCGGTAAAGCGCGAGCGCTGCCACAGCGAAACCAGTTCGCCTTGCATGCTCAGGCGTGTGAGGGAATCGAGCTTGCCCAGCGGTTCGTCGAGGATCAGCAAGCGCGGCTCGTTGACCAGCGCACGCGCCAGCGCGGCGCGTTGCGCCATGCCGCCGGACAACTGGCGCGGATAGGCCCGCGCGAACTCGGTCAGGCCGACGCGCGCCAGCGCATCGTCCACGCGCTCGCGCTGGCTGCCGAGCAAGCCGCGAGCCTCCAGGCCCAGCGCGGCGTTGTCCCATACGGTGCGCCACGGATACAGCGTCGGGTCCTGGAACACCACCACCCGGCTGGGGTCCGGCCCGCTGATTGGCACGCCATCCACTGCCAGCGTGCCGCGCCGCGGCGGCTCCAGCCCGGCAACGAGCCGCAGCAGGGTGGACTTGCCGCAGCCGCTGGGCCCGAGCAGGGCCACGAATTCGCCCGGATCGGCCGTCAGGCTGACGCGGCTGAGCACCGGCAACACCTGGTCGCGCAGCGTGAAATGGTGGCTCACCTGGTCGATCGCCAGGCGCACGCCGTTGCTGGCGCTGGCCCTGCCGGTAGCGGCTTGCGCAGGTTGGGCCTGGGCGGGTTTGTCGAGCACGGCGCTTACCATTTGACCACTCCTTTTTGCCATGCCAGCAGGCGATCCCGCGAGCGGAACAGCAGCGTGATGAGCCCCGAGAAGATGATCGCCATGACCAGCAGCGCGCCGTACATGCTGGCGTAGGCGGCCCAGCCCTGGGCCCATTGCAGATACCAGCCCAGCCCGGACTTGACGCCCAGCATCTCGGCCACCACCAGCACCGAGAACGACGCGCCAAGGCCCATGAACAAGCCAACGAACACGCTGGGCAGCGCCGCGGGCACCGCCACCTTGAGCACCAGGAAACGCTCCTTGGCGCCGAGCGTGCGCGCCACGTCGTAGTACGCCGGGTCGACCGCCGCCACGCCGGACCAGGTCAGTACCGTGACCGGGAACCACGTGGCCAGCGCCACCAGGAAGGTGGCGGCGCTGGCGCTGCTGGGAAAGGCGAAGAACACGATCGGCAGCCAGGCCGTGGCCGGCAGCGGGCCCAACAGGCGCAGCACTGGATGGACCCAGTAGCCCGCGCGGGTCGACCAGCCGATGGACACGCCGGTCAGGAAGCCCGCCAGCGCGCCCAGCAGGTAGCCGGTGGCCAGCAGGCGCAACGAATGCGCCACCGCCTCTGCCAGCCGCGCATAGTCCTCGACAAAGACTTCGACAAGCGCCTGCGGTGGCGCGAAGAACGGGCGCGGCAACAGCCCGAGCTTGGCGGTCACCACTTCCCAGATGAAGGTCAGCACCGCCAGCACCAGCAGCCATGGCCCGGCGCGGCGCAACGAGGCGCCAATGCCGCCCAGCCGGTGCTGCACGAAGGCCAGCACCAGCAGCACCGCGGCAATGCCCGCGAACAGCGAGGCGGTCTCATGGGTCAGCGGCCAGTCCTCCGGCTCCGGCCAGAACTTGACGATGGCCGCCACGCTCAGCCAGGCCGCCGCGGCCAGCGCGCCACCCAGCCAGACGCGCGGCACGGCGGGCGCGGGCACGGCCAGGAAATCATCGTGCGCATCCTGCAAGCCATGCGCGCCGTGTTGCCCTTCAGCCGAGAACGTTGGCATAGATGCGCTCCGCGAATTTGTTGGAATCGGTGCCCGGCCGGATGACCGACACCAGCTTGAGCTCGTCCGTGTACTGCGCCAGTTCCTTCTTCAGGTCCGCGCCGACCGGATGGTGGCCATGGGTGTGGCTCTTGAGCATGGCCACCACATCGGCCTGCGGTACCTTGGCGAACTCGGCGAAATGCCGGGCGGTTTCTTCCGGGTGGGCTACCGTCCAGTCCTGCGCCTGCAGCACGGCGTGCGTGAGCGCGGCGGCGGCCGGCTTGTCCTCGCGCAGCAGGCTGCCGCGGATCCCCAGCACGCAGCAGGAGCGGTTGGCGTATTCATCCGACAGGTTGGTGGCCACCTCGACCAGGCTGCGTTCCTTGCGCAGCAGGTAGGTGCGCGGATCGCCATCGGCGGCGGCCTGGGCCTCGCCTTTTTCCAGCGCGATGCCGAGCAGGTCCGCCGGGTACTGGCGCCACTGCACGTCGCGCACCGGGTCGATGCCGCGCTTGGCCAGCAGGATGGAGAAGAAATTCTTGGCCGGGCTGGCCATGTCGCTGACCGCCACCGTCTTGCCCTTGAGGCTCTTCAGGTCGGTCACGCCGGAATTGCGCAGGGTGAGCAGCCGCATGCAGCCGCCGTGGGTGGCGGCGGTCAGCTTCACGTCAAAACCCTGCTCCAGCGGCTTGAGCCAGCGCAGCGCCATGCCCACGCCCGCGTCGGCCTTCTTGGTGGCGATGGCTTCCAGCAACTGGTCGGTGGAGCCGCCGAAGTTGATCAGCTCCACCTCCAGCCCATGGTTGCGGAAGATGCCTTCCTTCACCGCGGCGGCGACCGGCGCCAGGCACACGCCGCTGGCGTTCCAGGCCAGCTTGATCGGCTTGAGCTGCCCGGCGGCGCTGGCCCGGGACGTCCAGACAAAGGGCGCGATGCCGCTGGCCACGGCCAGCGTGCCGGCTGCCTGTAGCCAGCCGCGGCGGCTCAGGGCGGTGGTGCTGCGCGGGTTGTCCGCGGACGCGGGACGGTGGTCGGCCAACGGTTGCTCTGGCTCTTGATGCATGACACTCCTCGTTAGGCAGCGGTATGCCCGATGTGGTGGGATGTGGACGATATGCACCATGCTAAGAACAGGTTCACTGCAATAGAACGAATTTGTTGGCACAAGCTTGCACGCCCAGCGACTAATGCGGCTGCTGCATATGCTTGTACGGAGGCGGTGGCCGGCAGTCCGCTGGGTTAAGATCGCCGCTTTCCGCTCCGGTCAGATCGATGCAAGCGCAGGCAGTCACCGCCCCAAGGCGGGTGGATATCGTGGTGTATCCCGGCTTCAAGGCCATGGAGGCGATCGGCCCGATGACGGTGTTCGACTACGCCAATGTGCGGCTGGCCCAGCTCGGGCAGCCACCGGCCTATGCCACGCGGGTGGTGGCGCTGGAGGCCGGCCCGGTGCGCTCGGACACGCTGATGACGCTGGAGGCCACGGCGCGGCTCGATCCCGTGCTGCTGCCGGATATCGCGGTGATTGTCGGCGCGCGCGACATCGAGCGGGCCATGGGCGATGCCGAAGGCATCGTGCCGTGGGCACGCGCGGTGGCGCCACGCATCGGACGATTGATTGCGCTGTGTTCGGGCACCTTCTTCCTGGCGGCGGCGGGCGTGCTGGACGGGCGCCGCGCCACCACGCACTGGAGCGTGGCCACGCTGCTGCGCCAGCGCTTTCCGGCCGTGGAGGTGGATGCGGATGCCATCTTCATCCGCCAGGGCAACCTGTGGACGTCCGCCGGGGTGACCGCCGGCATCGACCTGGCGCTGGCCGTGGTGGAAGAGGATCTCGGCCGGGACCTGGCCCTATACCTGGCGCGCGAGCTGGTGGTCTACCTCAAGCGCCCGGGCGGGCAATCGCAGTACAGCCTTCACCTGGCCAGCCAGGCGACCAGCCATGCCGGCATTCGCGGGGTGCAGGACTGGATCCTGTCCAACCTGGCACACGATTTCACGCTGGAGGAAATGGCGGGGCGGGTGGCGATGAGCGAGCGCAATTTCCGGCGCGTGTTTGCGCGGGAGGCGGGTGCCAGCCCGATGGCGTTCATCGAGTCGGCGCGCATCGAAGGGGCGCGGCGGCTGCTGGAGCAAGGAGAGCTGCCGCTCAAGGCTATTGCCGCGCGCACCGGCTTTGGGTCGGATGAAGGGCTGCGGCGCGCGTTCCTGCGTCAGCTAGGTATCACGCCGCGCGAGTACCGCGAGCGGTTTGGGGCCGTGCAGCCATAGCGCGGCACTTACGGGTTGCCTGTGGCGGGCGATGTGGCGGCGGAGGGCGCGTTGGCGTGAAGGCCCGGATCCTGGCTCGCCGGCGTATCGGCGCCCGTGCCACCGGTGCCGTTCTGCGTGCTGTCTTGCGAGCGCTGGCGCCCCCGGCCGCGGCCGCCGCCACGCGCGCTGGTCCCGACCGGCGCGGCGTGGTTCTGCCGCAACTCCTGGTTGATGCTGTCCACCGTGCGCGGCGAAGGCGTCATGCGCGCGAAGTTGCTCTGGATCGCGTTCATGGCTTCGTCGCCGCCGGCGGGCGAGCCTTGCGCAAAGGCGGCGCAGGAGAGCAGTAACGAGGCCGCCACGGGAATCAGGCGGAGAGTGCGGGCGCTGCGGCGCATCGTGATGGCCTTCGGGGTGGTCGCGTTCCCGGGGGATGCTAGCAGCATGGCGTGCCAGCGGGCAACGCGGCGCCCGGCGGATTCCGTTTCAGCGGCCACCGGCTTGTTTCAACGTATTACCAAGCGGCGCCGCCTGCCCAAAGCGAGGCGGTTCTACTCCAGGTTCTGCCCGATACGCCACAGTACCCCGGATGGGTCCAGCAGCACGAAATCCCGCATCTTCCACGGCTGGTCCTGCGGCGGCACCAGCCTCACGCCGTAGCGCCCGGCGAGGTCCTGCGCGTTGACCTTGTCCCACCAAGCCCCGACGTCCTCCACCAGCAGGTGCATCATCAGGTTCTCGGCCAGGTCCCGCACGTAGAAATTCTGCAGCATGAAGCTGCACGATCCGTGGTGCAGGTAGGCCAGGCTGTCGTCGCTCCACGGCATGACGAAACCCAGGTCCTGGTAGAACTGCTTGGAGAGCGCGAAATCGCGGGCAGGCACGAAGGCCTTGAGTTCGATGGCGGACAGGTTGCTCATGGTATGGGTGTCGTGTTGGGTCAGCACGCTGCCATCGGCGCCGCGCCGTGTGTAGTTCAAAGCTGCGCTGCGTGGTGCCGGATATGGTTTTCCATCAAGGTGGAGATGAAGTAGTAGCCGTGATCGTAGCCCTCGTGCCGGCGCAGCAGCAGCGGCTGCCCAACGGCGGCGCACGCGGCTTCGAAGACCTCCGGATACAACTGCTCGGCGAGGAATTTGTCGGCCAGGCCCTGGTCGACCAGGATGCCGCGGGGGAAGGGCGCCTTTGCCTGGCGCGCCATCAGCGCCGAGGCATCGTACTGCACCCAGCTGGCGCGGTCCTCGCCCAGGTAGCGGCTGAATGCTTTCTCACCCCAGGGGCAACGCATGGGCGCGGCGATTGGCGCAAACGCCGACACCGAGCGCAAGCGCCCGGGGTGACGCTGCGCCAGCACCAGGGCGCCGTGCCCGCCCATCGAGTGGCCGAAGATGCCGACGCGCTGCGCATCGGCCGGCAGCACCGTGGTGACCAGGTCGAACAGTTCCTGCGTCACGTAGCTTTCCATGCGCCAGTACTGGCTCCACGGCGCCTGCGTGGCGTCCAGGTAGAAGCCCGCCCCCACGCCGAAATCCCACGACTCGGCCTCGCCGGCAATGCCGGTGTCGCGCGGGCTGGTATCCGGCGCCACCAGGATCAGGCCGTGCTCGGCGGCATAGCGCTGGGCGCCGGCCTTGATCATGAAGGTTTCGTCGGTACAGGTCAGGCCGGCCAGGTAGAACAGCGCGGGCAGGCGCAGCTCGGGCTGGACCAGCGCCTGCGCGGGCAGGAACACCGAGAACCGCATCGGCAGGCCGATGGTGGCCGATGCGTGGCGATAGAAGCGCTGCACGCCGCCGAAGCAGCCGTGCTCGGAGAGAAGCTCGAGCATGGCCGGCCTCAGTACAGCACTACCGAGCGGATCGACTCGCCGCGCTTCATCAGGTCGAAGCCTTCGTTGATGCGCTCCAGCGGCAAGGTGTGGGTGATCAGGTCGTCGATGTTGAGCTTGCCCTCCATGTACCAGTCGACGATCTTGGGCACATCGGTGCGCCCGCGCGCGCCGCCGAAGGCCGAGCCCTTCCATTCGCGCCCGGTCACCAGCTGGAACGGACGGGTGGAGATTTCCGCGCCGGCCTCGGCCACGCCGATGATGATGGACTTGCCCCAGCCCTTGTGACAACACTCCAGCGCCTGGCGCATGACCTTGGTGTTGCCGATGCATTCGAACGAGTAGTCGGCGCCGCCATCGGTCAGCTGCACGATATGGTCCACCACGTTCTCGACTTCGTTCGGGTTGATGAAATGCGTCATGCCGAACTTGCGCGCCATGGCTTCGCGGCCCGGGTTCAGGTCCACGCCGATGATCTTGTCCGCGCCCACCATCTTGGCCGCCTGGATCACGTTCAGGCCGATGCCGCCGAGGCCGAACACCACCACGTTCGCGCCGGCTTCCACCTTGGCGGTAAACAGCACCGCGCCCACGCCGGTGGTCACGCCGCAGCCGATGTAGCAAACCTTGTCGAACGGCGCATCCGGGCGGATCTTGGCCAGCGCGATCTCAGGCACCACGATGTGGTTGGCAAAGGTGGAGGTGCCCATGTAATGGAAGATCGGCTTGCCATCGATGGAAAAGCGCGAGGTGCCGTCGGGCATCAGGCCCTTGCCCTGGGTCGAGCGAATGGCCTGGCAAAGGTTGGTCTTGCGCGACAGGCAGAACTTGCACTGGCGGCATTCCGGCGTGTAGAGGGGGATCACGTGGTCGCCCGGCTTGAGCGAGGTCACGCCCGGGCCCACGTCGGTGACGATGCCGGCGCCTTCGTGGCCCAGGATGGCCGGGAAGATGCCCTCCGGGTCGGCGCCGGACAGTGTGTAGTAGTCGGTATGGCAAATACCCGTGGCCTTGATCTCCACCAGCACTTCGCCGGCGCGCGGGCCGTCCAGGTCCACTTCTTCCACGGTCAGCGGGGCGCCGGCTTTCCAGGCGATGGCGGCTTTGGTCTTCATGATGGTTTTCCTTGGTAGTGGCTGGCAGCCAGGGCGCCCGCCCGATATCTGGGGACATAAGGCGGCGCCGCGCGGTACAAGCCCGGGCGCGGCGTCTCTTGTCAGCAGAGACTATACGTCGATCCGGCTGGCCACGGATGCCCGAAGCGGCCGATTTGGCCCTGGGCGCCCCCTGTTTGGCCAAAAACGTGGGTTGGCTGGCCGGCTTGGTTGACCGGGCCGGCGGCTGCGGCTTAAATGCCCGTTCCACCCACGCGGCGCCGCCCAGGTTCAATGTCCTTGCCATATTGCCTGTCCGCCTCGCCCATCACCCGCAAGGACCGGACATGAGTCACGAAGCCGAGCGCACCTCCCGCGCCTCGCCAGTGCAACGCGCCCTCTGGATCCTGCGTGCCCTGTCCGACCCGCAAGTGCGCCGCTTGTCCGACGTGGCGCGTGCCACCGGGCTGGACCCGGCTACCGCGTCGCGCCTGCTGGAGTTGCTGGTGGCCGAAGGCTTTGTCACCCGCGATGCCAGCCGGCGCTTTGGCATCGGCCCGGAGATTTTTCAGCTGGCCGACGTGGCCCAGCGCCGGGTCGACCTGCGCGCGCTGGCGCGGCCGAGCCTGGAGCGGCTGGTGGAGGAGTTCGAGGATACCGCCGTGCTGACCCTGGCCAGCCGGGGCGAATCGGTGGTGGCGGATATCGAGCTGGGCACGTTCCCGATCCGCGCCAACTATGTCGAGATCGGCACACGCCGCCCGCTCGGGGTGGGCGCAGGCAGCCTGGCGGTGCTCGCCTGGATGCCGGAAGCCGAGCGCACCGCGCGGACCCGGCTAGGCAAGGCGCAGTGCGCACGTTACCCGCGCCTCACGGCCGAGGTGATCGGCGAGCAGATCGAGGCCGCCCGTGCGCGCGGCCATGCCTTGTTCCTGGATTGGGTGGTCGACAAGATGGGCGGCATCGCCGTGCCGCTGCTTGACTACGAAGGCCGCCCGCTGGGCGCGTTGAGCGTGGCGGCACTGAGCGAGCGGATCCTGTCTCGCGAGGCGAAGATGGCGCGCCGGCTAAAGGAGGAGGCGCGGCGCATCACGGGTGCGTGGGCGCGCCGCGCGCTAGGAGAATAGTGCAATAGTGCGTCGCTGAGGTGCGTCTCTGAGCCAGCCGCGCCTCAAGGCATGTCGAACTGTTCCGCGGGCTTGCCCTGGTCCAGTTCCGGCAAGCCTGCGGAATACATCACCGCCCAGTTGTCGGGGCCGAGCCCGCCATCACGACAAGGCAGGCTGGCGATGCGCTTCTGGTCTTTCTCCACGACCAGCCCTTCCTTCTCCCAGCCCTTGCCGCTGCCGGCATAGACCACATAGTCGTAGCCTCCGTTGGAGAACCTGAAGTAATCGGTGCCGCCGCCGGAGTATGCCGTGACACCCCAGCGGAAGTGCTTGCGCGGATCATCCGTGAGTTTCGGGTACGCAAGTTCGACGGCGCCCTTCTTGCCAAAGCGGTACTGCACATACCCCTTGGTCTTGGACAGGTCCGGCGAGGCGCAGAGCGACACAAGCTTGTTGCCCTTGACGGTACAGGAGAACGCAACTTGTTCGTCCTTCGTGCACAGCGAGTCGCGTGCCGTTGCCGTCAGCGAGAACATCGAAAGCAGCAGGGCGCCGATGACGCGATGCGGGTGGGACATGGATGGCTCCGAGAAAGGGGGGGCTCAGGCGAGCAAGGCAGCCTGATCGAACGCGACGAATTCGCAGCCGTAGTGGTGTACCACATCATCGGCTGTGTTCACCAGTTGGTAACGCACTACGCGCACGCTGACCTCGAGCCTGGCCAGCGTGCCGAAGCTGAGGATGCCTCTGGGGAGCACCGTCCCGGCGGCCAGCATCGTGGTCCCCGGCGTGCGCGAGCGCAGTCCCACGCCGGAAGCCGATAAGTCGGCAATGTCCAGGATGAGCGTGGTGCCGTCGGGCAACCCGGTCTCGAACGTGTAGTTGTAGTCCAGCGTCTCTGCCCGGTAGTCGCGACGCCGCTGCACCTGGGACAGCCTCTCCGGGAGCGGCAGGGCGAATGCAGTAGCGCCGGCGAACACGCAGCGCTTCGCCGCGCCCAGGGCAAGCGTGACCGATACGTCGTCGAGCACGGTCGAAAGCTCGCTCTGCGCGCTGGCCAGTACCGCCTGGTTGTCGGATTCGCTCTCGCACCCCTCAAGCGTGAACTGGCGCGCTGCGACATCCACGAACAATACCCGCGAGCGCAGGGTGCGCCCATCCGGCAAGCGCAAGTCGAGGTAGCGCTCCTGCGTCGCCAGGACATCCAGCATGTCGTGGATCTCATCCTCAAGCGCGTGCTGGAATCCATCCGGTGACGGCGGGTTTATCGAAGCGGGATCAAGTCTGTTCATGGATTGGTGTGGCTGACAGGCAAAGGCGGCCGCAAGCATGGCTGCCAAACGTTGCCTAACGGCAGGAAACCGCAGATCTTTAGCCCGGGCGAGAGCGTGGGGGGATGCCTAAAGAACGTGCTCGCAATGCCGTTAGAGGCGTCGGCATGCAAACGAATAAACGAATAAACGAATGATGCAAAGCAGGGAAGCGCAGCAGAAGTGCAGCCTCGAAGCTGGATGCGCGCAGCGTTGTCCGATCCAATATGCAATATGCAATATCTAATGCCTTGAATGAGTGAGTTGCGATGAATCGTAGCGCGCACGCCGCAATGCTCCCCGGTCACCCGGCACCACCACCATGGCCTCGGCAGCCATAGGCACGTCCTTGCCGTTTCCATTGGCGGCAAACGGCGATATCGAGCGGATCAGCGATCCGGACCAGGTACTTGAGATCCTGCAGGATCTGGTTCGCAAGCGCATCCGGCTCCATCTCCATCCTGCGCAGCAGTGCCGGGTGGCTTCGAGCTTTCTGTTTATCGATCCATCCCAAGGCACCTGCGTGCTCGCGTGGTGCCGCAATGGCGTGGAGCTGGAGGCAATCCTGAACGCCAGCGATATGGCGGCTTCGGCATCGATGGGCGACATCACGTTCCAGTTCCGCATCGCCTCCGCCGCCGTCACTCGTTTCGACGGTGGACCGGCGTTTCTCGCCCCCTATCCGACCGGGATCTATCAAGTCCCGCGCCGCAGGCATTTCCGCGTCCGCCCGCAGGCGGAGAAACAGTGCCGTTGCCAGATCCTGTTAAGCGACGGCCAGCTCGTGGAGATGGAAGTCGCCGACGTGTCGGTGTCCGGCGTGGGCTTGCGCTCCCGCAGTGTCGGCCCGCAGCGCTTGCCGGTCGGGACCTGGATCGCTGAATGCCATCTGGACCTTGGCGAGCTGGGCGGGTTGGACCTGGCATTGCAGGTGGTGCGGCATCGAAAGGCCTGGCGCGGCGACGAGGCGCACCATCACTTTGGCTGCCACTTTGGCCAGATGGATGTCCAGGCCGCGAAGTGGCTGCAGCGCGTTGTGTTTGCGCTGGAGCTGGCCGGCCGCGAGTAAGCCGGTAAGCCGGCAAGCAGGCCGCTCAGCATCGCTGCGGCCATGGTTGAACATCAAGCGCATCCCTTGGCGGCATTGCGCACAAAGCGTTGCTCTGTCACGGCAGCCCCCCATTGCTCGCCTGGCGCCTCCTGCGCAAGTTGAAACCCGTGGGACTCATAGAGATGGCGCGCCGCGTCGAGGCCCTTGAATGTCCACAGGTAGGTTTGCCCGTAGCGTGCATCCGCGAAATCCAGCGCGCGTTCCAGCAATTGGCGTCCGACGCCCGTGCCGCGCAAGGCGTTGTCGACGATAAACCAGCGCAGGTGGGCAAGCCCGCCCGGCTCGCCATCGATGGCGATGCTGGCCAGCGACCGGCCGCCTTCCAGCCACAGCCACAGTTGCCTGTCCGGCGATGGCAGGCTGGCCGCGAAGCCAGCCAGCTCGGTGGCCACCTTGTTTTCAAAGAAGCTGCCGAAGCCCACCAGTTGCGAATAGAAGCGGGCATGCAGGCTGGCGATGTCGCCGATGCAGCCCGGCCGGTAGCCTTCCTGGATTCCGCTGCCCACGCCGGCATCGTCCCCGGTGGTCTTTTGGGCGTTGTCCGCGGCGAGCGCATCCGCATAGATCGACAGGGACCGGACCAGCGCTTGCTGGTCGGCCGGGGTCAGCCGCCGCAATGCGCTGGAGACCTGTTCCGTGGCAAAGCCATCGATCTGGTGGTGCAAGTGCCTGCCGGCGTCGGTCAGGTTCAGATGGGCCGAGCGCGCATCGTCGGTCGCGGCCGTGCGTACGACAAGACCCAACGATTCGAGCTTGGCGAGCTGCCGGCTTGTATTGGACTTGTCCAGCCGCAGGATACTGGCCAGATCGCGCGCCTGCAGCCCCGGCGCCAGCCCGATCTCGATGATGGCGTGCACCGCGGAGGGCGCAAGCTGGCTATCTGCCAGCGTGGTCCGCATGAAGCCGAGCTCGCGGACCAGCTTTCTGGAAAACACCCTGAGCGCGGCGATCGTGGCATCACGCGGCTCGGGCAGGGGCTCGACGATATCCATGGCGGCTCCATTGGTTGCGCATCGCAACCATAATAGTTGCGGATCGCAAGTTTTTCAAGGAGCCTAGCCGGAGRGGCCCGCCTACGCCGGTCCGCGCAACAGCGGGGCCAGGGCCTGCGGCACCTCCACCTCGAACCGCAGCACCGCGCTGGCCAGCGCCTTGCCGTAGGTGTCCAGCGCCAGGCTGCGCGACACGCCGCCTCCCAGTGCGCCATGCGCGACGAAGTTGAGCACTTGCAAACCATCGGCTTCGAAGCGCTCGACCTTGCCGGTGACCACGCCGCCATACAGCCTCTTGAAGGCTTGGGCGGTGAGCTGCGCCTTGAGATACGGGTAGAACGCGGCGTCGTAGGCGATCACCGAGGTGTTCGAGATATCGCCCTTGTCGCCGGACCGCGTATGTGCCACGCGCCTTAGCAGAACTTTCATGGGATGTGCCTCGCAGCGGATCAAAGGAAACGGATCAAAGGAAATGAATCTCGGAACTGACCTGCGCGCGCGGCACCAGGGCCGACCACACGCCGATGATCTCGCGCGTGCGCTCCTGGTGCGGCACGCGCTTGCCGGTGGAGGCCAGGCCGCTCACGGCCATGCTGTCGATCTCGCGGCCGACCTTGGCGGCTTCCGCGCGGGTGAGGGTGCGCGCGGCCACGCGCACGGCGATCTCGTTGGGCTCGCACGCCGGCGCCGGGGAGGCCTCGCCGTGGATGGCGTTGACACCGAGAAAGTCGATGCGCAGCGCTTGCGCGTCCAGCCCGGCCAGCTGGAACCGGTGCGCCAGGATGGCCTTGGCCAGGCGCGCCTTTTCCAAGCAGCCGGGTCCGGCGTAGAAGAACATGTCCTCGCCGATAAAACCCTCCGTGCAGCCAAGCGAGACCTTGAGCGTGGGCGTGCGCGGCGATCCGCTGATGCCGCTCATGCGCACCTGGTCGGGCGCAACCTGCTCCAGCTGCGCCGTGGTGAAGTCCACCACCACATCCGGCGTGATGTAGCGGCGCGGGTCGTGCACCTCGTAGAACATCTGCTCCTTGACGGTCTGCAGGTCGATGCGGCCGCCGGTGCCTGCCACCTTGGAAATCACGGACGTGCCGCTCGCGTCCACCTCGGCAATCGGGAAGGCCAGGTTCCACGGCTCGGGCACATCCTTGTAGCCCGGATCGCCAAAATAGCCGCCGGTCACCTGTGCGCCGCATTCCAGCAAATGGCCGATGGCACTGCCGCGCGCTAGCAGCTCCGTGTCGTCGGGCTGCCATCCGAACGCATGCATCATCGGCGCGAGAAACAGGGAGGGATCGGCCACGCGGCCCGTCACCACGATCTGCGCACCGGCTTGCAGCGCGCGCACGATTGGCTCCGCGCCCTCATATGGCTCGGCCGAGATCAGCGAGCCGCGCAGGGTGGCGATGGGCGCGCCGGTCTCCAGGATCTCCAGCTGCTGGTCGCAGATGGTGCCGGTCAGGTCGGAGGTGGTGATCGCCGCGATCTTCACGCCGGGCAGGCCGAGCTCCGCGCACAGCTGCGCGATGCGCCGCGCCGCGCCCAGCGGATTGATCCAGCCCTGGTTGCTGACGATGCGCGTGCCGTTGGCGATGCAGTGCGGCAGCACGGCGCGCATGCGCTCGTCGAGGTAGGTGTCGTAGCCTTCGAAGGCGGGGTCGCGGCGTTTTCGCACTTGCGCAGCGCTGACGGTGGCCTCGGCCATGGTCTCGAAACAGAGGAAATCGAGTTTGCCGTGCTGCGCGCTCAGGGCCGCGGGCTCGACGCGGTCGCCCCACCAGCCGGAGCCTGAGCCAATGCGCAGGGTCTTGGTTGCCATGACGGGATCCTTGGTTTGCTCTTGGTTTGTTGTTCTGCGTGGCGTCTTGGGCTTACTGGGCCTGGATGCCTGCGCTCTTGATCACGCGCGACCATTTCTCGGTATCGGCGCGGATCACCGCGGCGAAGGCAGCCGGTGAGTCGCCGCCGGGCACCGCGCCAAGCTGCTCGATGCGCTGCCTGACCTCGGGCGTGGCCAGCACCTTGGCCACCGTTTGCTGCAGGCGCGCCACCTGCGCGGGCGGCGTGCCGGCCGGGGCCAGCAGGCCGAACCACGAGTTCACCACGTAGCCGGGCAGGCCGGATTCCGCCACGGTGGGCACATCCGGCAGGATGGGCGAGCGCTGCGGGCTGGTCACCGCCAGCGCGCGCACCTTGCCTGCCTGGATTTGCGCCAGCGCCGAGGGCAGGTTGTCGAACATGAGGTTGACCTGGCCCGCCAGCAGGTCGGTCATGGCGGGCGCCGCGCCTTTGTAGGGCACGTGCTGCATCTTCACGCCGGCCATGCTGTCGAGCAATTCGCCGGACAGGTGCGGCGAGCCGCCGGTACTGGTGGACGCGTAGTTGAGGCTGCCCGGCCGCTGCCTGGCCAGCGCGATGAGTTCGGCCACGGATTTGACCGGCAGCGTGGCATTGGTCAGCAGCACGTTGGGCGAGTTGGCGACCAGCGTCACCGGCGCGAAGTCCTTGGCTGAGTCATACGGCATGCGCGCGTAGAGGAACTGGTTGGTGACCTGGGTGCCGAGCGTGCCCATCAGCAGCGTGTAGCCGTCCGGGGCGGCCTTGGCCACGGCCTCGGCGCCGATGTTGCCGCCGGCGCCGGGCCGGTTGTCCACCACCACGGTTTGTCCCAGCGCCTCGCCCAATTTCTGCGCCACCAGGCGCGCGAGGATGTCGGTGGTGCCACCGGGGGTGAAAGGCACCACCAGGCGCAGCGGCTTGGCGGGGTAGCTGTCCGCTGCCCGCGCCGGCAGCGCAAGCTGGGCGCACAGGGCGGCGCAGGCCATGGCGGCCAGGCGGAGGGTGGCACGTCGGTGCATCGTTGTCTCCTCGCAGGCGCTGCCGTGGCGGCAATGCCCGGTGGTTGTGCCGTGTGCGCGGGTGCGCCGCGGCATTTCGTTTAGTGAAATCTTTTTGGGGTGATCTTATGCATGAGCCGGTTTGCAGGTCAAACAAAGGCTATGAATTTTCATTGACTGAAAATTCGATGCATCGCCAAGGGGCTTTGTGGCCCTGGACCCGGTGGCGCCGCGCGAGCTGCCGATGGAGCTGGCTGCGCTGTTAGGCTGTGCGGTGATGGCGGGCATTGGCGCGGTGGCCAATACCGCGCAGGTGCGCATGGGGCAGGGCGTGGCGGTGCTGTGGACGGCGGCGTGGATTTGTCGGCCGTGCCGGGCGCGCCGGCGGCGGGCGCCTCGCGCGTATATCGCGCTGTACTGTCAGGGCAAGCTGCCGGTGGCGCGTTCGCTGACCGGCACGCTCGGGCTCGAAGACATCCATGATGGCTTCGGCCGGCAACGCACCGGGCAGGCGATCCGGCAGATGGTAACGATGGGGGATTAGGGCGGTGCTTGGCGGTAGCCGCGCTCAGTACCCTTGATATCCCTGGTACCCCTGGTACCCCTGGTATTGCGGCTGCGGCGCCTGCTGATAGTAATAGGGCGCCGGCTGCGGCGCGCATGGCACGTACGCGCGATCGTAATCCCGATAGCAGTATCCCGGCGGCGGGCCATATGCCGGCTGGGGCGGCGCGGCGACAACGACCGGCTGGCTGGCCACGGCGGTACCGACGACTGCCAGCCCGACCAAGGCGCCGATGGCCAGCGCTACCGCGCCGGCGGAACCGCCACCGCCATGGTAGCCGCCATCGTGGTAGCGGTCGCGTGCCGAGGCAGGTCCTGCGGCCAGCAGCGCGGCGGCGATGAGGCCCGCGCCGATGACGCGGGTGGCACGATGGGTGTTGCGCATGGCTGACTCCTTGAGACGGCCAGCGAGGGCGGCTGGCCATGACGTCATCTTAGGGGTCGGGCGTCTGCGGAATAGTTTGGCGCGGTTAGCAGATGTAACGCCGATATCACCGTGAGCGCGCCGATCAGGGGGCGGGGCGCGGCGGCGGTGGGGGCGGTTGCGGGGCTGGAGGAGGCGGCGGCGCAGTGTCGGCGCCCGGGGTGGCCTGCGCCGGCGCCTTCTTGTGATGGTGCTTGTGCTTATGCTTCTTGTGGCGCGCAGGCTGGGCCGGCATGGGCGTTGCCGTGGCCCGCTCGCCCTGTGGCTGCTGCGGCTGGGGCGGTGCAAGCTGGGCGTGGGCGATGCCGCCCAGGGCAAGGGCGGCTGCCAGCGCGGCTGCCTTGAGGCTTGGAATTCCGGGTTTCATCGATGCTCCTCAAATAATAATCCGTCACAACAGTCACAACTATCCGCACCGTGACGGCGCATGCGGTATAGGACAAAGTCTGATTCGCGTATCGTCTTTGTAGCTCCCTGCATCAGATAGCGCTACTTATGCTAAGCGCCGCCGCCATCATGCGGCACCGGCGTCATGCCGGCGCGGGACGCCGCCGGCGCGTTCCCGGCCCGGCCTTCATGCTGCCGGCCAAGCCACCATCCCAGCCACGCCCATCCCAGCGCCAGCGCAGCGCCGGTGAACGCCACCACGGCCGGGTGGCCGGAAAGCCCATCGATGGCGGTCTTGAACCACGCACTGACGGCATCGCCGGCGCGATAGACGGCGGTGTCGATCACATTCTTCGCCTTGTACTTGGTCTCGGCATCGACCACGGTAAACAGCATCTCCCGCCCCGGGCGCAGCAAGGCGTATTCCCCCACGCGGCGCAGGATCATCACGCCGGCCAGCACGCCGAAGGTGGGCCACAGCGCCAGCACCAGGAAGCCAGCCGCCACCGCCAGCGGCACCGCCGTGAGCAGGGATGTCACGCCATAGCGCCTGGCGATGCGCCCCGACAGGAACACCTGCACCAGGATGGTCAGCGCCTGCACGATCGCATCGATGGCGCTGAACACCTGGGTCTGCTGCGTGCGGCTGGGAAAGGTCTGCGCCATCAGCCTGGCCTGCTCGAAGTAGAGGAAAGTGCTGGCCGTGGCCAGCAGGATCACGAACAGGCTGATGCCAAGCAGGTAACGGGACCGCGCCACTAGAGTCAGCCCCGCCCAGAGCCCGCCCCCGATGGGCCGGGCCGGGTCTTGCGGCGGCACCGGATCGTCTGCCACCGGCACGCCCGCGCCGGCGCGCTTGCGCCAGCCGAACAGGTAGCCCACGCCGGGCAGCGCGGCCGCGAGCAGCGCGGCCGACAGCACCATCAGCCCGGTCAGGCCGATGCGCGTCACCAGCCAGCCGCCCATCAGCGGGCCAGCCAGGCCGCCCGCGCTGGCGCCGGCGGCCAGCAGGCCGAACAGCCGGCGCGCCTGGCCGGGGCGGAACACGTCCGCCATCAGGCTCCACGCCACCGAGACCACGAACAGGTTGAACACCGATAGCCAGACGTAGAACACGCGCGCCAGCCAGATGTTGTCCGGCGCGCCGCGCGTGGCCACGGCAAAACCCAGCAGGTTGGCAATAAAGAACGCATAGACCCAGGGCACGAAACGCCGGCGGGGCAGCCGCGCGCTGCACAAGCCATAGCAGGGGATGGCCACCAGCATGACCACGAAGGTGGCGGTGAACAGCCATTGCAGGTTTTGCACGCCGCCGGCGATGCCCATGGTCTCTCGCACCGGGCGCAGCATGAAGTAGCTGGCGAACAGGCAGAAGAAGAACAGGAAGCCAGCCGCGACGGCGCTGCCTTCACCGGGCTGGATGCCAAGCCCGTGCCGGGTGGGCTGCCTGGCGTGCGCGGAGTTTGTGGGGTTTGCCATGATGGGTTCAGGCGGCCAGCAGCGCGGCAATGCGCTCGCGCTGGCGCGCATCGGGCATGCGGCCAAGGCCCGCGCCAAGGTTGTCCTGCATATTGCGGGGCTTGGCGGTGGCGGGGATCGCCGCCGTCACCGCGGGGTGGCTGACAATGAATTTCAGGAAGATCTGGCCCCAGGACGCGCAGTCGATCTCGCCGGCCCAGGGCGGCAGCGGCTTGTCCTTGACGGCGTGGAACAGGCGCCCGTCCTGGAACGGGCGATTGACCAGCACGGCCACGCCGCGCTCCTGGCACAACGGCAGCAGCGCGCGCTCGGCATTGCGCTCGGCCAGGGAATAGTTCAGCTGCACAAAATCCAGGCGCTCGCTGCGCACGATCTGCGCCAGCGCCTCATGCGCGTCCTCGCGGTAGTGGGTGATGCCGACATAGCGCGTCTTGCCCTGATCCTTCAGTTGGCGCGCGAAGCGCAGGTTGTCGCGCCAGTCGATCAGGTTGTGGACCTGTAGCAGATCCACGGTATCGCTATGCAGGTCGCGCAGCGACTGGGTCCATTGCGCCTGCGCCGCGCCGCCGGCCGGGCTGGATATCTTGGTGGCCAGGAAGACCTTGCCGCGGGCATTGGCGTCCCGCAGCAGGTCGCCGGTGACGCCTTGCGCGCTGCCATAGCTGGGCGCGGTGTCGATCACCGGGCCGGACGTTTGCAGCAGCAAGGCCAGGACCTCGGCCAGCGGGGCGCGTTCGGCGCGTTCGGTTCCCACGTCGAAGGTATTGGCCGTGCCCATGCCGATCACCGGCAGGGTTTCGTGGCCGCCGGGCAGTGCCCGGCGCAATGGCCCAGCAGCGGGCGGCGCCGCGAGCGTGCTGGYGGGCCAGGCGCCACGGCACAGGCTAAGTGCGGCGGCAAGGCGCGCGCCGTGGCCAAGAAAACGGCGTCTATCGGATGACATGACGATCTCCTTGCTGGCGGGCCCGGATTCTGGCGGCCGGGGCTGCGGCATTTAGTCACTGCGCACCGCGCAGTGGCCCGGCTAGCTTAAGCTGTTGCCCCGATCCGTATCATATTCTCACAGATAGGAATCTTGCCGCCATGGTCGCTCTGCTGGTTGCCTGCATCTACCTCTTGCTTGCCGGCGTGCATGTTTACTGGGCGCTTGGCGGGGGCCTGGCAAAGGATGCCGCGGTTCCCCGTGTGCCGCGCAAGGTAGCCGCCGGTGACATTGCGCCACCGGCAACGGCGAGCGCGATGGTGCCCGCCTTTACGCCCTCGCGCACGGGCACGCTGCTGGTGGCCGTTGGCCTGGCGGCGGTGGCCTTGATGGTGGGCGCGCGCGCCGGGCTGGCCACGGCGCCTTGCACCGGGCCGGTCCTGCAATGGGCCATCGGCCTGGTCGCGCTGGCCATGCTGGCCAGGGCGGTGGGCGATTTCCGGTTGGTTGGCTTCTTCAAGCGCATCACCGGCTCTTCGTTTGCCTGGCTGGATACGTGGGTCTATTCCCCCCTGTGCCTGACGCTGTCCGCTGGCCTGGCGTACGTGGCGATCCTTCCGCCCTGAGCGCCGCCGCATTCCTGGCAGCCGCCTGCGCCGTATCGCAAGAACCCCCGATTGCAAAATGAAGTGGCGCGTCTGACAATGCCCTGCACCAGAGGCCGGGCGCTGCGGCCACGGCCCATCCGGCGGGCCAGGCAGGCAATGAAGAAACGGGAGGCGGGAGACCACGATGCGCACCCAGGTCGCGATCATCGGCGCCGGGCCGGCAGGCCTGCTGCTGGGTCATCTGCTGCGCCGCGCCGGTGTCGATGCCGTGGTCATCGAGGACCGCAGCCGCCAGCACGTGGAAGGACGCATCCGGGCGGGCGTGCTGGAGCAGGGGACGGTCGACCTGCTGGTGGCATCCGGCGTGGGCGAGCGCCTGCAGCGCCAGGGCCTGTGCCACCATGGCATCGACCTGCTGTTCGACGGGATCCGGCACCACATCGACCTGTCCGGGCCAACCGGTGGCCGCGCCATTACCGTGTATGGGCAGCACGAGGTGGTCAAGGACCTGATCGCCGCGCGCCTGGCGGATGGCGCGCCCATCTTGTTCGAGGCCAGCGGCGTGGCCCTGCATGGCGTCGACCGCAGCAAGCCCAGCGTCACGTTCACCCACGGCGGCAAGCGCCACACGCTGCATTGCGATTTCATCGCCGGCTGCGCTGCAGGTGTTCGAGCGGAGCTATCCGTTTGCGTGGCTGGGCATCCTGGCCGAGGCCGCGCCCGCCGCGCAGGAACTGATCTACGCCAGCCATGCGCGCGGCTTCGCGCTGTTTTCGATGCGCTCGCCGCAGATCACGCGGCTCTACCTGCAATGCCGACCCGACGAGGATCTCGCCCAGTGGCCCGACGCACGGATCTGGCAGGAACTGCACGCCCGCCTGGAGACCGGCGACGGCTGGCGGCTCAACGAGGGCCCCGTGCTGCAAAAGGGCGTAACGCCGATGCGCAGCCACGTGGTGGAGCCCATGCAATATGGCCGGCTGTTCCTGGCCGGCGATGCCGCCCATATCGTGCCGCCTACCGGCGCCAAGGGCATGAACCTGGCGGTGGCCGACGTGCGCACGCTGGCGCGGGCATTGGCCGCGCACTATGGCGAACGCCGCGACGACCTGATGGCGGCCTACTCCGCCACCTGCCTGCGGCGGGTCTGGCGCGCCGAGCATTTCTCCTGGTGGATGACCGCGTTGCTGCATCGCTTTCCAGGCCAGACCCCGTTCATGGCGCGGCTGCAGCAAGCCGAGCTGGCATACGTTACCGCTTCGCCCGCCGCCGGCGCAACGCTCGCGGAGAACTATGTCGGGCTGCCATTCGCCACCTTCGAGGGCCATTGAGTGCCCATCCCGATCGCCATACAGGAGATGTCATGACAAAGCTTGGTTGCCCGCCACCGTGGCCAGGGGAGGGCAGGCGATGATCGCCAGCTTCCTCGGCGTGCTGTTCGACGGGCTGGCCTATGGCTGCCTGCTGTTCCTGATCAGCGTGGGGCTGTCGGTGACCATGGGCCTGATGAATTTCGTCAACCTCGCCCACGGCGCATTCGCCATGTTCGGCGGCTACGTGGCGGTGGTGCTGATGACCCGGGCCGGCGTGCCTTTCCTGGCGACGCTGCCACTAGCCTTCTTGGGGGCCGCGGCAGTGGGCTGGCTGCTCGAGCGCAGCCTGTACCGGCGGCTCTACGGCGCCAGCCATCTCGACCAGGTGCTGTTTTCGATCGGGCTCACCTTCATGGCGATCGCGGGGGCCACCTACGTGTTCGGGCCGGGCCAGCAGCCGGTGGCGCTACCCGCTTTCCTGCTGGGCCAGGTGCGCGTGGCGGGCCTGGACCTTGGGGCCTATCGCCTGTTCATGATCGGCGTGGTGGTGGTCATCACCGCGGCGCTGGGCTGGCTGGTGGCGCGCACGCGCTTTGGCGCGCAAGTGCGCGCGGCGGTGGACAACCAGCAAGCGGCGCGCGGCCTGGGCATCAACGTGGAGCGGGTATTCAGCCTGACCTTCGCGCTTGGGTCCGGGCTGGCCGGGCTGGGCGGCGGGCTGGGCATCGACGTGCTGGGGCTCGATCCGTCGTTCCCGCTCAAGTACATGGTGTATTTCCTGCTGGTGGTGGCGGTGGGCGGCGCGGGCACCATCCGCGGCCCGCTGGTGGCGGCGCTGCTGCTGGGCGTGGCCGATGTGGCCGGCAAGTATTACGTGCCGGCGGTAGGCGCCTTTGTCATCTATGCGCTGATGGTGCTGCTGCTGATGCTGTTCCCGGCCGGCCTTTACGGGAGGCGGGCATGAGCGCTCTTGACGAGGTACCGAGTCGCGCGAGCGAGCGGCGCTCCCATCTGCCCGACGGGCGCTGGCGCGTTGGCGAGATCGTGTTCTGGCTGGTGCCGGTGGCGGTGTTCTTCCTGCTGCCCGGCTACCTGATCCTTGGCAGCCAGGTGCTGATCACCGGGCTCTTCGCGCTGTCGCTGGACTTGCTGCTGGGCTACGCCGGGATCGTCTCGCTGGGGCATGCGGCCTTCTTCGGCCTCGGCGCCTACACTGCCGGGCTGCTGGCCGCGCATGGCTGGGGCGAGCCGGTCTCGGGCCTGCTCGCGGCTGGCGCGGTGGCCGGCCTGGCGGGTTGGCTGGCGAGTTTCCTGGTAGTGCGCGGCGGCGACCTGACCCGGCTCATGGTCACGCTGGGCATCGGGCTGATGCTGTTCGAGGCGGCTAACAAGGCAGCCTTCCTGACTGGCGGCGTGGATGGCCTGTCGGGCGTCACCATGGCGCCGTTGCTCGGGCTGTTCGAGTTCGACCTGTTTGGCAAGACTGCCTACCTTTACAGCCTGGTGGTGACGTTCCTGTTGTTCGTGCTGGTGCGCAGGCTGGTGGCTTCGCCCTTCGGCCTGTCGCTGCGCGGCATGCGCGAGGGCGTGCGCCGCATGCCGGCGCTGGGTGTCGACGTGCCGCGCCGCCTGGGCGCGGTGTTTGCCGTGGCGGCGGCGCTGGCCGGCGTGGCCGGCGGGCTGCTGGCGCAGACGACCCAGTTCGTCGGCATGGATGTGCTGGGCTTCCCGCGTTCGGCGGAGTTGCTTGTGATGCTGGTGCTGGGTGGCGCGGGCCGCTTGTACGGCGCACTGCTCGGGGCGGCCGTGTTCATGATCGCGCAGGATGTGCTGGCAGGCATCAACCCGGTGTACTGGCAGTTCTGGATTGGCCTGCTGCTGGTGGTGATCGTGCTGTTTGCGCGCGGCGGGCTGATGGGCGCGCTGGATGCGCTGCGCCGCGCCATGCGCCGCAAGCCGGGAGGAGAGCGGCCATGACCAGGTTGCTGCGTACCGAGGGACTGTCCAAGTCCTGGGGCGGGTTTGCCGCCAACAGCGACATCTCCCTGCAGTTTCCGCCGGGCGCCCGCCATGCGCTGATCGGGCCTAACGGCGCCGGCAAGACCACCTTCATCAACCTGCTCACCGGTGCCTTGCCGGCCAGTAGCGGCAGCATCTGGCTGGGCGATGAGGACATCACGCAATTGCCCCAGCACGCACGGGTGCGGCGCGGCATGACCCGGACCTTCCAGATCAACACGCTGTTCCCCGGCCTGACGGTGCTCGAATCCGTGGTGCTGGCGGTGGCAGAGCGCAGCGGCGCCACCCGGATCTGGCATCGCACCGTGGTTTCGCAGCGGGCACTGGCCGACGAGGCCATGGCGGTGCTGGCCAGCCTGCGCCTGGATGCCGAGGCCGATACCGAGACGCGCAGCCTGCCATACGGCAAGCAGCGGCTGCTGGAAATTGCGCTGGCGCTGGCCACCCGGCCCGCCATCCTGCTGCTGGACGAGCCCGCGGCGGGCATCCCGTCCGGGGAGAGTGCCGAGCTGTTCGGCGTGATCGCAGGCCTGCCGCGCGATATCACCATCCTGTTTATCGAGCACGACATGCACCTGGTATTCCGCTTTGCCGAGCGCATCACGGTGCTGGTGGGTGGCCGCGTGCTGACCGAAGGCACGCCCGCGGAGATCGGCGCCGATCCCCGTGTCAGGGAGGTATACCTCGGGGAGGCCGCCCATGACTGAGCTGCTGCGGGTGCAGGGGCTGAGCGCGGGCTATGGCGATGCCGTCGTGCTCGACGGCATCGACCTTGCGCTGGACGCTGGCGAGAGCCTGGCCTTGCTGGGCCGCAACGGGGTGGGCAAGAGCACGCTGCTCATGACGTTGATGGGCCTGACCCGGCAGCGGCGCGGCAGCCTGTCCTGGCGAGGGCGCGACCTGACGCGGCTGGCGGCGCACCAGCGCGCCGCCGCCGGACTGGGATGGGTGCCGCAGGAGCGCTGCATGTTCCCGTCCCTGACCGTGGAAGAACACCTGACGGCGGTGGCGCGTCCCGGCCACTGGAATGTCGCTCGGGTTTATGAAGTTTTTCCCCGGCTGCAGGAACGGCGCGCAAATTTGGGCAACCAGTTGTCAGGGGGCGAACAGCAGATGCTGGCCATTGGCCGGGCGCTCATGGTAAACCCGTCCCTGCTATTACTCGACGAGCCGATGGAGGGATTGGCGCCTATTATTGTTCAGGAATTGCAGCATGTGATCCGCCGCTTGATCGAGGAAGGCGGCATGGCTGTGATCGTGGTGGAGCAGCACGCTCGCCTGGCGCTTGGCATGACGCGGCGCGCGATGGTGCTCGATCGCGGCAGGGTAGTGTTTGAGTCGACCAGCGCGGAACTGCTGGCGGACAAGGGCAGTCTGGACAGGTTGCTGACGGTCGCCTGAGCCCATCCCCGGTATGGTCAACCGGCAGCAGGCGATAGACGGCGAACGTTGGCGGCAACGCCGCGTTCGGCCAGCGGGCAGTGCTCATTTTTCGCAGGCGGGTAGTCACGGGGAACTATGGAAACCCATGAGCAGAATCGGCTCGTCAACGCCTATATCCAGCGTTACAGCCGCTACGACCCGGCCATTGGCCGGCACGAGGTCCGCTCGTTCTGGGTCTGGCAGGCTTGCGACTGGCTCGGCGTCAACGACCCGGAGGGGTTATGGTGGCTGGTGCTGGAAGTCCTGGCCCGCACCGACAGTCCCCGCGTCCTTGGCGCACTCGCCGCCGGCGAGCTCGAAGACCTGATCGAGTACCACGGCCCGGCCTTTATCGGCCGCATCGAGCAGGAGGCCGCGCGCGCCCCGCGCTTCCGCCGCCTGCTGTGCGGCGTCTGGCGCAGTTCCACGCCCGAGGTCTGGGCGCGGGTGCTGGCCGCCAGCGACAGCAACTTCAACGAAGTGCCGCAGCGCGCGATGTGGATATGCTACGAGCAGCGTGGCTGGGATGCGCAGGGCGCGGCGGCGCAGCCCGATGCCGAGGCTGGCGTGTCCCGCGAGGCCCACAGGCAGCCCGCGCGTGTCGTGCCATCGCCATCGCGGCTGCGGCTGCGGCAGCGTGAAGGCGCGATGCATGCAGACTCGCCGCATCACGCCGCCTGGCCTACTTCCCCGGATCCTTGACGTTGTCGAACTTGTCGAATTCCACGTTGTAGAGTTCGCCGCCAACCTTTTCCACACGCCGGATGTAGACGGTCTGGACCACGTCGCGGGTGTCCGGGTCGATCATGATCGACCCGCGCGGGCTGGCGATCTTCATGCCCTTGAGCGCCGCGACGAACTTGTCGCCGTCGGTGGCGCCGCCGGTCTTCTTCAGCGCGTCGTAGATCGCGCGCATGCCGTCATAGGCAGCCACGGCCATGAAGTTAGGCCGGCCGGCGCCGGGGTTGGCTTCGGCAAAGGCTTTCAGGAAGGCCTTGTTCTCGGGCGAATCGTGCGCCATCGAGTAATGGAACGACGTGATCACACCCAGCGTGGCGTCGCCCATGGCCGGCAGCACGTGGTCGTCGGTCAGGTCGCCGGTGGCGATCACGCGGATGCCGGCCTCGGCCAGGCCGCGCTCGCGAAAGCCCTTCATGAATGCCACGCCTTGCTCGCCGGCGGGCAGGAACAGGAACACCGCCTCCGGCTTGGCATCCTTGATGCGCTGGATGAATGGCGCGAACTCCGGGTTGCGCAGCGGCACCCGGATCGATTCGACCACCTGTCCGCCGCCGCCGATGAAGTTGGTCTTGAACGCGGTCTCCGCGTCGATCCCCGGCGCGTAGTCCGCCACCAGCGTCACTACCTTGCGCACCTTGTTCTTGATGGCCCAGGTGGCCATCGGCGCCGAGATCTGCGGCAAGGTCATCGACACCCGCGCGATATACGCGGATTTGGTGGTGATCGAGGATGACGCCGCGTTGAAGATCACCATCGGCTTCCTGGCCTGCTCGGCAATTGGCGCCACCGCCAGGGCCTCGGGCGTGAGGCCGAAGCCGGCCAGCACGTCGACCTTGTCGCGCACCACCAGCTCCTGCGCCAGCCGCTTGGCCACATCCGGGGCCGGGCCCGTGGTGTCCTTGCTGATGATCTGCACCTTGCGCCCCGCCACGGTATCGCCATTGAGCTTCTGGAACGCCTTGATGCCGCCTTCCATCTGCTTGCCATAGTCGGCAAAGCTGCCGGAGAAAGGCGCGATCAGCCCGATCTTGACGGGATCCGCGGCGTGGGCGAGCGAAGGCGCCACGGCAAGCACGCTGCAAGCCGCGAGGGCACGCAGCAAGGGGGCAAAGGTCATCGATGGTCTCCTGGTCGAGTGCGCTCTGGTCCCGGGGAAGGGGCCGGGCGGGTGCCGGCGCGTGGCACTGGCAGAGGAGTTTAGGGGGCGGGGCGGTTTGGTGCAATCGGGGCTTGCACAAAGGGCTGCGGGCAGCCACGCGCATTCGCTATAGAATGCGCGCTGGCTCAGACACCACCCATGCGGTGCAATCGGGAATGATGAAAGTACTTGCGCTATCCGGCAGCCTGCGGGCTGCGTCCATCAATTCCGCGCTGCTGCGCGCGGCCGCGCGGCTGGCGCCAGCGCATGTGTCGGTTGCAGTGTTCAGTGGCCTTGGGGCGTTGCCGCTGTTCAACCCGGACGACGAGGCTTGTCCGCATGCCAGCGTCACACGCTTGTTTGCCGAGGTGGCGCAAGCGGACGCGCTGCTGATCGCTAGCCCCGAGTACGCGCATGGCGTTACCGGCACGATCAAGAATGCACTGGACTGGCTGGTGGGATACGAGCCCTTCGCCTTCAAGCCGGTCGCCGTGCTCAATGCATCGCCGCGCGCGCACCATGCCGATGCGGCACTGCGCGAGACCTTGAAGACGATGGCCGCCGTCATTGTCGAGCCGGCATCGATCACCGTGCCATTGCTGGGCGCCAGGCTGGATGAGGATGGCATGGTCTCGACGCCGGGCATTGCGGCTGCCATACAAGAAGCGCTGGTGGCGCTGTACGATGCCGTCGTCCTTCACAAGACGACGGCAGTTGCCACATTTCCGCTTGCGTGACCGGCAAGCGGCCGGCGGCGCGCCATAGCGGCTAAGGCGGCTAAGGCGGTTCAGGCAGCCACGAGGCGGAATGTGGATACCGCTTCCTTCAGGCGCTGGGCCTGCTCTTCCAGCGATCCCGCGGCGGCGGCGGCTTGCTCCACCAGTGCGGCGTTCTGCTGCGTCACCGTGTCCATCTGGGTGACGGCCTGGTTGACCTGCTCGATGCCGGCGCTTTGCTCGGCCGAGGCGGCGCTGATCTCGCCCATGATGTCGGTCACGCGCTTTACCGCGCCCACGATCTCATCCATGGTCTGGCCGGCCTTGGTGACCAGCTGCGAGCCCTTTTCCACGCGCTCGACCGAGTCGCCGATCAGCGACTTGATCTCCTTGGCGGCGGTCGCGCTGCGCTGCGCCAGGCTGCGCACCTCGCCCGCCACCACCGCGAAGCCCCGGCCTTGCTCGCCCGCGCGGGCGGCTTCCACCGCAGCGTTGAGCGCAAGGATGTTGGTCTGGAAGGCGATGCCCTCGATCACGGCAATGATGTCGACCACCTTGCGCGATGCGCCGTTGATCTCCTGCATGGTGTCGACCACCTGGCCAACCACCGCGCCGCCCTTGATGGCGATCTCGGAGGCGTTGACGGCGAGCGAGCTGGCCTGCTTGGCGTTGTCCGCGTTCTGGCGGACGATGCTGGTCAGCTCCTCCATGCTGGAGGCTGTTTCCTGCAGTGACGACGCTTGTTCTTCCGTGCGCTGGGACAGGTCCGTGTTGCCCGCGGCGATCTGGCTCGTGCCGGACGCAATGGATTCGGTGCCGGTACGCACCTCGGTCACGATGCGCAGGATGTTGCCATTCATTTCGCCCAGGGCGCGCAGCAGCTGGCCGGTCTCGTCCTTGCTATCCGAGCGGATGTGGCTGGTCAGGTCTCCCGACGCCACCTTGCGCGCGAAGCCCACGGCGCGATGCAGCGGTGCGGTGATGCCGGCGGTCAGCCATACCGAGAACGCAACGCCAATCGCCAGCACCAGCACGCCGAGCACGATCAGGCGATTGCGCGCGGCGAGGTAGATCTCGTTGATATCCAGTGCGGTCTGGTCAATGCTGGCGCGCTGGATATCCAGCAGCTTCTGGATCTCGGCAAGATAGGCGTTGCCGGCAGGCACGAACTCGCTCTCGAGCACCTGGTTGGCTTCGTCGGTCTGGCCGGCTTCCTTGAGCTTGGTGATCTTGTCGCGCGACTCGTTGTACGGCTTGCGCACGGTCTGGATCGTCTTGAATGCCGCCTTTTCCGCGTCGGAGGACAGCATCGGCTCGATCTTGTCGCGCAACGCCGCGATGGCGTCGACCGACCCCTTCGTTTCGGCGGCGAAGAACGCGCCCAGGCTCGGGTCGGCACTGCGCGCCACCGCGGTGGTGCGGCGCACGCTCGTATGCATCAGGCGATACCAGTCGCTGACGACGCGTTCCTTGGCCAGCGGCTGTTGCATCATGTCGTGCGTGTGGCTGGCCACGTCCTGCAGCCCCAGGATACTGAACACGGTCATGAGCGTTGACAGCAGCAGCACCACGCCAAAGCCGATGCCAAGGCGTACCCCAATTCCAAGATTCTTCATTTTCTTCTACCTGAATGGAAATCATAAGGCGGCGAAATGCTGGCCCATAGGACCCGGATTCGCTCTATTGTCAGCCGCGCCGTTTATCGCGAACGCATCTGCGGACTATGGTGAATATCGGCAATTGAGGTGGGGACTTGAGTGGCGGGGCTGGTTGCCCGGCCGGCAGGCCGCGAGCGCGGCCTGGCGAGGATGGCGTGCTCAGGCGGATTCGCGCTGGCTCTGCTGTGCCAGCCGCTTCCAGTTTCGCGCGGCATAAGCATGCGGCTGGCGCAGCGCTGCCCACAGACCGACGAGCCTGATGGCCTTGAGCAATCCCGTGGCTTCGAACTCGGTCGTGCGCCGCACCCGTGTCCTGCCATCGCCCAGCGGCTCAAGGCTGAAGGTGTCGATCAGCTTGCCGACCCAGGCACGGCACCAGACTGTGCTTTCCTGCATCTGGTACTGCAGCAGCCGGTCCGGCTCCAGTTGCAGGATGCGCTGGTTGATGGTGCCCCGGTCCGTGGTGCATTGCCGCGTATTGCCGACCGCCGCGACGCCCTCGCGGCAGCTCATTGGCTTTGGAATCCCCAGCCAGAACAGCAACGGGCGCGACGCATCCATGCGGGCATGAAGGAAGTGCGGCCAGACATGCCGTGGCTCGCACTCAAATATCCACTCGGACCTGATCTTCATTGCGTGTGCTCGATATCGGGTGTTGACCTGCAATGCAAAAGGGAGCCACGTGGGCTCCCTTTTGTTCCAGCTGCGTTCTGTTTGCCCGTTCAGCTTACAGCGCAGCGTCCTTCAGCTTCTTCATCGGGCGAACCTTGACCTTGACGGTCGCCGGCTTGGCCGCGAACCATTGGTCTTCGCCGGTGAACGGGTTCTTGCCGAAGCGCTTCTTGGTGGCGGCAACCTGGGTCGCCACGACCTTGAACAGGCCCGGCAGGGTGAATTCGCCGGCGCCCTTCTTGTGCACGGCGCTCAGGATGGTGTTTTCCAGATGGACCAGCACGGTCTTGACCGTCTTGGCATCCAGTTCAGTCTGGGCCACCAGGTGGGCCACCAGGCTGGACTTGTTGAACGTGTCCTTCAGGGGTTTCACCGCCGGCGCGGCCGCTGCGACCTTCTTTGCCGGAGCCGCCTTCTTTGCCGGCGCCGCCTTCTTGGCGGCAGGCTTGGCGGTGGTCTTTACAACAGCATTTGCTTTGGTAGCCATGGATTATGGGGTCTTGTGTTCGTTGAATGACGCTTGCTGCCGACGGCAGCAAGCGCATGGGGAGCATAGCATTCCCGGTGGCGCGTGCCAAACGCCTGCCATCACAATCGACAACGCGCGGTGTCCGGGCTGCGGAAGTTATTGATGGATGCCAGATGCATTTTTTTTGAGAAATGCCGGATGTGGCTGATAAAATGCGAAATTCGCCAAAATCGCAGCAGGAGTGCCATGTCTAAATCGATCATCCCGGATGTCGCCTTAATCGACAACACCGAGCAGCGCACGCCCCTTGTGCTGGTGCTGGATTGCTCCGGCAGCATGGACGGCGAGCCCATCCGGCAGCTCAATGAAGGGCTGGCCCTGCTGGAGCAGGAGCTCAAGGCGGACGTGATCGCGAGCAAGCGGGTCCGGCTCCTGGTGGTGCAGTACGGCGGCTACGACCAGGCCGAGGTGGCCGGCGACTGGTGCGATGCGATGGATTTCACCGCGCCGCAACTGCGGGCCGACGGCACCACGCCGACCGGCCAGGCCGTGGCGTTGGCGCTGGCGGAGATCGAGCAGGAAAAGCTGCGCTTTCGCCAGGCGGGCGTGGCCTACACGCGCCCGTGGCTGTTCCTGATGTCGGATGGCGCGCCCACCGACCAGTGGGAGCAGGGCGCGGCGCAGTCCCGCCAGGCCGAGAAGGCCAGCAAGGTGGCCGTGTTCCCGATCGCGGTGGGCGAGGGCGCAAGCATCGATGTGCTCCAGCAGTTCAGTAACCGTGGCGCGGGCGGCGTGAAGCAGCTCAAGGGCCTGCAGTTCCGTGAGCTGTTCCTGTGGCTTAGCGCCAGCATGCAGGTCGTGTCGCAGTCCACGCCGGGCGGGCAGGCGCAACTGCCGCCCACCGACAGCTGGTCCGCGGTCACGGTCTGAGCGATGGCCTGGAAGATCTTTGCCGCTTCGGCGACGGGCAAATCGCACGCCGAGCGCGGCGTGCCGTGCCAGGATGCCTTTGCGCATGCGGTAGTGGGCGAGGTGCTGATCGCCGTGGTGTGCGACGGCGCGGGCTCGGCACGCTACAGCCGGGCCGGGGCGGAATTCATCGCGAACTCGGTGGTGCACGAGCTGGCTACGCGCGTGGGGCAGGGCGAGGAATTGCCGGAATTGTCCGGCGATCTGTTCGCGCAGACCGCGGGCGGCGTGCTCGGCCTGGCGCGCAACGCGCTGCAGGAGGTGGCGCGCGCGGCGGGTGCCGGGCTGGCCGACTACGCTAGCACGCTGGTTGGCGTGGTGGCCACGCCGGAGCGCGGCAACTTCTTTCATATCGGCGACGGCGTGGGCGTCGCCCAGCCGCGCGACGGCGCGGCCAAGCCGGATATCTCGCTGCCGGCCAATGGCGAGTACGCCAACGAGACCTACTTCATCACCGGGCCGCACTGGCGCGAGCAGCTCAGGGTGCTGCCGATCCGCCAGCCGCTGCAAGGCGTGGCGCTGATGTCGGATGGCGCCATGCCGTTTGCCATGAGCAAGGGCAACGCCGGGCTCTACGCGCCCTTCATGGAGCCGGTCGAGCGGTATCTGCGCGGGGTAGCCGACCTCGATGAGGGCAACCGCGCGCTGGCGGCCACGCTGGACGATCCGCGCACGCACCACATCACCGGCGATGACAAGACCTTGCTGATCGCGTTGCGCGCATGAGTGCTCGCAGCGCAGGCAGAGTCTGGCTGGATCGCCAGCGCGGCCTGACGCTGGCGCGCCTGATCAAGAGCGGCGGCGCCGGCAGCGTGTTCCTGCTGGCAGAGGCGCCGGCCCAGGTGGCCAAGCTCTACCACGGCCACATGGACCTGGCCAGCTACCAGCGCAAGATCGATGCGATGCTACGGCTGTCGCCCGAGCTGCCGGACCAGGTGGAGAACGGCAAGCGCTATGTGCAGATCGCGTGGCCGCAGTCGCCGTTGCTGGATGCCCGTGGCCGCTTTATCGGCTTTGCCATGCCGGCGCTGGATATCCAGCAAACGGCCGAGCTGGAGGAGATCTTGCAGGAGCGCCAGGCGCGCGCCGCCGGCCTGCCCACCGGGCTGGGCGCCAAGATCACGCTAGCGGCCAATCTGAGCGGCGTCATCGCGGCCCTGCACCAGCAGCATCACTATGTGGTGGACCTGAAGCCGGTCAACCTGCGCTTCTACCGCGATTCGCTCTATATCGCGATGCTCGATTGCGATGGCTTCAGCATCCAGGGCGAGTCGGAACGTTTTGCCGCGCAGCAGTTCACCGCCGATTACCTGGCGCCGGAGCTGCAAGGCGGCGGGCTGACCGCCGCGGGTGAGCCAGCGCAGGACCGCTTCGCGCTGGCGGTGGTGATCTTCCAGTTGCTGAATTTTGGCATCCATCCCTTTAGCGGGAGGCCTGCCAACGCGCAGCTTCCCACCGACCTGCCCGGGCGCATCCGTGGCCGCTACTACGCCTACGGGCTGCGGGCGCACAAGGCGATCTCGCCCAACCCGGTGAGCGGCCACGCGCAGATGCCGCCGGAGTTGCGCGATATGTTTGACCGCGCCTTCGCCGGCCCGCCAGGCAGCCGGCCCGCGCCTGCCGAGTGGGCGCGTGTGCTGCGCGAATACGCGCTGCGCAGCAGCCAGCGCCTGGCGGTCTGCACCGCCGATCCCTCGCATCAGCACTTTGCCGGACTGGCCTGCGCGGCCTGCGCGCGCAGTGCGATGATCGCCGGCGCCGCCACGCAGGCAGCCGCTGCCACGCAGGCCGGCGGCAAGCGCAAGTCCGGCCGGGGCAAGCGCGCGCGCCAGGCAGCCGCGCGGCCGCCCTTGCAGCAGCCATTCCAGCAACCACTGGCTCAGTCCGCTGCCGTCAGTGCATCGATCTCCACCACCATGCCGGCCAGCGGCGGCAAGAGCGGGACCTTCGCGATTGCCGTTGCCGTCGCGCTCACGCTGGTGGTGCTGGTGACGGCCTTCATGTCGTCCGGCGGCGGCGACAGCGATAGCGAAGCCGCGACGCCAGCCGTGGCAAACGGCACGGCCGGTGGGCAGGGCCAAGCGCTCGAATGGAAGCGCGGTGGGGCTCCCGCGGCGTCCCTGACGCTGGCGAGCACACGCGCCGAGATCCGGGCCACCATCGCAGCCGTCGCCGCGGGGCAGTTCGACACCTACCGCTACAACCTGCTGCGGCTAAAGCGGATGGCGCTCCCTAGCGGCTACAACAGCACGCGGGAGTTCAACCGCATCCAGCGCGCCTACGGCGATACGCTGCGCCAGGCGCGCACGGCGGCGGCCAAGCCGGAGGGCGGGGCGCGCGCCGCCGAGGCGGGACTCGAAGCCCATTATGAGCAGCACCGCGAGTTGCTGGCGCGCGACTCCGGCGCCTTTTTCTCCGCCAACGAACTGGGGGAATATCACCTGCGGCTCAAGGAGCCGGTGACCGCGCGCCTGCTGTTCGAGCAGGCGATCTGGGCCCGTGCCGACGATCCCAATGCGTGGTACGGGCTGGGTGCGGTCGCGCTGCGCGAGCAGCGCGACAAGGACGCGGTTGCCAGTTTCGCCATTGCCGAGCGGCTGCAGGCGGAGGTCGCCGACAAATCCGGCGAGCTGAGCGCCATCCTTGCCACCCTTCGTCTTCGCATGATCTCGGACGCAAAGCGCTGGGAGACCTTCATCCAGGCCGGCAAGGCGCTGGCCGCCCGGCTGGCCGAACTGCCGCCCCTGGCCGATCGGCCAGCCAGTGTGGATCCGGCCTCGCAGCAGCGCCATCCGGCCAGCTACCCGAGCACGCCGGAGTCAAGGGCCGGCGGCAGGGTTGACCTGCAGGTCATGGTGGATGCCAGTGGCGATCCAAGCCGGATCGCGGTGGTCAGGTTAAGTGGCCCTGATGAACTGGGGCGGGCCGCCATCGAGGCTGCCCGGCAATGGCGCTACCAGCCTGCGGTGAGGCAGGGCGAGCTGATCGGTGAAACCGTCATGATTCCCGTGACCTTCGCCCCGGAACGACCTGTCGAGCAGCCATGATGCCGACCCTATACCCAATCCGATGAACACAGCGCTGCCATCCCGATCCTTGCTGGAAGCCATGCAAGCCAACTACGGCCGCAAGCCCATGCCGGTGCCGTGGCTGGGCCCAAAAGGCCCGTAGGCAGTGCCCGGAGCCTAGTCGGATGACAGCGATTGCGAAGCCGCGCCCTGTGGCTGGCATTGCGCGGCCTGGCTGGCCGCCTGGTACATCACGGGTTCCAGAATGCCCAGCCGCGCGCGCGCTGCCTCGAGCGGCTCATGCAGCAGCGCCTCGTAGTCCTCGGCCAGCAGCCACTTCGCCTTGCGTCCATGCCGATACCCCTCGACGACGGCGCGCAAGTACGCGGTGTTGCCGGTCTTGCGCAGGCTCTGCAAGGCGGTAGCAACGGCGATGAATGCCCAGCCGAGGGCGCCGGTCTGCGCGTAGCTGAACGCCACCAGCGCCGCTTCGCCCATGTTCTCGTTGGCCTTGTAGCCGGTCAGCACATGCCAGATGTCGTGGATGTCACGGGTCCGCCTGCCAAACCAGGCGTAGGGATCCTCGACCAGCGGCTCGCTGTTGAGGTTTGAGATCGCGGCAAGGCCGGCGGCGCTGTAGCCCGTTTGCTCCAGGAATGCGCGGTAGGCGGCGCCGAGCGTGCCGGGGGCGAAGCTGGCGATGAACGCCGGGTCGGAGAAGCGCTCCGTCAGTTCGACGCGAAGATAAGCCAGCCGCCGCCCGCTCGTGGTCGTCAAGAGCCGCGCGTAGTTCTTCGGCGCGGACGGCCCGTTGAGGGCGCGCATGATGAGAAACACCTGCGTGGTGTCGTCTCCATTTGCCAGCAGCTTGCGGATCGCACGGAATGCGGCTGGAAAGTCACGCTTGTAGAGAGCGGGGGAGGTCGCTATGTCCATTGCCTCGTTCCTCTTGTCGGGTTTGTTGCTGGGGTGGTTGCCGGGATGGCGAAGTCGCCGATGCTTCGGGTCTTCAGGGTTTTCATCGAGGTCCCTGATTGCAATGAGCGATCTTTGCAGGGAACGGCCGACTACAATGTCGCCTTCCTGACATAAGACTACGATTGGCGCTGTGTCAAAGTCATCCACCCCCGAAGACCACCTCGCTGCCCTGCGATCCAGCGCCTGGTTCGCCGGTCTCGCCGCTGAATTTCAACGGTGGATCGTGGCGCACGCCAAGGTCAGGTCGCTGGCTGCGGGCCAGCGCCTGTTCGCGCATGGAGACCCGGCGGACGGCCTGTACTTTGTGGTGGCGGGCGCCATCCGCATGACCAGTTCCTCCGCCGATGGCAAGGAGGCATTGCTGGCGTTTGCGGAAACGCCACAATGGTTCGGTGAGGTCGCCTTGTTTGACGCCTTGCCACGCGCCCACGATGCCTGGATCGAGACCGACGTGGTGCTGCTGCATATCAGCCAGCAGGATGCGGTGCAGTTTCTCGACGAAAATCCGGTGCACTGGAAAGCAATGGGCCTGCTGATGGCCCCAAAGCTCAGGCTGGCATTCGAAGCGATCGAATCGTCGGTGCTGATGCCCGTGCCGGTCAGGCTGGCGCGCCGCTTGCTCGCCATTGCCGGCGGCTATGGCGAGCGCCATGGCCTGAGCAAGCGGGTGATCAACGTGCAGCAAGAGCAACTCGGCTTGATGCTGTCGGTTTCCCGGCAAACGGTGAACCAGATTCTCCGGGATTTCGAGGCGCAGGGGCTGGTGCAGCGCACGCGCGGGTCCATCGAGATCCTGGATCTCGCGTCGCTGCGAAGATTCGCGAAGGTCGGCTAGGCCATTTGCCGACCCGCCGCGCTTGCGCTCATGCCACGATCAGCGTCAACCCTGCCGGCAGCGACTCGCCAAAGACCCGTCCTTCATCGGCCTCATCGAGTTCCACCGTTGCGCGCACCATGTCGATCCAGCTACGTGGTGCGTTGGCGGCCTCGAGCCGGCTGACCACGCGCATGCGGATCTCCAGCGGCAGGTCCCGTGACCGGTCCCCCGTCATGCGGGCGATCTGCACGGCGGCGAACGCGCCCGGCTCGACCTTCTTCCAGTCGAGCGCGAGAATCGCCTCCAGCCATTGCGAGCCAACCTCTGGCGGCACGACGTTGTGCGCGCTGCCGTAGAACGGCCGGCGCGCGCCGATGCGGCCCACGGCCCACCAGCCTTGAAGGTTCTCCGAGGGCTTCTTGAGCCGGGCGAGCAGCCACTCGGCGACTTCGATCTTGCGCTCGACGGGCACGCGTTCCAGCGATCCCGCGAGCCGCACCATGTCGGCGTAGCCTGCCTTGGCGGCGCCGGCGGGGCGCCTGTAGCGCGCCGTGCCCGGGGGCTGCAGGTAGAAGGCGATGTCGTCCAGCAAGCGCAGCTGCGCGCTTTCGTCCAGGCCGCCGGCGGTGCGGCGCCACAGCGTCCACCATTCCGACCAGATCTGGCTCTCGTTGACGTACTGGATGCCCTGCTCGAACAACGACCAGAGCTGCCCGGCGCGCCACTCGTCCAGCGGGTAGCCGAACCCCGGCCGCATGCAATAGCCGGCAAGGTTGAGCCAGAGGCGTTCATGGTCTGCCGTGCGGCGGCGCCGGCGTGCGCGTTCCCACAGCGTGCCGAACAGGGCGCGCAGCAGCGTACTGTCCCATTGGTCGCGCGCGCCCAGCAGTTGCTCCAGTTGCGCGCGCAGCCGCTTGACTTCCTTGGGACCAACGTCTTGCGAGCGGGCGCCAAAGGTGCGGTCGATGCATTCGACGGCCTGGGCCAGGGAGGGATGCGGCGCGTGGACCGCCGTATCTGCCGCTGGGGCCTCGCCGCGCAGCTGGAACTCGAGCAGCCAGCGCTGCGAAGGATTGGCGATCTCGCTGCAGTGCACTTCCAGCGTGCCGACTTCGGTGAGCGATGTGGTGAGCTGCACCAGCGTCTCCCGCGCGTCGCTGGCGCCGCGCGCTTGCACCACGGTGGCGATCGGCGGCAAGCGGACGAAATCGCCGCTGGCGAGATCGGCCAGTTCGCCCGGCTGATAGGGTGTGTCTGCGACGGAGGAGACCAGGTGGAAGCGTACCGGATGCCCGAGGCGAAGGGAGAAGGTGCGGTCCTTGAGATGGATCTCCTGGCCGTCTTCGGTGCCGCGCGGCAACAGGCAAATGCCGCGCCCTGCCTGCGCGGCATCGCCGTTGTCCAGCACAAGGAAGTAGCTGCGCGGCGAACCCCCGCCGATGCGCGGCGCATGCCCGCAGCGGGCAAGCGCGAACGCTACCGCGCCACGGGCGACCGCCACGTCGGGGTTGTCGTTGTGCAGCACATGCAAGGGCGCTCGGCGCCAGGTGCCAAGCGTGCCCGACAAGCGCCCCGTCAGCGCCTCGGCGCGGAACACGCCGCCGTTGAGCAGCAAGGTGTCGGGCATCGGCGGCGCGTCGCCTGGCGCCTCTGTTGCATCCTGTGCGTTGGCCATGCGCGACTGGGCTGCGTGCTGGCCGAGGAAGGCCGCAACGTGCCGGGTGATCGCCGGGTCGGACGCATAGGGCAGGCCAAATTCGACAATGCCGCCCCGTGAGCGCCCCGGTCTTTCGCCGGTCGAAACGGCTGGGAAGAACCCCTCGACAATGATCTGCTCGATCTCCTGCCGGGTCACTTCGACGGAGCGCGCGCCCCCGATCAGCCGGGAGCCTGAACCGAGCAGCGTGATCGTGACCGCGTCTGGCGCCTGCGCGCTGAGCAGTTGCTCTTTGGCGGCACGGCACCGCTCGACCAACTGGGACATGCTGCCCGCCGACAAGCGCGAGTGCGCTGTGGCGATGCGCGACTCGACCAGATGCGCGAGGGCGAGGTCCATGTTGTCGCCGCCGAGCATCAGGTGGTTGCCAACCCCGATCCGGGTCAATTGCGGTTGGCCGTCCTGGACCTCCACCTTGATCAGGGTCAGGTCGGTGGTGCCGCCGCCCACATCGCAGATCAGCACCAGCCGCGTTTGCGCCAGGTCGGCAGCTAGCGTCTCGCGATGATGGAACACCCAGTCGTAGAACGCCGCCTGGGGCTCCTCCAGCATGCGCAGCGCGGGCAGTCCGGCCATGCGCGCGGCTTCCAGCGTGAGGGCGCGCGCGCCTTCATCGAACGAGGCGGGCACGGTGAGCACCACGTCCTGGTCCTCGAGCCGGGCATCGGGAAAACGGTGGTTCCATGCCGCGCGCACGTGCGCCAGGTAGCTGGCGCTGGCCGCCACCGGTGACACCTTGCCGACTTCGTCGGCGGCACCCCACGGCAGGATCGGCGCCACGCGGTCGACCGACGCATGCGACAGCCAGCTTTTGGCGCTGGCGACCAGCCTGCCGGGCACTTGCGCGCCCAGCGTGCGCGCCAGGCGGCCCACGACGACCTGGCCCAATGCGGCACCGTCGCCATCGTCCGCCCCATCGGCAACCTGCCACGGCAACTGCAGATCGCTGGCGTTGAGCTCCCCCGGCGCCGCGTGGTAGCGCACGGACGGCAAGAGCGGCCGCGTGGCCACCTCGCCCAGGCTCACCAGTTGATCGATGTCGAAGACGCGGATGTCCTCCGACCCTGCCTCGCCATAGGCGACGACCGTGTTGCTCGTGCCCAGGTCAATGCCGACGCTATACCGCTTCATGCATGGCACTCAGGCATTCGCGTTGCCGCGCACGTCGAACTCGACCTTCCAGCGCTCGCCCGTGCCACGGGGCACGGCTTCCAGCTCCAGCGTGCCGGCCTCCGTGATGCGGGCATGCAGCTTCACCGGCACGACTTCGCCGGGCGTGCGGCCTTCGGGCGGCAGCGTGGCCTGGATTTCATCGAGCTCTTGCAGGTCCTCGGGCCCCCAAAAATCGAGCAGGGTGCCTACCTGGTCCTGGCGGCGCACCGACGAGCCGAAGAAGCGGAAATGCACGGGTTCGCCGACCACGAGCCCGAATTCCTGCTCCGGCAACGGCGCCTCGGTGCCTTCCTCCATGCCGAAGGGCGCCACGCACAGCGCCTGGATAGGCGGCTCGAAGCCCGGGATGGCGGGCATCGCCGATTCCACCGCAATGTAGTAGGCCCGCGCGGTGCCGCCGCGAATGCGCACACCCTTGCCACGGCGCACGTAGCCGTAGTAGGCGGCGCCACGCGCGACAGCCAGGTCCAGGTCGGCGCCCCCCAGCAGGCGCGCGGGGGCCGCGTCTTCCGCGGCAAGCCAGCCGTTGAGCGTCTGCAGGATGCGCTCGACCAGCAGGGCGGACTTGAACACGCCGCCATTGAACAGCACTGCAGTGGGGTGCAGGAAGGTCGCGCCCTGCGCCGGCGTGCCGGCTGCCAGGCCTTCAATCTCGGCCAGCGCTGCCACCTGGCGGCCCAGGAACGCCGCCAGATGTCGTGTGATGGCCGGATCCTGCGCGTACGGCAGGCCCAGCTGCGTCAGGCCGGCGCGTGCCCGGCTGACCGGGCGGGCAGAGCCATCCACCTGCGGGAAAAAGCCTTCCAGGATGATCTGGGTGAGCTCGGCACGGGTCAGCTCGGTGCGGATCGAGCCGCCGATGAGCTTGGAGCCTCGGCTCGGCACGACCAGCGGCACTGCGTCCGTGGCCGGGTCGCTGAGCAGGGTTTCCTTGGCGCTGCGGCAGGCATAGGTGAGCGCGCGCAGTTGCCACGGATCGGCCTGCGTGCCCTGGGCCGCGAGCTTGCGCGCCACCACGTGGGCCAGCGCCAGGTCCATGTTGTCGCCGCCCAGCAGGATGTGCTCGCCGACGGCGACACGGTGCAGCTCCAGGTTGCCCTCGCGCTCGATCACGGCGATCAGTGAAAGATCGGTGGTGCCGCCACCCACGTCGACGACCAGGATGATGTCGCCCACCTTGACCTCTTTGCGCCACTGGCCACCGCTCTTCTGGATCCAGCTATAGAGCGCCGCCTGAGGCTCCTCCAGCAGGGTCATGCGGGCATAGCCCGCGGATTCGGCGGCTTCTGCCGTCAGTTCCCGCGCGGCCGGATCGAACGACGCGGGAATGGTGACGGTGATGTCCTGCTCACCGAACGGGGCGTCGGGATGCGCGTGGTCCCACGCTTCACGCAGGTGCGAGAGATAGCGCACGGAAGTTTCGAGCGGCGACACGCGCGGCACTTCCGCCGGCGCATCGTTCGGCAGGATCGCCGCGCGGCGGTCTACCCCGGGGTGGCACAGCCAGCTCTTCGCGCTCGATACCAGCCGGATCGGCGTGGCCGCGCCACGGCTGCGCGCCAGCTCGCCCACGGCGAAATCCCGCGCGGCGTTCCACGGCAAGGCCAGGTCGCCCGGAGCCAGCTCGCTCGGATGCGGCAGGTACAAAAACGAGGGCAGCAGGTCGTAATCTTCGATAGCGCCCGGTGCGGTGAGCTGTGCGACGGCCAGGACGCCCTGGGTGGTCTTCTCGCCGTCACTGGCGGTGAGGTCGACGTAGGAGAGGGCGCAATGCGTCGTGCCCAGGTCGATGCCGATCGAGTAGCGCGGGTCGCTCATAGCTCGACCTCGGCCGGGGCGATCACGGTGGCGTCATGGCGCTCGGCCAGCCGGGGCAGGCGGACTTCCGCCACGCGCCAGCCACGGTGGCTGATGTTGCCGTTGAACGGCGCGCTGCCGACCACGTTGCCGGTCAGCCGGATGGCGGTGGCATCGAACCCGTCGGGCACCGTTACACGGCTGCCCTCGGCTTCCTCGCGCACTGGCCGGATGGTGAAATGCTCGCGCAGCACGGTGCGGCAACCGTCATGCACCAGCCGGGCAGCGGCACCGATTTCGGTGTCGGAATAGCCGGCGATGTCTTCCTCGACAAAATCGATGAAGCGCGCGTCGCGCTGGAGCAGCCCCAGCAGCTGGAGCGCGGCCTCCGGGCTTGCTTCTTTCAGCGCGCTAGGGGCCGGCGCTGCCCTTGGCGCTGGTGCGGCCACGGGGGCAGGGACCGGTGCAGCGGGCGCTGTGCTTGCGCCGGGCCCCGTGCCGTCACGCAGGCGCCGCACGCCCGCGGCAAGCTCGCGGTCGCCCAGGATGTTGAAAAACGTGCCCACGGCAAGAGAAATCCTGCCGAGGAAAGACATGTTCGAGTCGGTCATCAATGGCTCCAGATGTGCTCTGTTGAAGGACGAGCTGTCCCCTGGCGATGCTGTACTGGGCCCGCCCTGCCGCAGCGCTGGCGCTTGCCGGCAGGCAACGGCGAGGTGCGCGCAGGTGCGGGCTCGCCCGTCAGCATCTTGTTCTTCGGGCCCGGCCGGGCCGCTCAAGGCGGTATTTTGCCCTAAGCCGCCCATGATCCGGGCAATGCGGCCCACAAAGCGCCAAGACGCTTCCCAATACGCTCTCTCCCCATGAGGCCCGCCATGACTCGCCCTTACCCCCCCCTTACCCCCTTACCTTTACGCAGGGCGCCGGAGTAGCCTTTAATAGAACATAGGCCCGTCACAATCTGCATTGGAGCTGGGATGAAAGCGCTTTCCACCAAAGAACGGACGCGCAGGCGCCCGTCCGACAAGGTACTGAATGTTCTCGCGGCGCTTGTTGGCCTGGTTACACTCGGGGCCGGCATCGCCTGGCTCATCTACAAGTGGCGCGTAGATCTCGAAGTTCCGTACTTTGCCATTCCGCTGGTGCTGACGGTCCCCGTGATCGCTGCCGCCGCGTTCCGCAGTTTTTGGGACTAGTGCAGCGGTTTTGTGATTGTTAGCTGCCTTTAAACGCTGTTAGGCCCGTTGGCCCSCCAGATGGGCGCAGCGAGGGGGGCAAATGCCGGCGCGCCGTCCGCCCCCGCACGCGCCACGCACCGCTGGCCTTGCCCCCACGCAAAACTTGCATTTTGCGATCGCGAAGCAAAAACCCCGTGTGGTTCAGACCCCCCTGGAGAAAATTCAGGCAAAATTCGGGCATTCCTGCCGGGCTGTGACCCAGCCGGTGGCGTTCTCCAACCTATTTCTTGATCCTGAGATAAGCAATGAGTACCCAGCAACCCACCATCATCTACACGCTGACCGACGAAGCCCCGCTGCTGGCGACCAGTGCCTTTTTGCCCATCATCCGCACCTTCACCGCCCCGGCCGGCATCAACGTGACGACCAGCGACATCTCGGTGGCGGGCCGTATCCTGGGCGAATTCCCCGAATTCCTGACCGAGGCACAACGCGTGCCCGACAACCTGGCCGAGCTGGGCCGGCTGACCCTGCTGCCGGACACCAACATCATCAAGCTGCCCAATATCAGCGCCTCCGTGCACCAGCTGGTCAGCGCGATCAAGGAACTGCAGGCCAAGGGCTACAAGGTCCCGGATTTCCCGGAAGATCCGAAGACCGATGCCGAGAAGGCCATCCGCCAACGCTATTCGAAGTGCCTGGGAAGYGCCGTGAACCCGGTCCTGCGCGAAGGCAACTCGGACCGCCGCGCGCCGGCTGCCGTCAAGAACTACGCACGCAAGAACCCGCACAGCATGGGTGAGTGGAGCATGGCTTCGCGCACGCACGTGGCGCACATGAAGCACGGCGACTTCTATCACGGCGAAAAGTCCATGACCCTGGACCGCGCCCGCGACGTCAAGATGGAACTGGTCACCAAGAGCGGCAAGACCATCGTGCTCAAGCCGAAGGTGTCGCTGCTGGACGGCGAGATCATCGACAGCATGTTCATGAGCAAGAAGGCGCTGTGCGACTTCTACGAAGAGCAGATGGAAGACGCGCGCAAGACCGGCGTGATGCTGTCGCTGCACGTGAAGGCCACCATGATGAAGGTCTCGCACCCCATCGTGTTCGGCCACGCCGTGAAGATTTTCTACAAGGAAGCCTTCGAGAAGCACAGCAAGCTGTTCGACGAACTGGGCGTGAACGTCAACAAGGGCCTGGTCAACCTGTACGACAAGCTGGAAAGCCTGCCGAGCTCCAAGCGCGAAGAAATCATCCGCGACATGCACGCTTGCCACGAACACCGTCCCGAGCTGGCGATGGTGGATTCGGCCAAGGGCATCTCCAACCTGCACGCGCCCAACGACGTGATCGTTGACGCCTCGATGCCGGCCATGATCCGCATCGGCGGCAAGATGTGGGGTGCCGACGGCCGTCCGAAGGACACCAAGGCCGTGATCCCGGAGAGCACGTTTGCCCGCATCTACCAGGAAATCATCAACTTCTGCAAGACCAACGGCAACTTCGACCCGGTCACCATGGGCACCGTGCCCAACGTCGGCCTGATGGCGCAGCAAGCCGAGGAATACGGCTCGCACGACAAGACCTTTGAAGTGCCCGAAGCCGGCGAAGCCCGCATCGTTGACATCGCCACCGGTGAAGTGCTGCTGGTGCAGAACGTGGAAGAGGGCGATATCTGGCGCATGTGCCAGGTCAAGGACGCGCCGATCCGCGACTGGGTCAAGCTGGCCGTCACGCGCGCGCGCAACTCCGGCATGCCCGCCATTTTCTGGCTGGACCCGTACCGCCCGCACGAAGCCGAGATGATCAAGAAGGTCGAGACCTACCTGAAGGATCACGACACCACCGGCCTGGACATCCAGATCATGTCGCAAGTGCGCGCCATGCGCTACACGCTGGAACGCGTCATCCGCGGCCTGGACACCATCTCGGTGACCGGCAACATCCTGCGCGACTACCTGACCGACCTGTTCCCGATCATGGAACTGGGCACCAGCGCCAAGATGCTTTCCATCGTCCCGCTGATGGCCGGCGGCGGCATGTACGAAACCGGCGCGGGCGGCTCGGCGCCGAAGCACGTCAAGCAGCTGGTGGAGGAAAACCACCTGCGCTGGGATTCTCTGGGTGAATTCCTGGCCCTGGCGGTGTCGCTGGAAGAGCTCGGCATCAAGACCAGCAACGAGAAGGCCAAGATCCTGGCCAAGACGCTGGACGCCGCTACTGGCAAGCTGCTGGACAACAACAAGAACCCGTCGCCCAAGACCGGCCAGCTGGACAACCGCGGCAGCCAGTTCTACCTGGCCATGTACTGGGCCCAGGAACTGGCGGCACAGACCGACGATGCCGCCCTGGCAGCGCAGTTCGCGCCGCTGGCCAAGCAACTGACCGACAATGAGCAGGTCATCGTTGGCGAGCTGTCGGCCGTGCAAGGCAAGGAAGCCGATATCGGCGGCTACTACAAGCCCGACTTCGCCAAGCTGGACATCGTGATGCGCCCCAGCAAGACGCTGAACGCCGCGCTGGCAGCCATCAAGGCTTAAGCGGGTGCAAGCCTGGCCGCCCTGTCGCGCAGGGCGGCCGCCGGCGGCAGCCACGCCTTGGGAAAGGCGAGCCGCCATGGGAACCCCGGGTACCTGGCAACAGGTACCCGGGGTTCCTGCTATTCCCGCTATTCCTGCTATTCCAGCTTCACCTTGCCGTCCTTTGCGAGCCGGCGATATTGCGTTATCTCGCCTTGCACGCGCCGGCGGAAATCCTCCGCGTTGCCGCGCATGACCCAGATCGCCTGCCGCTGGAAGACCGCCTCCACGGAAGGGTCCAGAAGCACCCCCTGCAATTCCTTTTCCAGCCGCTCCACCACCGCTTGCGGCGTGGCGCGCGGCGCGGCAATGCCGAACCAGAATGCATTGCCGGGCATGGCGATGCCGAGTTCGGCAAAGGTTGGCACGCCCGGATACTCCGGCGAGCGCGCCCCGGTACTGATCGCCAGCGGGCGCAACTTGCCGGACGCGAGGTAAGGCTTGGCAACGGCGATGGGGTCGAGGCTCAGGTCGATCTGCCCGCCAATGACGTCGGCGAGGATCTGCGTGCTGCCGCGATATGGCACGGGGGTGATGTCCGCATGCAGGTCGGCCTCGATCATGGTGCCCACAATGTTTTGCGCGGTGCCCGGGCCGGTGGTGCCGTAGGTGATGGTGCCCGGTTGGGTGCTTGCACGCGCCAGCATGTCCGCGAATGACTTGATGCCGGAGTCCGCACGGGTGGTGAGTATCACAGGCGCCTGCGCGACGATGCCGATCGGCGCCCAGGCGCCTTCCGCCGGGATGGGCAGGCCGGTGCGCAGCGCGGGCAGCATGCTGAACGTGGTGGAGCTGGCGAGCAGCAGCGTGTATCCGTCGGCGGGTGCCTTGGCGACCTGCTCCGCGGCGATCATCGTGGCGGCACCCGGCCGGTTGTCGACGACCACGGGCTGGCCCAGTCGGGTACGCAGCTTATCGGCAATGACACGGGCAATGATGTCGGTGGTACCGCCCGCCGTGAAAGGGACTACCAGGTGCACGGTCCGGTGYGGGAAGGCTGCGGGGGCGGCCTGTGTCTGCGGGGCGGACACCGAGGCGGCCACCAGCAGCGAAGTGGTGATCAGCCGGCGCAACGGGTCTAAGGAAGAAAGCAGGTCCATGGGCAGGTCAAGTGGCGTCGGGTAGCAGCACCTGCAGGCTGGCGCGGGGAGACAGAAACACGGTAAGCATAAAAAAAATGTAGCGACTAGATGGCTTGGCCGGGCCATCGCGCCGATTCTACGTCAGATGCTGCGTTGCAATATGTGCGCCTGGCCGTGCTGTTGGTTGCACTAATCATTTTCCGTGCCATATAATGCGAACCATTCTCATTTAAGTTTGGCCGTGCCAGACACTTCACGATTGCAAGGGAAGCGATGGCCGCCGCCGAATCCGCGTTACAGCAGCATGTGCATGCCCTCTACAGCGATCACCATCGCTGGCTGCAGGGATGGCTGCGGCGCCAGCTTGGCAATGCGTTTGACGCCGCCGACCTGGCGCAGGATGTGTTTCTCCGCTTGCTCCATCGCGAGCCGTGCGATATCAGGGAACCGCGCACCTACCTGAGCACCATCGCGCGCGGCCTCGTCATCGAGCACTGGCGCCGCCGGGAGCTGGAGCTGGCCTGGCTGGAGACGCTGGCGCAACTGCCCGCGCCGCAGGCGCCGTCGCCCGAGAGCCGGCTGCTTTTCCTGGAAACCCTGATCGCCATCGACCGCATCCTCCATGCACTCAAGCCGCAGGTGCGCAAGGCGTTCCTGTGGGCCCAGCTCGAAGGGCTGACCTGCCGGCAGATCGCGGAGCGCCTCGGCGTGTCGCTGGCTACCGCCGAACGCTATGTCGCGGCGGCGCTGCGCCATTGCTACAGCTTGCGTTTCGGTGGTTGATGCCCGTGAGTGATTCCGCCAGGCCAGGCGAGCCAACGGCTACCCCCGGGCCGGAAACCCCGATCGCGACTCCGATCCCCGCGCGCATCGTCGACCAGGCCATCCACTGGATGGTCAAGCTCGACTTCAGCGAGGCCAGCGCCAGCACGCGCAAGGCATTTGCCCAATGGCGCGACGCCAATCCGCTGCACGCGGTTGCCTGGCAACGCGTGCAGGCACTGCGCACCGATTTCTCCGGCATGCCGCCAGCACTGGCGCTGCGTACCCTGCAAGCGGCCGACGCCCGGCGTAGCGTGGGCGGGCTAAAACGCAGGCAGGTGCTCAAGGTGTTGGCACTGGCCGGCATCTCGGTGGTCACGGCGGCAACCGTGCGCGAACTGGCGCCATGGCAGCGCCTGTTCGCCGACGCGAGCACGGCCACCGGCGAGCAGCGCACCATGCGCCTGGCCGATGGCAGCACCATCGTGCTCAACACCGATACCGTCATCCGTACCGCGCTGGACGCTGAGCGCCGTTTGGTCACGCTGCGGCGCGGGGAGATCCTGGTGACGACGGGACATGACGATGGCTTCGCGGCCCGCAGCGCAGCGGTGCGGCCGTTCTGGGTACAGACGCCGTTCGGCGGCCTGCGTGCGTTGGGCACGCGCTTTGTGGTGCGGATCGAGGACGGACGCGCCCGCGTTACCGTGCAGGAGGGCGCCGTGGAGCTGCACCCGGCTGCGGGCGGGGCGATCGACGTAGCGCGGGCGGGGACCACCTGGTGGCTCGCCAAGGCCGGCAGCATGCCGGCGCCGCCGCAGCCGTTCGAGGCGGACGGTTGGGCCGATGGCGTCATCGCAGGCAAGGACATGCGGCTGGCGGACGTACTGGCCGAACTATCGCGCTACCGCACCGGCCACATTGCCTGCGATCCGCGCGTGGCGGATCTGCGTATCTCGGGCGCCTATCACGTGCGCGACACCGATCGGGTGCTGCGCTTCCTGATGCAGGCGCAGCCGATCACCGTGGTCTATCGCACGCGCTTCTGGGTTTCGGTTGGCCCGGCGGGAGGGCGTTGATCCCATGCCAGGCGTGTCCGAAAAAATATGTCAGGAAGATTGAGGGGATTTCGATTCTCGACCGGCCTACAGCGTAGGAACTCAAATTAAACGCTGCCGGAGAAAGGAATCATGTCTGCAACTCGTTATGCCACTGTCATCGCCGCTGGACGCCCACCCCGACCCAAGCCGTTTGCGCTCGCCGTGCACCACGCCGTGGTCTGCCTTGCCATGGGCGCAACCGTGGCGCCGCTTGCCGTGAGCGCACAATCGCAGGCGGCCCCTGCCAACGCCGCGCCGACCCTGCCGGCGGTGACCGTCACCGCCGGCGCAGAGACGCCGGGCGAACTGCCGCAACCCTACGCGGGCGGCCAGGTAGCGCGCGGCGGCCGCTTGGGGCTGCTGGGCGACAAGGGCGTCATGGACACGCCGTTCGCCGTCAGCAACTACACCGCGCAGCGCCTGGAGGATCAGCAGGCCACCACGCTGGCCGAAGTGCTGAACAGCGATCCGTCCACGCGCTTCACGGGCCAGGTTGGCGGCGTGACCGACTCGTTCTATATCCGCGGCTTCCCGATCAACGAGGGCAACCTGTCCGAGATCGCGTTCGACGGCGTGTACGGCGTGTCGCCGAATTACCATCTGTTCACCGAGTACCTGGAGCGGGTCGAAGTGCTGAAGGGGCCGGCCGCCTTGCTGTATGGCATGTCGCCGAACAGCGGTGTCGGCGGCGTGGTCAATGTCGTGCCCAAGCGCGCGCTGGCGACGGACCTGACGCGTTTCACGCTCGACTATGCGTCCGACGCGCAGGTTGGCGGCGCGGTGGACCTGAGCCGCCGTTTCGGCGAAGACCGCGAGTGGGGCATTCGCTTCAACGGCCTGCACCGGCAGGGGCCGACGGCGCTCGACAACCAGAAGTCGCGCGCCGAGGTGGCCGCGCTGTCGCTCGACTATCGCGGCGAGCGCCTGCGGGCCTCGCTCGACCTGATCGAGCAGTACCAGTGGGTCGATGCTCCCACGCGTCCCTTCCTGATCACAGCCGGCGTGCAGGTCCCGTCGGCGCCGGGCGGCAGGCGCAATGTCAGTCAGCGCTGGGGTTGGTGGAAGTCCAACGATGTGTCGACGCTGCTGCACGCGGAATACGACCTCACCGACAACGTGACGGTGTTTGCCGATGCCGGCGGTACCCGCTCCGACGTGGCGCGCTTGTCCGACCAGACGCCAACCATCCTGAATTCGGCCGGGGCGACCTCGTCGGCCGTGCAGAACTGGAAGTTCCAGGTCAACCGATCGAGCTTCGATACCGGCGTCAGGAGCAAGTTCGAGACCGGCCCGGTCAAGCACGCGCTGGCGCTGCAGGCGAACCTGTATATGGACCGATTCGCCAGCGCCAACGTGTCCGGCACGCCGGTCACATCCAATATCTACGCCCCGGCCGACCGCCCGGCGCAGAACATTGCCGCGCCGCAAAGCGTGCCGAAAGTGTCCGACTCCACGCTGTCTGGCCTGTCACTGGCCGATACCTTGAGCGTGCTGGATGACCGCTTGCAGTTCACCCTTGGCCTGCGCTACCAGCAGGTCAAGTCGAGCAACTACGCGGCCACCGGGGCGAAGACCGCTTCGTACGACGAAAGCGCCGTCACGCCGTTGGCCGGCATCGTCTTCAAGCCCTGGCACAACGTCTCGCTCTATGCCAACTATGTCGAAGGGCTGAGCAAGGGAGACATCGCGCCGGCGACCGCGTCGAATGCGGGGCAGGTCTTTGCGCCATACAAGACCAAGCAGCAGGAAGTGGGTGTCAAGCTCGACGCGGGCAAGGTGATGGCGACCCTGGCCGCGTTCCGCATGACCAAGCCCAGCGGCCAGCTGTACGGGACGGTCTATGCCATCGACAGCGAGCAACGCAACCAGGGGCTGGAGCTGACCGTGTCGGGGCAGGCCTACAAGGGCGTGCGCCTGCTCGGCGGGCTGACCCTGCTTGACGGCGAGCTGACCAAGACCAACAGCGCAGCCACCCTTGGCAAGCGCCCCGTGGGCGTGCCTACCGTCATGGCCAACCTTGGCGGCGAGTGGGACCTGCCGTGGGTTCCGGGCCTGACGCTGACCAGCGCGGTCAACTACACGGGCAGCGAGTACGTCAACCAGGCGAACACGCAGCGGGTGTCGTCGTGGACAACCGTCGATCTCGGCGCGCGCTACAAGACGTCGATGTACGGCAAGTCCACGACGTTCCGGGCAGGGCTGTTCAATGCGTTCAACCGGAAGTACTGGTCCGGGGTGGCATCGTACGGCACGATCTCGCTCGGCGCGCCGCGGACCTTCATGGCTTCCATGAGCGTGGACTTCTAAGCATTGGCCGCACAACGCCTCGCGCTTTGCAGCGCCTTCGCTTGTCTTGCCCTGGGCTTGGGCGTGGCGCCGGATGCGGTGCTCGCGCAGGCGAGCCCGGTGGTAAGCCCGGTGGTAAGCCCGGCGGTAAGCCAGGTGTTAAGCCCGATGGCGAGCCCGGGCCAGGCGCGGATGTTCGCCATCGCGCCTGGGCCGCTTTACGCGGTCCTCAATCGCTTTGCCAGTGTCGGGGGCATCGATCTTTCCTATGATGCCGCACTGCTCGGCAGCGCCCAAAGCCCGGGACTGAATGGCCTCTATACCGTGCCGGACGGGCTGCGGGCGCTATTGGCAGGCAGCGGCCTGGAAGCGGTGGAAGTGCCGGGAGGCGGGTATGCATTGCGCAAGGCGCAGGCGGTCTCCGGCATCCAGGCCGCGCCGTTGCTGCCCACGGTCACGATCTTCGGGGCGGCAGCGGCTGCGCGGGGGGTCGATTCGTCCGTGCGCTATGTCAGCCAGCCTGGCGGCATCCTGGACGCCTTCACAATCCGCGGCTTTCCCGTTGGCAATGGCAACTTCGGCGAGATTGCCTTCGACGGCATGTACGGCGTGGCCTCTAACTACCGGGTATCGACCGGCTACATCGAACGCATCGAGCTGATCAAGGGCCCGACCGCCATGCTGATCGGCATGGCGCCCAGCGGCAGTGTCGGCGGTGGCATCAATATCGTGCCCAAGCGGGCGACCGGTCCCGACCTGACCCAGGTCACGGCCGACTATGCCGCGTCATCGCAGCTGGGCGGCAACCTTGACTTAAGCCGGCGGTTTGGCGCGCAGCGGCAGTTCGGCATTCGCTTCAATGGCAACTATCGGGCGGGTGACACCAACCTGGACAACCAGTCGCGCCACGCCGGTGCTGGCGCGCTGGCACTGGATTACCAGGGCGAGCGCCTGCGCGCGACGCTGGATTTCATCGGCCAGCGGGAGAGGATCGCCGCGCCATCGCGCCTCTTGCATATCGTGTCCGGCATCAACGTACCCGATGCGCCCAACGGACGGCGCAACATCTCGCAACCCTGGGAACACTCCAGCATCCGCGACCAGTCCCTGCTGGTGCAGGCGGAGTACGATATCGGCGACAAGCTCACCTGGTTCATCGCCGGCGGCGGCGGCCGTACCCGGGTGGCCAGGCTCTTTGCCATCACGCCCACCATCATCAACGGGGCCGGCGATATTGCCGTGCTGGACTCGAACTACCAGTTCAACGTAGCCCGCACCACCGTGGACACGGGCCTGCGCGCCCGCTTCGACACTGGGGCGGTGAGCCATCACCTGAGCTTGCTCGTGAGCGACTATCGGGACCAGCTGGAGCGCAGCTTCAACAATGCCGCGACCGCGTCGCTGACCAACCTCTATCAGCCCGTGTCGCTGCCCGTGCAGTACATCGCGGCGCCCGCCAGCGTGCCGAAGGTTTCCCAGACGCGGCTGTCCGGCGTGGCCCTGGCCGATACGCTGTCAATGCTGGACAAACGCGTGCAGCTGACGCTGGGGCTGCGCCGTCAGCAGGTCACGTCCGACAATTTCAGCGCCGGCGGCGCCATCGCTTCGCACTACGACCAGGGCGCCTGGACGCCGATGCTGGGCCTGGTGGTGAAGCCCTCGCGACACGTCACGCTGTATGCCAACCGCGCGGAAGGGTTGAGCAAGGGCGATACCGCCCCCGGCGGCGCCAGCAATGCCGGCGAGGTATTCGCGCCCTACAAGTCAAGGCAGCTTGAGTTCGGCGTGAAGGTGGAGCAGGGCGGGATGATGGCGACCGTCAGCGCATTCCAGATCGCCAAGGCGAGCGGCCAGATGGCCGGGACGCTGTTCGCCGCAAACGGCGAGCAGCGCAATCGCGGGCTGGAGTTCGGGCTGTACGGGGAGATGGCGGCCGGGGTGCGGCTGCTGGCCAGCGCTACCGTGCTCGATGCCAGGATTGTTCGCAGCAGCAGCCCCGGGTCGGCGGGCAAGGCGGCTGTCGGCGCGCCGACGCTGCAAGCCAACCTGGGCGCCGAATGGGATACCGGCTTCGCGCCGGGCCTGACGCTGGCCGGTGGGCTGGCCTACACGGGACGGCAATATGTCGACCAGGCCAATACGCAAAGCATCCCGCACTGGACCCGCGTCGACATCGGTGCGCGCTACCAGACTACCGTGGCGCGCAGGCAGACCACCTTTCGCCTCAATGTCCGCAATGTCTTTGACAAGCATGACTGGGCGGCGGTCGATGCCTACGGCGGGCTGGCGCAAGCCGAGCCGCGCACGCTGCTGCTTTCGGCAACGATGCGCTTCTGAGGCAGTTCTACTTGGCGGTGGTGGATTCCGCGGCGCGCTTGTCGGCATCGCGCAGGCGCTTGACGGCTTTGCCCAGCAGCCCGCCTTCGCTATCCGATACCGCTTCTTCCAGCGTGGCAAGAGCGGCCCTGATCTGCGTGCCGTGGGCGTTCGAGTACGCCTGGTCTTCAATCAGCGCGTCGGCTTCCTTGCGCACACGCTTGCCCAGCTTGCGGGCGAACTCGGGATCGAGCTGGCCTTGCGCGGTGGCATTGGCAATGTGGTCGAGCAGAGCGATCAGGCCCGGCGCGGTCGTGGTGGCCGGGACAGCGTCCTCGGTTTTCCTGAGTTTCTTGGGCATGGTTCTTTTCCTCCGGTTGGGGCTCGATTCTAGCGCTAGGGGGAAACCCGGGCCTGCTTCGCAGTATGAAAGATTTGTGACACCTTGTCGGCGCGACGGGTGATGACCGGGCTATGGCAGCGGCAGGGGAAAAACGCGGGGCGCTGATGATTTGCTGCGGCGCACACAATAGCACATTGCGGGCGGCGTAAAAAAGGGAGGGACACCGCATGTGTCTCCTCCCTTTTGGCGGGCGCCTTGCGGACACCCGGCCTGAGCCTGCCCGGATGGTCAGACTACCGTGGCTAGTGCCAGGGTCAGAAGCAGGGCGATCACCGAGATGAGCGTTTCGCACACTGACCAGGTCTTGAAGGTCTGGGCCACGGTCATGTTGAAGTACTCCTTGACCAGCCAGAAGCCGCCGTCGTTTACGTGCGACAGGATCAGCGAGCCGGCACCGGTGGTCAGCACCAGCAGCTCGGGCCGGGTGCCAGGCACGCTGGCGGCGATCGGCGCGACGATGCCGGCGGCCGTGGTCATGGCCACGGTAGCGGAGCCGGTGGCGATCCGGATCAGCACGGCGACCAGCCAGCCCAGCAGCAGCACCGACACATGCGCACCGGTGGCCACGTCGACGATGGCGTTGGAGATGCCCGAATCGCGCAGCACGCGGCCAAAGCCGCCGCCCGCGCCGACCACCAGCGTGATGATGGCGGTAGGCGCCACGCACTCGTTGGTGAACTTGAGGATGTTCTCCCGGGTGAAGCCGCGGCGCTTGCCGAAGGTGTAGAAGCTCACCAGCGCGGCGATCAGCAGCGCGATCACCGAGTTGCCGATCAGCTTGAGGAAGTCGTTGGCAAAGCTCTTGGGCGTGGTGATGAGGTCGGCCCAGCTGCCGATCAGCATCAGSAGCACSGGCAGCAGGATGGTGAACAACGTGATGCCGAAGCCCGGCAGCTCATGCGAGGCTTGGACGCGTTCGTCCTCCTCGGTGAATTGCGCGGCCAGCGGATTCACATCCGGCAGCGTCACGTAGCGCGTCATCAGCTTGGCGAACAGCGGGCCAGCGATAGCCGCCGTGGGAATGCCCACGATCAGCGCGTACAGGATGGTCTTGCCGATATCCGCCTTGTAGGCGGTCACCGCCAGCAGCGCGGCGGGGTGCGGGGGGATCAGGCCGTGCACCACCGAAAGGCCGGCCACCATCGGGATGCCCACCAGCACCATGGAGGTGCCGGTACGCTTGGCCACGTTGAAGGCGATCGGCACCAGCAGCACGAAGCCCACTTCGAAGAACACGGGCAGGCCGACGATAAAGGCGATGGTCACCATGGCCCAGTGCACGTTCTTCTCGCCGAAGGCGTCAATCAGCGTGCGCGCGATGCGCTCGGCGCCGCCGGACTCCGCCATCATCTTGCCGAGCATGGTGCCCAGGCCCACCACCAGTGCGATGTGGCCGAGCGTGCCGCCAACGCCGGCCTCGAACGATTTGACGATGTCGCCCATCGGCATGCCCACGGCAAAGCCGAGCAGTACCGAGACGACCACCAGGGTGATAAAGGGATTGAGCTTGAATTTCGCGATCAGCACGACCAGTGCGATCACCGCGATCAACGCGTAAAGCAAAAGGGTGGTTCCGGTTACGGCGCCCATGTTGTCTCCTTTGTGCGAGGTCCGCCGGGACTCCGGCGGGGCTCCCTCGCTTCCGCTATGAAAAGGGCCGCGCTGGCGGCGGCCGGTTCAGGTCTTCGTGGCTGGCTGGCCCGGGATCAGGCAGCCGGCTTCTTGTAGGCGATGCAATCCACTTCGACCTTGCAGTCCACTACCATGCTTGACTGCACGCAGGCGCGCGCGGGCGGGTTGGCGCCGAAGTATTCCTTGAAGATCTTGTTGAACGACGCGAAGTCGCGCGCATCGTCCAGCCACACGCCACAGCGCACGATGTGCTCGGTGCCGTAGCCGGCTTCGGCCAGGATGGTCAGCACGTTCTTGATGGCCTGGTGGGTCTGCGCAACGATGCCGCCGTCGATCACCTCGCCGGCCACCATCGGCACCTGGCCGGACACGTAGAGCCAGCCGTCGGCTTGCACGGCACGGGAAAACGGCATGTGCTGGCCGCCGGTGCCGGCGCCGCCCTCGACGCCAAATCGTTTGATATCCATGGGGACTCCTGAAGCAGATTGCAAATTGGGAATTGGGAATGGGATGGTTACTGTGCCGGTGCCGCGCTGGCCCCGGCAGGCTTTGTGCGCGCGAGGAAGCGGCCGGCCCGCGCGCCGGTGGGCTTGCGCCGCTGCCACGACAGCTCGCCGTTGACCCACACGCAAGCGATGCCCTCGGCGGGCTGCATGGGATCGGTGAAGCTGGCCGCGTCGCGGATGGTGGCGGCGTCGAACAGGACCAGGTCGGCCCAGTAGCCTTCGCGCACCAGGCCGCGCTCGGCCAGGCCGAAGCGCTCGGCCGACAGGCCCGTCATCTTGTTGATCGCGACCGTCAGCGGGAACAGCTCGCGGTCACGGGCGTAGTGGCCCAGCACGCGCGGAAAGGCGCCCCACAGGCGCGGATGCGGCAGCGGATCGTTGGGCAGGCCATCGGATCCCACCACCGTGGCGGGATGGCTCAGGATGCGGTCCACGTCCGCGTCTTCCATGCAGTGATAGACCGCGCCGGCGGGTTGCAGGCGGCGCGCGGCGTCTTCGAGCCCTAGCTCCCACTCGGCCGCAATATCGGCCAGCAGGCGCCCGCCCATCTCGGGGTGCGGCTCGGACCAGGTCACCATGATGTCGAAATCGCTGGTGACCTGCTTCAGGTCGAGCGTGGAGGAGCTGGCGGTGTAGGGATAGCAATCGCAGCCCACCGGTTGCCAGCGTTGCGCGCGCTCCAGCGCATCCAGCACTTCCCCGCTGCGCCCCCAGTTGTCCAGGCCAGCGCACTTCATATGCGAGATCACCACCGGCACGCGCGCATGGCGCCCGATGCGGAAGGCTTCATCCATCGCCTCCAGGATGTCCGCGAACTCGCTGCGCAGGTGGGTGGCATAGAGCGCGCCCGCGTGCGCCAGCGGCTCGGCCAGCGCCAGCACTTCGTCCGTGGTGGCGGCAAAGGCGTTGGCATAAGCCAGGCCGGTGGACAGGCCGATGGCACCATGGTCGAGCGCTTCTTGCAGCTGTGCGCGCATTGCCGCGATCTCGGCCGGGGTGGCGGTACGGTCCAGCCGGTCCATGTGGTTGCTGCGCAGCGCCGTATGGCCGACCAGCGCGGCCACGTTCACTGCGGGCCGGGCAGCCTGCACGGCCGCAGCATAGGCGGCGAAGTCAGGGTAGCAAAAGGCGGCGGCGGTGCCGAGCAGGTTCATCGGGTCGGGCGGCTCGCCGCGCAGCGTGACGGGCGCCGCGCTGATGCCGCAGTTGCCGACGATCACCGTGGTGACGCCTTGCGATAGCTTGGGGGTCATCTCGGGCTGGCGAACCACGTTGGTGTCGTCGTGCGTGTGCACGTCGATAAAGCCCGGCGCCAGCACCAGGCCCGCGCCTTGCACCACATGCGCGGCGCTGCCGGGGTCGATGGCATCGCCGCCGTCTTCCAGCATGGCAATGCGCGCGATGCGCCCTGCGCGCAGCGCCACGTCGGCCAGGCGCGCCTCGGCGCCGGAGCCGTCGAGCAGGGTTACGCCGCGGATGAGGGTATCGAACAGTTCAGGCATGGTCAGTCTCCGAGCGGCTGGCGGCTATCGGTGGCGCCAGTGCCGCGGTGCGCGTCGAGCACGTACTTGAGCCGGCGCAGGTTGTCCTGGCTCTGGTCTTGCTGCAGCAGGGCGAGCTGGGTCGCCAGCACGTCCATGACCAGCAGCATCGCGTAGCGCGAGGCCGAGGGCTTGAAAATAAAATCCGTTTCCAGCGTGCGCACCGGCAGCAGCACGTCCGCGCGTGCCGCCAGCGGCGAGCCCAGCGCGGTCACGGCCACCAGTTTCGCGCCGTATTCGCGGGCAATATCGCAACTGGCCAGCATCTCGGGCACGTTGCCCGTGGCGGAGAACGCAAGCACGACATCGTCCTTGTGCAAGGTGRCTGCCACCATCTTCTGCAGCAGCGCGTCCTGGTAGCTGGCGACGGGACGGCCCAGCCGAGCCAGCCTGTAACGCGCTTCGTCGGCCATGAAGGACGAGCCGCCACCCATGCCAAAAGCGTAGACCATGCGCGCCTCCAGCAACAGGCGCGCCGCACGCTCCATATGGTCGGGATCGATCAGCTTGCGATTGACCTCAAGAGAGTCCAGGATATCCGCATGAATGCTGTCGGCCAGCGTGGCGGGGGACGGCTCCGCCGCGCGGGCGACCTCCGCTTGCAGGAAGCGCTGGCCCACGGCCGTGGCTTGCGCCAGGCGCAGCTTGAGGTCGCGCACGTCGCGGCAGCCGATGGCCTTGGCAAAGCGGGTCACGCTGGCTTCGCTTACCCCGGCCTGCCGCGCCAGCTCGTTGATGCTGGTGGCGGCGGCGCCCGCCAGGTCCTGCAGGATCACCTGGGCGACCTTCTGCTCGGCCAGGCGTAGCGTCGGGCCACGCTCGGCGATGCGGGTCAGGATGTCGAAGGGCGCGGACATGGTTGGCGGGTCAATGGTGGGGGCGAGCCGTCCCGGGGCGCAATGTCGCTCTGGAGCCAGCTTTGAATGTTACTTTATAACAAGGGTGAAATATCGTAATTTCAAGGCTATCATTACGTCAATCGGAATTTTGCAGGATGATGACAGCATGCGTGAAATAAAGTACCAAACCGGCACGATCGATCCGCTCAACAAGGCGCTGGGCAAGCTCGACGCCCCGCTGGCACCCGACGCAGCCGGCCAGGTGGGCTGGCAATTGCTGGCAGAAGACCTCAGCCTGCCGGCCGCCGTACTGTATGAAGAACGCCTGGCGCATAACCTGGATTGGATGCGCCGCTTCATGGGCGAGTACGGAGTGCAGCTGGCGCCGCATGGCAAGACCACCATGGCGCCCAAGCTGTTCGCGCGCCAGCTGGCCGCCGGCGCATGGGGCATCACGCTGGCCACCGCACACCAGACTGCCGCCGCGTACGCGCACGGCGTGCGGCGCGTGCTGATGGCCAACCAGCTGGTGGGCCGGCGCAATATGGAAATCGTGGCCGACCTGCTGCGTGATCCAGACTTCGAGTTCTTTACGCTGGTGGATTCGGCTGCGCTGGTGGACCAGCTGGGCACGTACTTCAGCGCACGCGGCCAGAAGCTGCAGGTCCTGCTGGAACTGGGCGTGCCAGGCGGGCGCACCGGCGTGCGCGGTGCGCAGCAGCAAGAAGCGGTGCTGGCGGCGCTGGCGCGCTGGCCCGGCGTGCTGTCGCTGGCCGGCGTGGAAATCTACGAGGGCGTGCTCCAGGAAGAGGCCGATATCCGCGACTTCCTGCGGCGCACCGTGGCGGTGACGCGCGAGCTGTTCGCGGCCGGCCGCTTCGGCCGCAGCCCGGTGGTGATGTCCGGCGCGGGCTCGGCCTGGTACGACGTGGTGGCGGAGGAGTTCGCCCGCACCGATATCGGCGCGCCGATCGACATCGTGCTGCGCCCGGGCTGCTACCTCACGCACGACGTGGGCATCTACCGCGCCGCGCAAAGACGGATTCTGGCCAGCAACCCGGTCGCACAGAAGATGCGCGAGGGCCTGTTGCCGGCCTTGCAGTTGTGGGCCTATGTGCAGTCGATTCCCGAGCCGGAGCGCGCCATCATCGGCATGGGCAAGCGCGACGCCGCCTTCGATGCGGGCATGCCGATCCCGGCGCAGGTCTACCGGCCCGGTGCGAGCGCGCCGGTGGCGGTGCCCGCGCACTGGGAGGTGACGGGCATGATGGACCAGCACGCTTATCTGGCGATCCACCCCGGCGACGATATCCAGGTCGGAGACATGGTGGCTTTTGATATTTCCCATCCCTGTCTTACCTTCGACAAGTGGCGCCACATTCCGGTGCTCGACGGCGACCTGCGCGTGATCGATCTCGTGCAGACGTTTTTCTGAACGGCCGCACGCAGCAGCAAAGACAGCCATAACGGCAACGACAGCAACAACAGCAACGACAGCGACAACAGGGGACGCTTGCACCATGAGCATCGACATTCTCGCCTTCGGCGAAGCGCTGGTTGAGTTCAACCAGCAGCCCGACGATCCCGCACGCTACCTGCAGGGCTTTGGCGGCGACACTTCCAATTTCTGCATCGCCGCGGCGCGCCAGGGCGCCCACGCCGGCTATATCAGCGCGGTGGGCGAGGACACCTTCGGCGAGCGGCTGCTGGCGCTGTGGACGCAGGAGCGGGTAGATACCCGCCACGTGCGCATCGACGCGGGCGCGCCCACAGGCGTGTACTTCGTCACCCACGACGCGCACGGGCACCGTTTCGACTACCTGCGCAGTGGCTCGGCGGCCAGCCACTACAGCCACGAGAACCTCCCGCACCATGCCATCGCCGAAGCGCGCTACCTGCATGTGTCAGGCATCAGCCTGGCCATCAGCACCAGTGCCTGCGATGCAGGACTGGCGGCAATGGAGCATGCGCGCAAGGCCGGTTGCCAGGTCACGCTGGACACCAACCTGCGCCTGCGCCTGTGGACCCTGGCGCGCGCGCGCGGCATCATGCGCGAGGCCTTCGCACTGACCGATGTGTGCCTGCCGAGCTGGGACGACATCACCGTGCTCACGGGCCTCGATGACCGCGACGCCATCGTCGACTATCTGCTGGGCTGCGGCATCGGGCTGGTCGCGCTGAAGCTGGGCGAGGAGGGCGCGTACGTGGCCACGCCTGAGGCGCGCACGCTGGTGCCGCCGTACGTGGTGCGCCCGGTGGATGCTACCGGGGCCGGCGATTGCTTTGGCGGCAGCTTCGTCGCGCGCCTTGCCGCCGGCGACGATCCGTTCGATGCCGCGCGCTACGCCAACGTGGCGGCCGCGCTGTCCACCACCGGCTATGGTGCCGTGGCGCCAATCCCCTCCACAGAAACCGTGCTGGCGCGAATGGCGCAGTCGGTTTCCGTGATTGCCTGATTCCCAAGCCGTCAAGCCATCAAGCCCTAGCTCTAAGTTCAATCGTCCGACCTGACCGAAGATCCACTGCCATGCAAACCCAATCTACCTCGCTGATCGAACGCCTCGTTAACGTGCCGGTGATCCCGGTGCTCGAGTTTTCCTCCGTGGACGAAGCCCTGCATGTGTCCGAAGCCTTGATCGGCGGCGGCCTGCCGGTGCTGGAGATCACGCTGCGCACGCCGGTGGCGCTGGACGCCATCAAGGCGGTGGCGGCAGCTTTCCCGCAAGCCTGCGTAGGCGCGGGCACGGTGTTGACGGCGGCCGACCTGAAGGCCGTGAGCGAGGCCGGCGCGCAGTTCGCGGTTTCACCCGGGCTCACGCCGGCGCTGGCCGTGGCCGCGCAGGGTGCGGGCGTGGCGCTGCTGCCCGGCGTAGCCACCGCCAGCGAGGCGATGGCCGCGATGGAAGCCGGTTTCAAGTTCCTGAAGTTCTTTCCGGCGGAAGCGTCGGGCGGCGTGCCGATGCTCAAGTCGCTTTACGGGCCGTTCGCGCAGCTGCGCTTCTGCCCGACGGGCGGCATCGACCTTGCCCGCGCGCCAACCTATCTCGCGCTGCCCAATGTGGTCTGCGTTGGCGGATCCTGGGTGGTGCCCAAGGATGCGGTGGCCAAGGGCGACTGGGCGCGGGTGCGCACACTGGCGCAGGAGGCTGCTGCACTGCGCAAGTCCGCCTGAAGCCCCCAAAGGCGTCGGACAAAGGCGGATAGCGGGCCGCCGCGCCAGGTTATAAGCTTGGCATATCCCGACTGCTGGAGGCAGCATGGCTGTGCAACTGGCCGGTCCGGCCCCGCGTGGCATGGCAGTTTCCCGCCGCCGCGGCGCAATACTGGCCCAGCGGCTTGGCCGCGTGTTGATTTGCGCGAGCATCCTGTTTGCCCAGGGGTGCGCCAGCCTGCCCAAGGAAGCGCCGCGCGAGCAGAGCGCAGCGCTGGCAGATCCGGCGACCACCGCCCTCGGGCGGCTGGTTGCGCAGAGCTCGCCCGATCAGGCGCTGTCCGGCTTTCATGTGATCGCCTCTGGAGAAGAAGCCTACGGTACGCTGATTTCGCTCGCTGACCATGCCACGCGCACCCTGGATCTGCAGTACTACATCATCGAGGCCGACGAATCATCCCGCGAGATCCTGCGGCACGTGCGGGCAGCGGCCGAGCGGGGCGTGCGCGTGCGCGTGCTGGTGGACGACCTGCATAGCGACGGCGAGGATCGCGCCTTCCTGCGCTTCGCGGGCCATCGCAATATCGAAGTACGCATGTTCAACCCGTTTCCTGCGGGGCGATTTTCCAAGTTGACGCGGATGCTCTCGTCCGCCACCGATGTCCGCCGGCTCAACCGCCGCATGCACAACAAGGCCTTTATCGCCGACAACGCGCTGGCCATGACGGGGGGGCGCAATATCGGCAACGCCTATTTCCTGCGCGCTCCCGACACAAATTTCGTCGACCTTGATGTGATCGCTGCCGGCCCCGCGGTACGTCGGCTGTCCGCCGCATTCGACCGATACTGGAACAACCCGCTGGCCGTGCCGGTGGAAGTCCTGGCAACCCCGGCGGAGGCGGCGGACGCGGCCTCCGCCTCCGGCACTAGCGCGGCGCGGCCCGAGCAGGCCCTCGTCGGCACGCAGACGGATAGCAAGCGCATCGAAGCACTGGGCATGACGCCTCCCGGCAAGATCGATGCGCGGGAGAGCTTCCTGGGCCGCCAGTTCACGGCTGGCGGCAAGCTGGCTCTCGAATGGGCATCGGCAAGCGTGATGGTCGACGCGCCGAGCAAAGCCGCGCCGGACCAGGCGCCAGCCGGCGGCGAGACCATGAGCCAGGAGCTGGGCCGCATGCTGAGCGGGGCGAGCCAGGAGATCATCCTGATTTCCCCCTATTTCATCCCGGGCGACCGCGGCGTCGCGTGGATGGCGGATCTGGTCAAGCGGGGCGTCAAGGTGCGGGTATTGACCAACTCACTGGCCGCCACCGATGCGCCCATCGTCCATGTGGGCTACCGGCGCTATCGGCCCGACCTGCTGCGCGCGGGGGTGGAACTGCATGAGCTCAAGTCGCGCCCCGGCCGGCCGCGGCAAATCATCGGGGATTACACGTCTTCGCAGGCTAGCCTGCATGTGAAGGCGGCCGTCGCCGACCGGACCAACCTGTTTGTGGGATCGATGAACTTTGATCCGCGCTCGGCCAGCCAGAACACGGAGACGGGCCTGATCATCCATAGTGCCAAGCTGGCGCAGCAAGTCGCGCAGTTGTTCGCGGGGGCGATCGACGACAACAGCTACCTGCTGCGCTTGTCCGATCAGGGCGCGGTGCAGTGGGTGGATGGCAAGGGGGATAAGGCAGTGGTGTCCGATACCGAGCCGGATACAAGCTGGCAGAAGCGCTTGTGGATCGACGTACTTGCGCCATTCACGCCTGAGCAGTTGTTGTGACGCCGCGGAGCGCCATGCCTGGCGCTCCGGTGCCGTCAGCGCATCTTACTTGCTGCGATCGGCTGCGCCTTCCAGCTTTTGGCCACCCTTCTGTATATCCTGGCCCAGGCCGGCCATGGTGTTGCAGCCAGCCAGCAGGGTGGCAAACAGAACGCAGAAGATCCATCCTTTTTTCACGCCAGACTCCTTTCGGTCATTGAATTTGCCGCGATTTTACGTTGTCGCGGTGCTCTATTGAAGCACGATGCGTGCCATTTTGTAACCGATCGTGCCAAGACTGTGGCGCGGCGCGGGCAAGCGCTGCGACCTAGGTCAGCAATTCACGCGCGCGTGCGCAGATTGCAGCATGTGTCTGCGCCAGCCAGTGAGCCGGGAAGGGCTGCGCCAGCAAGTATCCCTGTATGGCACAGCAGCCCCAACGTTGCACTTCGGCCAGTTGGTGCCGAGTTTCGACGCCCTTGGCACAGACTGGCAGGCCAAGGCGCCATGCCTGTTCGCAAGCGGCTTGCAGCCGCGCGGCGGCGCCGGCCTGGCCCGGCTGCTCTGGCTGCTCGCTGCTGCCGATGCAGCGCGCGTTGAACGTCAGTAAATCGGGTTGCAGGCGCTCCAGTGTTGACGTGCCGCCGGGCGCGTCGGCAAAGTCGCTCAGGGCAAACCGCAGGCCCGCGCCGCGCAACGTGGCGAGCTTGGCCGCGGCAACGTGGTCGYCGGCCAACAATGCCTCGCCGGGAATCTCGAGGCAGATCCTTGCCGGGTCGAGCTTGCGTGCTGCCAGCATGCGCAGCAAGGTGTCGATCAGCGGGGTGCCGTGCAACTGGGCGCTGGAAACCAGCAACGATAGCTCCACCGGGTCGGCGACGCCCGGGCAATCCAGCAGGGGCAGGGCGTTTTCCATCAGCCAGCGTGCCACCTCGCCCATCATGCCAAGAGATTCCAGCGCGGGCAGGAAGTCTTGCGGCGCGACACGCCCCAACTCAGGACTCTGCCAGCGCAGGCGGGCCGTATAGCCAGTCACGCAACCGGTGGCCAGCGATGCCCTTGCCTGCAGGTTCAGCGCGATCTGCCCGCGCGCCAAGGCAAAAGGCAGGGCGGCCAGGAGCGGTGTGGAAAGTGATGCAGGGGTGGTAATGGCGCCACCGGCAACGCCGTCGCCGCCGCGTTTGCGTACGCGCAGCATCGCGTCATAGGCCTCATGGAGGCTGCGCTCCGCCGGCTTGTCGGGTTCGTCCAGCGCCACGCCAATGCTGCTGGACAGGAACAGCTCGAACCCGTTTTGCACGAATGGCCGCGCCAGGCCAGCGGCCACGGCGCGCGCCAGGCGCGTCGCTGCTTCCATGAGGTCGGCCGCCAGCTGTCGCTGCGGGGCCAGCGCCACAAGCGCACCGATGTCCGCCTGGCCTAGCCAGGTCACTTCGGCCTGCAGCGCCAGCGCGGCTATGCGCGCCGCCACCTGCGCGCGTAGCTGCGCCGATAGCGCCGCGCCAAGCGTTTCGCTAGCGTAGGTAAAGCGATCGAGGTGGATCACCAGCACCGCGAAGCGCCGCTGCGTGGCCAGCGGCATCTGCCGCCGCGCCATCAAGGCAGCCACGAAGTCGCATTTTTCATGAGGGTCCACCTCCGGCGAGCGGACGGCATCGTCTGCGTCTGGATGCATTGGGGTCCCTGTGGGCAGCATGATTTCGCCGCACGGTGGCATGAGCGCGGGCCGCCATGCCTTGGCTGCGGCAACCGCCGCGCCATCGGCGCACTGGCTCGGGGACCTGGCCCTCAAGCCGGCGTCAGGGATGGCGCGGCACAGTGACGATCATACGGTAGAGCAGGCGCCGCCCGAAGCGTGGTGGACACAGGGATAGTGCGGATTCGCCGGGGCTTGACGGAGATCAGGTTCCGGCGGCAGGCGGGTATGGCGGTCAGCCGGTGGTCTCGGCGTCGGCGCCGTCGTCGGGCAGCACGCGCGACGCCAGTACCTTGTCGATGCGCTTGCCGTCCATGTCCACGATCTCGAACTTCCAGTCGCCCCAGCGCACGGTGTCGGTGGTCTGCGGAAGGCGGCCCAACAGCAACAGCAGCATGCCGGACAGCGTGTGGTAACGCTCCTTGTCCTCTTCCGGCACCTGGCGCAGGCCAATGCGGTCTTTCAGTTCGGGGATGGGAATGAGGCCATCGAGCAGCCAGGAACCGTCCTCGCGCTGTACGGCCCATTCCTCGCCGACGCCATCCTGCTTGAATTCGCCGGTAATGGCCTCGATCAGGTCCTGCAGCGTCACCAGGCCTAGCACCTCGCCGTATTCGTCGATGACAAAGGCAATCTGGCCGCCGGAAACGCGGAAATTCTCCAGCAGTTCCATGCCGGTCACGCTTTCCGGCACGAACACCGGAGCCTGGGCCACGGCGGCGAGGTCGGTAGGCTCGCCGCGCAGGCGGCGCGCCAGCAACTGGCGGGCGCTGACCACGCCCAGCATGTCGTGCATGCCGCCGCGCACCACCGGGAAGCGTGAGTGATCGGACTCCTCGATGCGGCGCAGGTTTTCTTCCAGCGGGACTTCCACGTCCAGGCAGACCACATCGCCGCGCGGCACCATCAGCGAGGTGAGCTGGCGGTCATCCAGGCGAAACACATTACGCACCATGGTGTGCTCGTGCTGCTCGATGACACCGGCTTCCGAGCCTTCCACCAGGAGGGCATGGATCTCTTCTTCGGTCACCGCCGGGCCGCGGCCGCTTTTCACGCCAAGCATGCGCAGCACCAGCCGGGTTGAGCTGGATAGCAGCTTGACGAACGGGGTGGAGGCCAGCGCGAGGAAGGAAATCGGGCGCGAGACCAGGCGCGCGATGGTTTCGGGGGCCATCTGGCCAAGGCGCTTGGGCACCAGTTCGCCCAGCACGATGGAGAAATAGGTCAGGCCGGCCACCACAATGGTGGTTGCCACCCAGCCGGCGGTCGAGGCCTGAATGCCAAAGCCCTGGAGCCAGGCGCCGAGCGGCTGCGCCAGGGTGGATTCGCCAACGACGCCGTTTAGCACGCCAATGGAGGTGATGCCGATCTGGACGGTAGACAGAAATCGGGTGGGATCCTCGCCCAGCTTGATCGCTTCGATCGCGCCGCGGTCGCCTTCTTCGATGCGCCGCTGCAAGCGGGCCTTGCGGGCTGTCATCAAGGCGATTTCGGACATCGCGAACAGGCCGTTGATCAGGATCAGCGCCAGTAATATGGCAATTTCCATCAGGGTGCGCGCCCTGTGCGCGCAGGAGTTATCGAGGGCCAAAGCATAACATTGCTGTGTGTCAGGGCCGCTGCGGGCTTCCCGGGATTGCCGTGCCCATCCCCCTTGCTGCACTTTGCACCGACCGAGCCGTCACCTGGGCGCAGCATGAAAACCGAACGGCGCCCCCGTTCGAAAACACGACGTTCGAGACGGTGCAAGTCGCTTCCCGCTCCGGCCATTCACCTGAAATATTCGCTATCCCATTGATATAAAACAAAAAGTACTTTTCTCCAGCAGTTGGCACAGCCGTTGCATTACTGCCACCGAACCACCGTGCCATGCGGTGAGTTTGGCAACGGCGCTGCCTGGCAGCCGCCGTGAACGCTGACAAAGCAAGGAGACAAGTATGGAAGTGCAATCACAAGTCCAGGTGATGGGCATCGACGCCGGCGGCACGATGACCGACACCTTCTTTGTGCGCGGCGACGGGCGGTTCGTCGTCGGCAAGGCGCAAAGCAACCCGGAAGACGAATCCCTGGCCATCTTCAACTCCTCGGAGGACGCGCTTGCGCACTGGCAGCGCGGGGTCGACGACGTGTACCCCGAACTGCTGACCTGCGTGTACTCGGGCACGGCGATGCTCAACCGCGTCGTGCAGCGCAAGGGGCTGGACGTGGGCCTGATGGTTAACAAAGGCTTCGAGCACGTCCATTCGATGGGGCGGGCAATCCAGAGCTACCTGGGCTACGCGCTGGAGGAGCGTATCCATCTCAACACGCATCGCTACGACGAACCGCTGGTGCCCCTGTCGCGTACCCGCGGYGTGACCGAACGCACCGACGTGCAGGGAGAGATCGTGATCCCGCTGCGCGAAAATGAAGTGCGTCAGGCGACACGTGAATTGGTGGCGGCGGGGTCCAAGGCCGTCGTGATCTGCTTCCTGCAATCGCACAAGAACGGCAACAGCGAGCAGCAGGCGCGAGATATCACGCGTGACGAGCTCAAAAAGCTCGGCGCCGATATCCCGGTGTTCGCCTCGGTGGACTATTACCCGCAGCGCAAGGAAAGCCACCGGATGAACACCACGGTGCTGGAGGCATACGCGGCCGAGCCCTCGCGGCAGACGCTGAAAAAGGTCAGCGACCGTTTCAGGAAGCACGGTGCCAAGTTCGACCTGCGGGTGATGGCCACCCACGGTGGCACCATCAGTTGGAAGGCCAAGGAACTGGCGCGCACCATCGTCTCCGGACCGATCGGCGGCGTGATCGGCTCCAAGTTGCTGGGCGAAACCCTGGGCTACGACAATATCGCCTGTTCCGACATCGGCGGCACCTCGTTCGACATGGCGCTCATCACCAAGGGCAACTTCGCCATCGCCGCCGATCCCGACATGGCGCGGCTGGTGCTGTCCTTGCCGCTGGTGACGATGGACTCGGTGGGCGCAGGCGCCGGCAGCTTCGTGCGGCTCGACCCCTATAGCGGCGCCATCAAGCTCGGCCCGGACAGCGCGGGTTATCGGGTTGGCACCTGCTGGCCGGAAAGCGGGCTGGACACGGTGTCGGTCTCGGATTGCCATGTGGTGCTGGGCTACCTCAATCCCGACAATTTCCTTGGCGGCGCCATCAAGCTGGATGTCGATCGGGCGCGCCAGCATATCAAGGCGCAGATCGCCGAGCCGCTGGGTTTGTCGGTAGAAGACGCCGCGGCCGGCGTGATCGAGCTGCTCGACCTGCAATTGCGCGAGTACCTGCGTTCTAACGTAAGCGCCAAGGGCTATAACCCGACCGAGTTCGTCTGCTTCTCCTACGGTGGGGCCGGGCCTGTCCATACCTATGGCTACACCGAAGGGCTGGGCTTCAAGGATGTGATCGTGCCGGCTTGGGCGGCGGGCTTCTCGGCGTTCGGCTGTGCTTGCGCGGACTTCGAGTACCGCTATGACAAGAGCGTTGACCTGGCGCTGCCACAGGATGCTGCGCAGGAGGACAAGGCCCGGGCGGCCCAAACCATCCAGAAGGCGTGGTCGGACTTGGCCGCCAAGGTGATCGAGGAGTTCAAGATCAACGGCTTCAAGGCAGAAGACGTCATCCTGCGGCCCGGCTACCGCATGCAATACATGGGCCAGCTTAACGACCTGGAAATCAGCTCCCCGATCGTCAATGCCGCCACAGCGGGCGATTGGGACCAGATCGTCGATGCCTTCGAGGAAACCTACGGCCGCGTGTACGCCAGTTCGGCGCGCTCGCCCGAGCTGGGTTTCTCCGTTACTGGCGCCATCGTGCGCGGCATGGTGATTACCCAGAAGCCGGTGCTGCCGGAAGACCCGGAAGGCGGGCCGAAGCCGCCCGCGCAAGCACGGCTGGGAACGCGTCCGCTGTATCGCCAGAAGCAGTGGCACGACGCAGTGCTGTGGAAGATGGAAGCGCTGCTGCCCGGCAACACCATCACCGGGCCGGCCATCATCGAGTCGGACGCCACCACCTTCGTCGTTCCCGAGGGCTTTGCCACCACGCTCGACAAGCATCACCTCTTCCACCTTAAAGAAGTGAAGTAAGGAGACACGCCATGAACATGATGTCCAGCAAGGAAGTCGGGCTCGCCGACCTGCTCAAGACTGGCGAGACGCTCAAGCAGTTCCGCGACGCCATCCTCGAACGCACTGCCGAGACCGGCCATTACAACGGGCTCACGCGCCTCGCATTTCGCGAGCGTGACCCGATCCGCTACGAAAAGCTCTTCTCCAAGCTGCGCGGCGGCCTGGTCCATGCGCGCGAAACCGCCAAGAAGATCGCCGCCAGCCCGATCGTCGAGCAGGAGGGCGAACTGTGCTTCACGCTCTACAACGCCGCCGGTGATTGCGTGCTGACCTCGACCGGGATCATCATCCACGTCGGCACGATGGGGGCCGCGATCAAGTACATGATCGAGAACGACTGGGAGACCAATCCCGGCATCCATCCCGGGGACATGTTCACCAACAATGATTGCGCGATCGGTAATGTCCATCCCTGCGATATCGCCACCATCGTGCCGATTTTCGCGCATGGCAAGCTGGTGGGCTGGGTGGGCGGCGTGACACACGTGATCGACACCGGCGCGGTGACGCCCGGATCGATGTCCACCGGGCAGGTGCAGCGCTTCGGCGACGGCTACATGATCACCTGCCGCAAGACCGGGGTGAACGACACCCCGCTGCGCGACTGGCTGCATGAAAGCCAGCGTTCGGTACGCACGCCGAAGTACTGGATTCTCGACGAACGAACCCGCATCGCCGGCTGCCACATGATCCGCGACCTCATCGAGGAAGTGATCGAGGACGAAGGGCTGGAAGCCTACGAAGAATTCTCCTACGAGGTGATCGAGGAAGGGCGCCGCGGCCTGCAGACGCGCATCAAGGCGATGACGCTGCCGGGCAAGTACCGCAAGGTGGCGTTTGTCGACGTGCCGTACAACCACCCGGATGTGCAGACCTCGTCGGCCTTCGCCAAGCTCGATTCGATCATGCATTCGCCGGTGGAAATGGAAATCCGCAAGGATGGTTCGTGGCGCCTGGATTTCGAAGGTGCGAGCCGCTGGGGCTGGCATTCCTACAATGCGCACCACGTGGCCTTTACCAGCGGCATCTGGGTGATGATGACGCAGACGCTGGTGCCCACGCAGCGCATTAACGATGGTGCCTACTTCGGCACGGAATTCCATCTGCCCAAGGGCACCTGGATGAATCCGGACGATCGCCGCACCGGCCATGCCTACGCCTGGCACTTCCTTGTCTCGGGCTGGAGCGCGATGTGGCGCGGATTGTCGCAGGCCTACTTCAGCCGCGGCTACCTGGAAGAGGTCAATGCCGGCAACGCCAACACCTCCAACTGGCTCCAGGGCGGCGGCATCAACCAGGACGGCGAGATCCACGCGGTCAACAGCTTCGAGGCTTCGTCGTGCGGCACCGGCGCCAGCGCCATCAAGGACGGTCTCAACCATGCCGCGGCGATCTGGAACCCGGAAGGCGATATGGGCGATATCGAGATATGGGAAATGGCCGAGCCCCTGCTTTACCTGGGGCGCAACGCCAAGGCCAATTCCGGCGGCTATGGAAAATACCGGGGCGGCTGCGGCTTCGAGACGCTGCGCATGGTGTGGAAAGCGCAAGACTGGACCATGTTCTTCATGGGCAACGGCTACATGAACAGCGACTGGGGCCTGATGGGCGGCTATCCCGCCGCCACCGGCTACCGCTTCGAAGCCCACAAGACCGGCCTGAAGGAGCGCATCGCCGGCGGCGATAGCCTGCCGCTGGGTGGCGATGCCAATCCGGACCTGCCGGACTACGAGAACCACCTCAACGCCGGCGCGGTCGTCAAGCGCGACCAGCAGTGCATGACGACCGAGGACTGCTACGACAACTACGATCTGTACCTGAACTACCTGCGTGGCGGCCCCGGCTTTGGCGACCCGCTCGACCGCGAGGCCGAGGCCATCGAGCGGGACCTGAACAACGCCTTGCTGCTGCCGGAATATGCGCAGAAGGTATATGGCGCAGTCGCAACCAAGGACGGCAATGGGGTATGGAAGGTGGATGCCAAGGCGACCGCGTTGCTGCGCATCGAGATCCGCAACCAGCGCCTGGCTCGCTCGCAGCCTGTCCAGGAATGGATGAAGGGCGAGCGCGAGCGGATTCTGGTCAAGCATGCCTCGATCCAGGTGCGGCACATGTTTGCCACCAGCTTTGGCCTGTCGAACAAGTTCGAGCAGCAGTTTCGCACGTTCTGGGGCCTGCCGGACTCGTGGACCTTGACCGAGGACGAGCTGGACGTGCCGACCTATGGCTCGAAGTACCGCATGGACCTGTCCAAGATGCCCGACGTCAACACGGTGGTGCTGGTCGAAGAGTGAGGCCCGGCCGGCGCCAACGAACGCACACATTAGTCAATTCGTCAGAGAGGATTCAAGATGTCCACCTACACCAGTGAACAGGTCAAGAACCTGGTCGACGGCAAGCTCGACTGGGACACCACCCTGCGCATGCTATCGATGCCCAAGGATGCCGCGCGCTTTCAGCTATACGTGCAGGCGCTGCAGAAAAAGCTCGATTGGGATGATCGCATCGTGCTGCCGCTGAGCCCGCACATGTTTATCGTGCAGCAAGCCAAGAGCAAAAAGTGGGTCACGCAATGCGATTGCGGCCATGTCTTCTGCGACTACCGGGAGAACTGGAAGCTCCATGCCAACGTCTACGTGCGCGACACGGATGAAGCCATGGCCGAGGTCTATCCGCACCTGATGGCACCGGACACGCAATGGCAGGTGTACCGCGAATACTACTGCCCCAAGTGCGGAACCATGCACGACGTGGAAGCCCCCACGCCGTGGTATCCGGTGATCCACGACTTCGAGCCAGATATCGAGGCGTTCTATACGGACTGGGTGAAGCTGCCTCTGCCGGAGCGCGCGGACTGATGCCGATCTCGGCATCGAGGTAATTGCTTCTGCACTTGCGGGCCAGGGATGGATCGTGCATTCCTCTTGGCAGGGGCCTTTCGGCCGTTCGATTTTCGGACGGCCGTTTCATTTTCGGCCGGTCGGTGAGAGGGCTGCTCAGGCGCCCGTGCGGCCGGGCGGCCCGCGTGGCGGGCACATGGCGCGTGGCCTGGAACTTGCGGGTAGGCAAGTCCCGGCTGGCTTTGGCGGTACCGTCGGGAGTAGGATGCAAAGAGCGGGCGCCAGTCCCGCGAAGCACGCCGCAAGACAAGAGATCAAGCCCAAGAGATCGAGCCGGATAACCGGCCATCTGAGCCCGCATCGGGCGGGCCCCCGCAAGGAGACACGGAATGCAAGAAGCCGGTACGCCGATGGACTGGTTTTCCCATCCCGATCATGACGCAAGCATCATGTCCGCCTGGGAGCACCTGATCGATGGCGGTGAGGCGAGCGCTGGCGAACTGCGCTGCGTGGTCGACGATTCCTGGCGCCGGTGCCTGGTGGGCCAGGTTGATCCTGGCGCCGGGGCCGCGCCGCCGCCGCTGGACGAAGCCGGCCTGCGAGTCCGGCGGGAGAAGAATGATCGCCTGGTCAGCGCCAGCCTGCCACTGATGCAGCAGACCCGCGAGTTTCTCTCGCAGACGGGCACCATCATGCTGCTGGCCGATCCTGACGGGATGATCCTCCAGCAGGAGGGCGATATGCATATTGTCGAGCCCGCCGGGGAAGTGGGCCTGATTCCGGGCTGCGACTGGACGGAGCTCAACTGCGGTACCAATGCCATCGGTACCGCGCTGGCCTTGCAGCAACCTGTGCAAATCCATGGTGCCGAGCATTTTTGTGCCGGCATCAAGCGCTGGACCTGCTCGGCCACCGTCATCCGTGATCCGCTGGACGGCGGCGTGCTTGGCGTGATCGACGTGTCAGGCCTGGCACAGACCTATAGCAGGCATAGCCTGGCGCTGACCGTGTCGCTGGCAGGCCGGATCGAGAGCCGGCTGGCCAAGCTGGCGATGGAGCGCCGCCTGCGGCTGCTGGACCGCTGCATGAGCCATTTTGCGTCGGTGGGCAGCGACGGGGTGCTCGTCCTTGACGAAGGTGGGCGCCTGGTCAAGGCCAATCCGCAGGCGCCTTCAGCGCTGGCGCGGCTGGGCGTGAGCACCATTTTGAACAGCGCGTTTTCCATTCCCGGCCTGGACGCCCGCGGGGCGCGCGCCGGATCCGGGCCGCTCCCCGAATGGCTTCGCCTGACCCGCTTCGAAGCGATCCGCGATCGCGGCGACATGCTGGGTTTCGTGGTGGTGATCCCTGCCGCGCCGCATCACCCTGCATCGGGTACCGCCGGCGCGCCCGCCGCGCGGCTGGGTGCGGCGCCGGCGTTTTCCAGCATCGTGGGCAACGGCGCCGCCTTGCGCTCGGCGGTGGAGAAGGCGCAGCATCTGGCGCCGTCCAGGGTGCCGGTGCTGCTGCTGGGCGAAACCGGCGTTGGCAAGGAATTGTTCGCGCAGGGGATTCACCAGGCCAGCGCCTACGCAGACGGCCCGTTCGTGGCGCTCAATTGCGGGGGGCTGTCACGGGACCTGCTTGCGAGCGAGCTCTTTGGCTATGCCGAGGGGGCGTTCACCGGCGCGCGCCGATCGGGCGCGGCCGGCAAGATCGAGGCCGCCAACCGGGGCACGCTGTTTCTCGACGAGATTGGCGAAATGCCGCTCGACATACAGCCGCACCTGCTGCGTGTGCTGGAAGAGGGAGAGATCTACCGGCTGGGCGAGAACACGCCGCGCAAGGTCAGCTTTCGCCTGGTCGCCGCCACCCACCGGAACCTGCGTGACGACGTGGCCGCGGGGAAATTCCGCATGGACCTGTTCTACCGCATCGCCGTGACCAATATCGCGATACCCGCCTTGCGCGAGCGCAAGGACGACATCCCGGCCCTGGTCACACACTGGCTGGGCCGGCTATGCGAGCGCTATGGGCTGCCGGTAGCCTCGTTCGACGACGATGCTTACCGATGCCTGCTTGCCTATGAGTGGCCGGGCAATGTCCGCGAGCTGCGCAACGCGCTCGAGGGCGCCTTGCTGATGGCCGAGGGCGGCGTGATCACCATGGACAAGCTGCCGCTCGAAATCAGCTCGGTGGGGACCCCGCGCGGCGCCAGCCGGCCAAAGGACATTGCCGGCAATTTGCCCGAGACGGTTTGCTCACTGGAGATGGCCGAATCGGAATCCATCCGCAAGGCCCTGGCGTACAGCGGCGGCAACCTGACCAGGACCGCTTCGCGGCTCGGCATTGCGAAGAGCACCCTGTACCAGAAGATCCGGAAATACGGGTTGGGTGCCGCGCTGAGCGAAACACGCGGGCGGGTGGCATAGGGGCAGCGTGCGCGGCGTCCACGACCGCATTTCAGCCAAGCTTGGTGTCGCATTGCCGCATGGGTGCGGGCCAGGCGATTACCTCCGGGGTAATCGCCAGACGGCCTTCGCCGTGCTGTAATGCCGTCATGGATACCCTGACCCCCAGCTCCGAAACCGCGCTCGATTTCCCCGGCCTGCTGCGTTACTGGCGCGGCAGGCGCGGCTATAGCCAGCTTGCGCTGTCGCTGGCCGCCGGGGTATCGCAGCGGCATATCAGTTTCCTTGAGTCCGGCCGCGCCCGGCCCAGCCGCGAAATGGTGCTGTCGCTGGCGGACCGCCTTGGCGTGCCGCTGCGCCAGCGCAACCGCCTGCTCCTGGCTGGTGGCTTCGCGCCGGCCTACACCGAGCACGGCCTGGCCGCGCCCGCGCTGCAGATGGTGCAGCAGGCCGTGGCGCTCATCCTGTCCAAGCAAGAGCCTTATCCCGCGGTGGTGCTGGACCGATTCTGGAATATGCTCGACGCCAACCAGGCATACCGCAACATGATTGGCGTGCTGCTGGGTGGGCGCGCACCGTCCACGCTGGAGGAGGGCGGCGGGCGTATCAACCTGATGCTGACCGTCTTCAATCCGGACGGCCTGTGGCCGGTTATCGACAACGCGCGCCAGGTTGGGCGCTACCTGCTGCGGCGCGTGTGGCAGGAGTTGCAGACGCAGGCGCAGGACCAGACCGCGCGGGAGATCTTCCACCGCATTGCGCACTGGCATCCCGATATGGTCGGGCCGGCCGGCGTCCCGCTGTTCGACGACGACGCGGTCGAGCGTACGCCGCCTCCAATGCTGCCTGTGGCGCTGGCCGCCAATGGTTTTCGCGCCACGCTGTTCTCGACGCTGACCACGCTGGGCATTCCGCAGGACGTTACCCTGCAGGAGATGCGCATCGAGTGTTTTTTCCCGGCCGATGAGGCTTCGCGCCATGCACTCGAGGCGCTGTCGCGGTAGCCGACGGCCTTGACCCGGACGCGGGTTTGACCGCGGGTCCGGATTCATCTGGCCCGAACGCCGCGATCAGCCTTCCACTTTTCAACATCGACGGGCAGCCCGGCGCGCGCGCTGAACAGATGGCGCAGCATGGTGTGCGACAATGCGCGTTGTTTTTTTGGTCTACACGAGGGTCCGTCCATGTCCTTGCGCGCCTTTTTCCTCGCTGCCGCCGTGCTGGTTGGCAGCAGTGTCTGTCTTGCCGCGTATGCCGAGCCTGCTGCTACGGTTCGCCCCGCTGCCACGGCGGGTTTATTAGATTGCCAGGCTCCCAGCGGGGGGGCTGGCTTCCGTTCCACGCCGCGTGAAGGCTGCGCCGTGCCGGCCGCGTCCGATTCTTCGGCGCCAGACCCGCAGCGCTGGCTGCCCCTGACGGGCGCCAACGGGGTGATCTCTTACTTCGACAAGACTTCGGTACGCCGCCGTGGTCCCGAGGTGGGTGTCGCAGTCATGCGCAACGCGCCGGCCGGGGTGATCCGCACCACCAGCGGCGAGCCGATCCGCTCCTCGCTCAAGCGCATGGTGTTCAATTGCGCTACGTCCATGTATGCGGTGGTGGAGCAGACGCTCTACGCCAAGCGTTATGCGCGCGGCGAGTCCCTTTACACCATCAGCGCCCCTCACGCGGGCATGCCGCAGCCTGCCAGCGCAGGCACTGTTCCCGGCGAGCTGCTCAGCCGCTTGTGTCCTTGATGCCAGCGCCGGCACGTGCGGCCAGGCTGGATGCTGCGCTGCAGTGTCGATAGGCGGGCCGACACGTCAACCCATTCGTTCCCGACTTCGTTTTGGTAGTCACGAAGCGCAGGTGCCTAGCGCCACCAAGGGCCGCAGGCAGGCTTCTCTTTACGGCGACCAGGAGGCTGAAATGAAGAAGTGGATCGTGATGTTGACGCTGGCCATGTTTGGAGCCGGCGCTTATGCCCAGGCGTCGGCGCCTGCCGCGCCCGCGGCCGGCGACAAGCCTGCGGCGTCAAGCTCCGGCAAGATGACGAAGAAGCCGGCCAAGAAAAAGAAAAACCACGCACCGCCCGATGCCGAGAAGATGATGAATAAAGGCGCCTGAGCGCCGCTAGTGAAAGGCGACGGGCAGCGGCGCGCCGGTGCGCGCTGGCTGCCGAGCTAGTTCGCCACGCCGCCTGTGAGTGCCGCGTTGCGCGTGAAGCGCGCGCTGCCGCGCTCCCAGGTACCGATGCCCAGCGGCGCCATGCGCCATCCGGGGGGCTGGCATCGAGGCGGAACCCGATCGAGAGGCTACGGCCTCTCTTTTTTTTGGTCGCGGCAAACCTGTTCGCATGATTCCAGTGCAGTGCACGATTTTTGCGGGTGCGGTATGCGCCGTTCTAGTGCTGCGCACGTGCTCGCCACGCACGTTGACGGCATGCGATCCGTAATCTAGCGTTGCAGATTCAGGGGGCTGCCCCTATGTGGGACACACGGCGCAGCGCTCTGAGGGCGGGGGGCGATGTTCGCGTTGCGCCCCGCTGCGTGGCGCCGCCGCAGCGCAAGTCATTGAAGCAATGACTAGGCTGCGGACGTGCCCTGCGAGGCACCAAGCGATGATTCGACGGGTTGCCCAATGTGATGCCTGGGCTTGAGCGGCGCGCGCAAAGCGGCGTTCGGATGGCTGGGGTTTCAAATTGTTGCAAACGTTGCGTGATCGAAACGTGACTTCTGAGTCTCGAGTTGTTAAGGTCTTATTGCGCATCGCAGCAAGTCGGATATGCCCTGATACATCCAGGCACAAGTTCAGCACCCAGTCAAAAGCGATGCGCAGCGAGATCCCCCTACAGTTTCCCCCGGGTACGCGCTGGCCGGCTTCCCGCCGTTGCCTCAGTCATCCCGCTCGCATGGTGGCCCGCCTTTTGCAGCGGTGCTAGATCGATCCCAACCGTCCAACTACGCCCGTCACTGGCATTCATGTCCGAAACCGTTACCGTGCCGACCGTCGAATTCATCCAGCGCCGTGCAGTGGCACCTGTGAACACACGCACACTGCGCCTGGGCAGGTGGTTGTGCGGCGGCATGCTGGCACTGTGCGCCGTGGCGGCGCACGCGTTCGACTTCGACACTGTGGCGGCGCGTGCGCGCCAGCTTGCCGCAAGTCCTTACAAAGCACCCGCGCAGAATCTGCCACGTGAGCTGCGCGAGCTGCCGTACGAGCGCTACCGCGAGATCGAATACAAGCCTGAGCGATATCAGTGGCGCAATGCCAAGCTGCCGTTCGAGCTCTCCTTCTTTCACGAAGGCATGGTGTTTGACCAGCCGGTGCGTATCAATGAAGTGGTGAGCGGGAGCGCCCGCGAGATCCGCTTCGACCCGTCCGCGTTCAACTATGGGCCGCACAAGGTCGATACCAGCAAGCTCAAGACGCTTGGCTTCGCCGGCTTCCGCGTGCTCTATCCGCTCAACAGCACCAAGGGCAAGGACGAAGTCGTTTCTTTCCTGGGCGCCAGCTATTTCCGCGCGTTGGGCAAGGACCAGTGGTATGGATTGTCGGCGCGGGGCCTGGCCGTGGATACCGGACTCAATTCCGGCGAAGAATTCCCGCGCTTCGTGGAGTACTGGATCGAGCGGCCATCGCCGGCGGACAAGCAACTGACCATCTATGCGCTGATGGACTCGCGCCGCGTGAGCGGGGCGTACCGGATCGTGATCCGGCCGGGCACGGAGACGGTCATGGAGGTGAAGTCGCGCCTGTTCATGCGGGAGAACGTCACCAAGCTTGGCCTGGCACCGCTGACCAGCATGTATCTCTTTGGCGAGAACCAACCTTCTTCGGTGCCGGACTATCGGCCCGAGGTGCATGACTCCGATGGCCTCTCGGTGCAGCTCGGCACGGGTGAGTGGCTGTGGCGGCCGCTGAGCAATCCCAAGCGCCTGCTGGTGACCTCGTTTGCCGCGACCAATCCGCAAGGATTTGGCCTGATGCAGCGGGATCGTAATTTCAGCAGCTACCAGGAAATTGGCGCGTGGTATGAGCGTCGGCCGAGCGCCTGGGTGGAGCCCAAGGGAAACTGGGGCTCGGGCCGGGTCGAGCTGGTGCAGATTCCGACCCCGGACGAGACCAACGACAACATCGTGGCGTACTGGGTGCCTGACACTCCGCCCAAGCCCAAGCAACCTTTCGATTTCGAGTATCGGCTGCTGTGGCAGAAGGACGGCGACAAACTGCCGCCGCTGTCGTGGGTGACACAAACGCGGCGTGGCCAGGGCCTCAGCCGCAAGCAGGACGACACCAGTTTTTCGCTGGTGGTGGATTTTGAAGGCCCGGCCTTCAAGAAACTGGCCGCCGATACCCGGATCGATCCGGTGATCTCGGCCGACAGCAACGGGGAGCTGCTGAACACTTCGACGCAACGCAATGCGGCCACCGGCGGCTGGCGCATGACCATGGTCGTGCGCCGCAAGGACGAGAACAAACCGGTCGAATTGCGCGGCTATCTTCGCAACGGCAATACAACCCTATCCGAGACGTGGAGCTACATCTTACCCCCAGGCTGAAGCCGCGCGCCGCTCCGGCGGCGGCATGCGAGCGCTATCTCGATCGCGTTCCTGTCTCGCCCGACCAGCGTCGCGATCTGCTTAACAACGCCGCTGGCAGCGACGCCGCCGACACTGAGTCGGCCATCCATCTTCTGCAGCGCGCACTCGCGGCCAAAGACGGCGAGCCATCGCCAGCGGGTCCGTCCTACGGCTCGGTGGGGCGCCGCCTCAATCTTGCCTATGGCGCACCGCTGGCGTCGGGCGAGCCGCTGGTGCAGCGTCGTGCGGACGGCACGGTGCATATCGACACCGGCCCCGAACCCAAACGCGCTTCCATGGTGCCGCGGGCATGGCCTCCGCACATCGTCAGCGGGTTCCTGCGCAACCTGGGCAGGCGCATGCTGGGCCGCCCGCCGGTGCCGGAAACCTGGGACACGCTGCATGACGGTCCCGATGCCGAGGGCAAATGGCACCCGGCGGGCAAGCACCGCCGATGGGTGCTGCTTGGCCTGGTAGCCGGGCAAACTGCGCTGGCTACGTACTTCATGACCAAGGTGCTGCCTTATCACGGCACCGATCCGCTCGAGATCGCCGTGCTGGCGCTCTTCGCCATCCTGTTTTCGTGGGTGTCGGCCGGGTTCTGGACCGCCATGATGGGTTTCCTGGTGCTGGCCAAAGGCGGCGACCGTCATCTGATCTCGCGCTCGGCCGCAGTGGATGGGCCGATTGCGGAGGAGGCGCGCACGGCGGTCATCATGCCGATCTGCAACGAGGACGTGACCCGGGTATTTGCCGGGCTGCGCGCGACCTACGAGTCGATGGAGCGCACCGGCGAGCTGGCACGCTTCGATTTCTTCGTGCTGTCCGACAGCGGCAACCCGGACCTGCGTACCGCCGAGACCGATGCGTGGATGGAAACCTGCCGCGCGGTCAACGGCTTTGGCCGAATCTTCTACCGCTGGCGCCGACACCGCGTGAAGCGCAAGACCGGTAACGTGGCGGACTTCTGCCGCCGCTGGGGCAGCGCCTACCGCTACATGGTGGTGCTGGACGCAGATAGCGTGATGAGCGGCGAATGCCTGACCACGCTGGTCAAGCTGATGGAAGGCAATCCGGGGGCCGGCATCATCCAGACCGCGCCGCTGGCCGTGGGCCGCGAGACCATGTATGCGCGCGTGCAGCAGTTTTCCACGCGCGTGTACGGGCCGCTGTTTACCGCTGGCCTGCATTATTGGCAGCTCGGCGAATCGCACTACTGGGGCCACAACGCCATCATCCGCATCCAGCCGTTCATGGAGCATTGCGCGCTGGCGCCGTTGCCCGGCAAGGGCCCGCTGGCAGGAGAAATCCTCTCGCACGATTTCGTCGAGGCCGCCTTGATGCGCAGGGCCGGGTGGGGCGTGTGGATTGCCTATGACCTGGAGGGCTCCTATGAGGAGCTCCCGCCGAACCTGCTCGATGAGGTCAAGCGCGATCGCCGCTGGTGCCAGGGCAACCTGATGAACTTCCGCCTGTGGATGAAGCAGGGCTTTCACGCTGTGCACCGTGCGGTGTTCCTCACCGGTGTGATGGCTTATCTGTCGGCGCCGCTGTGGTTCCTGTTCCTGGTGTTGTCCACCCTCATGCTGGCCAAGCACGCGCTGGTGCCGCCGGAGTACTTCACGCAGCCCTACCAGCTGTTCCCGACCTGGCCGGAATGGCATCCCGAGAAGGCGCTGGCGCTGTTCTCGGCGACCGCCACGCTGTTGTTCCTGCCCAAGATCGCCAGCGTGGTGCTGCTGATGAAGGACTCGCGCAACTATGGCGGGCCAGTGCGCCTGGTGCTGTCGATGTTGATCGAAGTCGTGATGTCGGCCTTGCTGGCCCCGGTCCGCATGCTGTTTCACACCAAGTTCGTGGTGGCGGCCTATAGCGGCTGGGGCATTACGTGGAAGTCGCCGCCGCGTGAAGATGCGCAGACCACCTGGGGCGAAGCGTTCCGCCGCCACGGCATGCACACCTTGCTGGGCCTGGCCTGGGGCGGGCTGGTGCTGTGGCTGGACCCGAATTTCGTCTGGTGGCTGCTGCCGATCGTGGGCTCGCTGGTATGCTCGATTCCGCTGTCGGTCTGGCTGTCGCGGGTCTCGCTGGGCCGCGCGCTGCGCGGAGCCAGGTTGTTCGTGACGCCGGAGGAGGCCACGCCCCCGCGCGAGATGGTGGCCATGCAGAAGCACGTGGAGGCAGCGGGAGAGCCGCCGGCATTTATCGATGCCGTGGTCGACCCGGTGACCAATGCGCTGATGTGCGCGACCGGCTCGTCGCGCATGGTGCAGCCACAGGCTACGCGAGCGGAGCACGCCGCGCTGGTGCAAAAGGCGCTCACCGCCGGCCCGGACGCGCTGTCGGCTGCCGAGAAACACCTGTTGCTGGGCGATCCCTTTGCGCTCGCCCAGTTGCATGGACTGGTATGGGGCTCACCGCTGGCGCATGCGCGATGGAAAGAAACCCGTGTGCTGCCCCGGCGCGCTGCCAACGTGGTGCCCTTGCGTCCAAGGCTCGCCTGAGCTATGCCCGGGAGCTGGCGCACCAGCTCCCGGAGGCAAGGCCCGGCATCCCGGCAGGCATGCCAGATGGGGTTGGCAGGGTCTAGCGCAGTGCCGAGGAGCAGATGGGCGCGTTGATGTAGACGTCGCCAACGCGACGCTCGCCGCGCTCGTTGCGCGTCATGTAGCGGAACATCATGCTGATGCCCAGCTTGGTCAGGATTTCAACGTCCCGGTTCGCGCAGATATTGCGCTGCAGCGGCGCGGCGTAGCTGAGCTCGAAGCTGGCGAGGTCCAGCATGGGGCCTCGGTACTTGGTCAGCTCCAGCTGGAACAGGATATGTTTGCCAGGGACCGACTGGCAGCGGCGCAAGCGCGTCTCGCCATCGATCTCGATAGGCAGGGCGTCATTGAGCTGGCGGCAAGCGCGCGACAATATGTTGTCGGGACGGGCGGTATTGCGCAGCAATTCAGGCACGCCCGCCGCGCCGGTATTCTGGCCCGTGGCAGCGCCCTTGAGCATTTGCGCCAGCGCATCGGCCTCGTCCACCACCACGGGGGCAGGCGCGGAGGCCGCGGCCCTGGCTGGAGCCGGTGCCGCATGCGCGCGCTGCGCCCACGGCAAACTAGCCGCGCCGGCGGCCAGGGCAAAAAAGACAGAAAGCAGTTTGTATCTTGTTCTCATGCAGGAAAACGTTGCCGGGAACCGCACCATCGGGTGGGTTCCCGCGGTGCGTCGGGCTGCGTGATCGTCCGCCCCAGGCGGCCGACAGGCTGGCATTGTACCCTTGGCGTCGCTGCCGTTGAAAGCCACGCACTCCTCCACTCCGCGGCGAAGCGAGGCCCGAAATCGCCGCAATGCCGCGGTATCGTCAGGCCCGTCATCACAGTTGCACGCGTCCGGTCGGACGTGCGCCTGCATCATCGCCGCGCGGCGTGCCGAGTGCGCGGCTTGTTACGCTATGCAACAATTACGTCTTTAGCCGCTCCCGTGCCGCTACGCCGTTAGCCCGTTGACGCATCGGGCGCAGCTGGCCGTACCGGCGGCCTGGTTGTTCCACAGGATGTTTCGATGACCCGCTCCACCCGCGCCCCGCAATCCGGGCGCTTTCCGCTTTGGCTCCTGGTATGCGCTTCGCTTACCGCACTGGCGCCGCTTTCCATTGACATGTACCTGCCGAGTTTTCCGGCGCTGGCCGGGGATCTCGGGGTCGATATCGGCCGCGTGCAGCTCACGTTGGGGACGTTCCTGGTCGGGTTGGCGGTGGGGCAGGCATTCTATGGCCCGATCAGCGACCGCTTTGGCCGCAAGCCGCCGCTGTATGTCGGCCTGCTGGCCTATGCGCTGGCCGCAGCCGGGTGCGCGCTCGCGCGTGACGTCGATGCGCTGATGCTGTGGCGTTTCCTGCAGGCGCTGGGCGGCTGCGCGGGCATGGTGATGGCGCGCGCCGTCATTCGCGACCGGCTGGAGGCCCATGAATCCGCGCGCGCCTTCTCCTCGCTGATGCTGGTGATGGGCCTGGCGCCGATCCTGGCGCCCATCATCGGGGGCGCCGTGCTGGCAGCATTCGGCTGGCGTGCCATCTTCTGGCTGTTGTGCGGTGCGAGCCTGCTGATCCTGTGGGTGGTCCACCGCTACATGGAGGAATCGCTCGACCACGCCAGCGCCATGCCGCTGCGGCTGGGCCGCGTGCTCTCGAATTACGGCGAGTTGCTGCGAGATCGGGGTTTCGTCGGCTATTCGCTGTCGGCCGGCTGCGCGCAGGCGGGCATGTTTGCCTATATTGCGGGCTCGCCGTTCGTGCTGATCGAGTTGCATGGCATCGATCCCTCCCATTACGGCTTCGTGTTCGGCGCCAACGCATTGGGCCTGATCGGCATGTCCCAGCTCAATGCGCGCCTGGTGCGCAACCGCACGCTGGACCATGTCCTGCGCGGCGCGCTGCTTGCGCCGTGCCTGGCCGGCCTAGTCTTGGCCGCGGCTGTACTCGCCGGCCTGGCGCCGCTGCCGGTGCTGCTGACGGGCTTCTTTGTGTTTATCGCCAGCCTTGGCTGTATCCTGCCGAACGCCTCGGCACTGGCCATGGACCGGCAGGGCCATCGTGCCGGCACGGCCTCCGCATTGATGGGAACGCTGCAATTCTCCCTGGGCACCCTGGCCGGCGCCGCCGTCAGCTTCTGGCGGGACGGCAGCGCGCTGCCGCTGGCGGTGGTCATGGGCGTTTGCGGTAGCGGCGCTGTGCTGATGCGGGCCTTCGGCCGTTCAGGCGCGACGGTGCGCGGCGCCGGATGATCCGGGCGCCGATGCTGCAGCGGTAGCGGGGCGGCCTGGCTCAGTTTGGCCGCGCCATCCCATCGATACACGGTTAAGCGGCCGCGGCGTTTTGCAGCACCACCAGTTGGGCTGGCATTGGCGCGGCGAAGCCGGCCTCGCCAAAGCTCTCGCGGATCACGCGGTTGCTATCGAAATACACCTGCCAGTAATGGTCGGTATGGCAGTGCGGACGTACCGCAAGCACCGGACCCACCAGGGTGAACTCGAGAATCTCCACGTCCGGCGGCGGCTCGGCCAGAACGTTGGGCAGCGCGGCCAGCCGCGCCTTGAGCAGGGTGGCGGCCGCCGCCACGTCCGTGCTGCCGGCCAACTGGGCCTTGAGCTCGACCCGGCGGTACGGGTTGGCGCTGAAGTTCTGGATGGTGTCCGCAAAGATTTTGCTGTTGCCGACCACGGTGAGGACATTGTCGGGCGTGTCCAGCGTGGTGGCAAACAGGCCGATCTCCCTGACGGTGCCGGTGGTCCCGCCTGCCGTGACGAAATCCCCGACCTTGAAGGGCCGCAGCACCACCAGGAAGGCGCCTGCCGCGAAATTGGACATCAGCCCCGACCACGCCATGCCGATGGCGATGCCGGCCGCCGCGATCAGCGCGGCAAAGCTGGTGGTCTGGATGCCGAAGTAACCCAGGATCCCGATGATCAGCACGACATTCAGGGTCACCGTGACGATGGAGCCGACATAGCGCAGCAGGGTCGGGTCGACCTTTTGCTTGGTCAGGGACCCCTGCACCATGCGTACCACGACATGGATCAGCCACCGGCCAATCACCCAGAAGACGAGGGCGGCGAGAACCTTGAACCCGACTTCCGTCGCATAGGCGACAACCACATCCTGATACTTCTGCAGCGTTGTGGCATCCATCGCGTTTCTCCCTTGCTGGCTCGGCAGGTACACAGGCAACGAACATCATGCAGCGGATGCCCGGGCGCATCGGCGGCGGGGCGCGAAAGTGGGCAACGCATTATTGCTACGCGGCGAGCGGAAGTTCAAGCACAAAATGGCCGCAAAGGGCGCAGGGCGCCACTCGCGGCCATGGGTCGCAGGAGAAGGGGCGGTGGGGCGCAAGGGCGCAGGGGCGCAGGGGCGCAATTCCCTTTGCGCCGTGCCTTACCAGTTGGTTTCGCGCTCCGGCGTGGCGGAGATGCGATGCAGCGACAGGTCCGCGCCGTTGTATTCCGATTCAGCGTCAAGCCGGATGCCCACGACTTTCTTGAGCGTGCCGTAAACCACGGTGCCACCCACCAGGGCGATCACGATGCCAAGGAGGGTGCCGAGGCACTGCGCGCCGAGCGAAACGCCGCCAATGCCACCGAGTGCCTGGCTGCCAAAGATGCCGGCGGCAATGCCGCCCCACGCGCCGCACAGCCCGTGCAGCGGCCAGACGCCCAGCACATCATCGATATGCCACTTGTTCTGGGCCAGCGTGAACAGGTAGACGAACAGCGCACCGGCGATGGCGCCCGTGACCAGCGCGCCCAACGGGTGCATCAGGTCGGATCCGGCGCAGACCGCCACCAGCCCGGCCAGCGGGCCGTTGTAGGCAAAGCCGGGGTCGTTGCGGCCGGCCGCCCAGGCGGCCAGCGTGCCGCCGGCCATGGCCATCAGGGAGTTGATGGCCACCAGCCCGCTGATCTTGTCGACGGTTTGCGCGCTCATGACATTGAAACCGAACCAGCCTACCGCCAGCACCCATGCGCCCAGCGCCAGGAACGGGATGTTCGAGGGCGGGTGCGCGCTGATGCGGCCGTCTTTCTGGTAGCGGCCGCGGCGCGCGCCCAGCAGCAATATGGCGGGAAGCGCGATCCAGCCGCCCATGGCATGGACCACGACGGAGCCGGCGAAGTCGTGGAACGGCGCGCCCGCGACCGAGGCGATCCAGTCCTGCACGCCAAAGCGGTTGTTCCAGACGATGCCCTCGAAGAAGGGATAGACCAGGCCCACCAGCACGAAGGTGGCCACCAGTTGCGGATTGAAGCGCGAGCGCTCGGCAATGCCGCCAGAAATAATCGCCGGTATGGCGGCGGCAAACGTTGCCAGGAAGAAGAACTTCACCAGCTCGTAGCCGCTTCTTTCCGCCAGTGCATGGGCGCTGGTGAAGAACTCGACCCCATAGGCCACGGTGTAGCCAATAAAGAAATAGGCGATCGTGGAAACCGCAAAATCCACCAATATCTTGACCAGTGCGTTGACCTGGTTCTTCTTGCGCACCGTGCCCAGCTCCAGGAACGCAAAGCCCGCGTGCATGGCGAGCACCATGATCGCCCCCAGCAAGATGAACAGGGCATCGGTGCCGCTCTTCCATTTGTCCATACAATCCTCAATGCGCAAAATGGGAGCACACGTACGCAAAAAGCGTACCAGTCTGGGGCATCGGAGACAGGGATCTGCACCGTGTTGGTGGAATTTGCACCGATTTGTCGCGCTCGACGTGGGTGCCGCACGGATTGCGAAGCCATCACCGGAAACCGAATGTCATGCGCCGGGGATGCATGGCACGCGGCGTCTGCGCCAAAATGAGGCAATGCCCCGATTTGGGGCGCGCACCCACCGGTTATATGCACCATGATGGGTTCTTTCTGGCGCGTCCATCCAAAGCCATTGGGATGCTGCCGACCAAGCCGCCTGGGTGGGTTCGGCGGCAACAAGGCGCGCACAGCGATGGCCTGAGCTTGTCAAGCGATGCCTGTCATCACGTACCAGCGTTCGAATGACCACTRCTCTCGCCGGCCGCATTTGAAAGCACGGAAAAGGAGGGGTAAATTCCCCGCAAAGGCGCTTGACTCAAGGATTTGCGGCTTTTTTCGTTGCATTGGTGCCACTGGGGATTGCCCAATGCGTAAAGCGCGGATTAGACTGCGCCGATCGGTAATTTGCCGCGTGGCAGACACTCCGATCAAGACGACCAACAAGGGAAATCAGCCATGAATAAAGGTGAACTGGTATCTGCCATCGCCGCTGACGCGGAACTGAGCAATGCTGCAGCAGAGCGCGCGCTGAATGCCGCTCTGGACAACATTAAGAAGGCGGTTGCCAAGGGTGATTCGGTAACGCTGGTGGGCTTCGGCAGCTTCAGCTCCGGCAAGCGCGCCGCACGTACCGGACGCAATCCGCGTACTGGCGAGACCATCAAGATTCCGGCCGCCAAGACGGTCAAGTTCTCTGCCGGCCAAGGGTTCAAGGACGCTGTGAACAAGAAGAAATAAGTAGTCCGCGCCCCAGGCGCTAATGAGAAGGCGGCCCGTTGGGCCGCTTTTTTATTGGTGCCCGGGTGCTTTTTGACGTTCTCGGGGGTAAGGCAGGACGATCGTTCCGGGTTAAACTGCCGATCGTCGGCGCCAGCCTTTCGACCTGCGCCGCGGGTCGGCCCGGCCGCTTCCAGATTCCGGATTTTCATCATGAATGACCTGTCCCACCAGCTTTCCATGACCGTGCTGATGACGCCGGACATGGCCAATTTCTCCGGCAATGTGCACGGCGGCACCATCCTCAAGTACCTCGACATGGTGGCCTACGCCTGTGCCAGCCGCTATGCCGGGCGCTATGTGGTCACGCTGTCGGTCGACCAGGTGGTGTTTCGCCAGCCCATCCACGTGGGTGAGCTGGTGACGTTCCTGGCGGCAGTCAACTTCACCGGCCGCAGCTCCATGGAAATCGGCATCAAGGTGATCACGGAGAATATCCGCAGCAAGCTGGTTCGCCATACCAACAGCTGCTACTTCACCATGGTCGCGGTGGACGACAGCGGCGCACCTGCCGAAGTGCCGCCGCTGGTGCCCCGCGACGAAGTCGAGCGACAGCGCTTTGCCGCAGCCCAGCTGCGCCGCCAGCTGCGCCAGGAAATGGAAAAACGGCACGATGAAATCACCGGCACGGTGTCCTGAGGTGGGGGGCACGGCCATGCAATCCGGGCGTTCCCATCGCGTTTCCCGTGGGCCGTTTTGGCCCCTGAGCGGTCTTCTGGCGGCGTTGGCGCTGCTGGCGCCGGCCGTGCATGCCGAGGAAATCGGCAGCGTGAGCACCAATTTCCGCATGACCGGCTCCGACAAGGTCGTGATCGAAGCCTATGACGATCCGCAGGTCGAAGGCGTGACCTGCTACGTGTCGCGTGCCCGCACCGGAGGCATCAAGGGTTCGCTGGGCATGGCCGAAGACCCGCCGGAAAGCTCCATTGCCTGCCGCCAGGTAGGCCCGATCACGTTCAAGGGGCCGCTGCGCCAGCAGGACAATGTGTTTTCCGAGCGCATGTCGATCCTGTTCAAGACCCTGCACGTGGTGCGCACGGTCGACCGCAAGCGCAATACCCTGGTCTACCTGACCTACTCGGACCGCATCGTGTCCGGCAGCCCGCAGAATAGCGTGACCGCCGTGCCGGTGGCTGCTGCCACGCCGATTCCGGTCAAGTAGGCATTCAGGCATCCGGGCATCCAGGCATCCAGGCATCCAGGCATTCGTTTCCCGATTCACGATTCACGATCCATTCAACAATCCAGTCCGGAGAAGACAGCATGAGTGAGCAAGGCAAGGTTGCGCTGGTAACGGGTGCGGCCCGCGGCATCGGCAAGGCGGTGGCGCAGGCGCTGCTCGTGGCAGGCTATCGGGTGGTGTTTGCCGGGCGTACCGCCGCACCGCTAGAGGCGCTGGCCGTGCAAGCCACGGCCGAGGGTTATACGGCGCTGGCGGTGCAATGCGACGTCAGCGATCCGGATTCGGTGGAGCGGCTCTTTGCCCAGGTTCGCGACCATTTCGGCCGGCTCGATGTGCTGTTCAATAACGCCGGCATCAATGCGCCAGCGGTGTCGATCGATGAACTCTCTGTTGCGCAATGGAAGGCCGTGCTGGACACCAACCTGACGGGCGTGTTCCTGTGCTCGCGCGCGGCCTTCGCGCTGATGAAGTCGCAGAGCCCGCGTGGCGGCCGCATCATCAACAACGGCTCGATCTCGGCGCACGCGCCGCGTCCCAACACGGTGCCGTACACGGCCACCAAGCACGCCATTACCGGGCTGACCAAGAGCCTCTCGCTGGATGGCCGCGCCTTTGACATCGCCTGCGGGCAGATCGATATCGGCAACGCCGCCACCGACATGGCCTCGCGCATGGCGCGCGGCGTGCCGCAAGCCAACGGCGAGATCGCGCCGGAGCCGCTGATGGACGTGGCGCATGTAGCCAGCTCGGTGGTGCACATGGCCAACCTGCCGCTGGATGCCAATGTGCAGTTCATGACCGTGATGGCCACCAAGATGCCCTTCGTCGGGCGGGGCTGAGCACGGCGCAAGCGCCTGGCCGGCATCGCGCCGGCCAGGCGTCTCCCGCTATTTGATCGCCAGTGCCTCGCTTTCGGCGCGGCAGTCGCCAGTCGGCCGCAGTCCCTTGGCACGGGTTTCTGCCACCTCCGCTTTGGCTGCCGCAAGATCTGCGAGGAAGGTGGGGTCTGCATGCAGCCGCGCCACGGTAGCTGCGCCCATGATGCGGCCCTGCGTTGCATCGCTTTGCCAGTGCACGTTGCAGACCAGCCGGCTTTGCCCATAGGCCAGCCCGCGCGCCAGGATCATATTGGACTGTTGCGGCGCGATTTCCGCCAGGATCAACGCCCACGCCCAGCCGATGGCGTTATGCCCCGAAGGGTAGGAGCCGTCCTTGGAAAGCATGGCTTCCTCGGCGGGCGTGCAACTCGGCTGCTGGTTGACCATGAACGGCCGGGCGCGCGTGTATTTGTCTTTCACGCCGTACGTCGATAATCCCGCATCGGCCAGGGTCCGGCGCAGCAGCAGGTAGAGCCGCGGCGTTTGCTCCTGCGATATCGGCACATCCAGCGCGCACGAAAAAACCCCCGCGGCCTGCGGGAATTTCAGGTTGGCGTCGACTGCCGCCTGGCGGTAGCGTGCCGTGCTTCGCAGGGCCTGGTTGCCGCGCGCGATCTCGTCGTCCAGGGCTTGCGCCGCGGAGCCGGGCGCGGGCGGCGGTGGCACCAGGGCGAGGCTATCGGGCCATGCGTCCGCCGGCAGGTAGCCGGCGAGAATGCCGGGCCGTATCTCCGGCACCGGCGCCGCGGTGCTGCCCTGGCCCTGGCTGGCACAGCCTGCGAGGAGCAAGGCAGTGCCCAGCACGGACAAGCCCGCGAGCCGGTTGCTGGCGGGCAGGAAATGTCTGGCGAATGAGTGTGCTTGCATCTGCGTTTGCATCTGTTGGTTGTTTCCGTAGCCGCCGTCGGACCGGCGTGGTACCGGTAGGCAAGCGGCCGTGCTCCCGTCCACGGCCGCCTGGGTGATCCTGTCCTTGTCCAGCGCGCGGGCTCAGGCTTCGAACATCTTGCGCAGCGTCGACTTCAGGATCTTGCCGTTGGCATTGCGCGGCAGCATGTCGGGGCAGAACACGATCCGCACCGGCACCTTGAAGGCTGCCAGCCGCTCGCCCACGAACGCCTGCAGTTCCGCCTCGGTGGCTTGCGCGCCTGGCTTCAGGCTGACCACGGCCGCAGGCTCTTCGCCCAGCGTGCGGTGGGGGATGCCGACCAGTGCGGCGTCCATGATCGCGGGGTGATCGTACAGCGCGCTTTCCACCTCGATGCTGTAGATGTTCTCGCCGCCGCGGATCAACATGTCTTTCATGCGGTCGACAATATAGACAAAACCTTCTTCATCCAGCCGCGCGATGTCGCCGGTCTTGAGCCAGCCGTCGATGAACGTTTGCGCGGTGGCTTCCGGCTTGTTCCAGTAGCCGCGCACCACGTTGGCGCCGCGCACCATGAGCTCGCCGGTCTCGCCGGTGGGCAAGCTGTGTCCGCGCCCGTCCACCACCTTCATCTCACCGATGGGCAAGGCCGGGCCGCCGCTCTCGGGGCGCTCGATATACTCCTCTGCACTGTGGCTGGTGAAGGTGGCCGACGTCTCGGTCATGCCCCAGCCAATGCCGGGGGCCGAATGCGGAAACACTTCCTTGATGCGGCGTACCAACTCGGCCGAAGCGGGGGCGCCACCGTAGTTGACGTTTTCCAGCGACGACAGGTCGAAGCGCTCGCGCTCCGGGTGCTCGATGATCTGCCAGGCGATGGTGGGCACGCCGCCGGCAGCCGTGCAACGTTCGCGCTCGATCAGGCCCATGGCACGCACGGCATCCCAGCGGCGCATCAACACGATCTTGGTGCCGCTGGCCAGCGCGCCGTTGAGCACCGCCATGCAACCGGTAACGTGAAAGAACGGCACCGACAGCAGCATGCCCTTTTGCGGCGCGGCCGGATCGGGCGCGGGGATCGCCTCGCCGCGGCGCAGGCAATTGCGCATCGGGCTGAATGCGGCGGCCACGGCCACATTGGTGGCGTTGCGGTGGGTGCCGAGCGCGCCCTTGGGCTTGCCGGTGGTGCCAGACGTATAGAAGATGGTGGCATCGTCGTCGGCGTCGATGGCCACAGTGGGCACCGGCAGTTCGGGCAGCGATGCCCATTGATCCGGCGTGCCGATCAGGCTCTCCAGCTGGCTGACGCGCGCGTCGCTAGCCGGCGCATCGGCGCGGCTGACGTAGATCTTTTCCAGCGCGGGGCAGCCTGGCAGGTGCTCGATGATGCGGCCCAGGCGTTCATCGTCAACGATGGCGATCTTGCTGCCGGAGTCGGCCAGGCCGTACTCCAGTTCCGCCCCGGTCCACCAGGCGTTGAGCGGCGTGACGATGGCGCCTGTCAGCAAGGCGCCGTAGAAAACGGCCGGCCATTCCGGCAGGTTGCGCATGGCCAGCGCCACGCGGTCTCCCTTCTTCACGCCATCTTGGATCAGCGCATGCGCGATGGTGAGCGCGGCGCGGGCGAACGCATCGTACGAGACACGTTCGTCTTCGTAGACGACGAAGGTTTTGTCGCCCAACGTGCGGGCTTGCAGGAACAGCTCGCGCAGCGTGGGTGGCGCGTTCTTCCAGACGACGGTGGTAATGCCCCGGATCACGCGCGTTTCGGTTTCGAAAGGGGCGCCGGGCGCGGTAAGGCGGGCGTGGGCCTCGGCCAGGCTGATTGCCGGCCAGGTCGTAGCGGATTGCGGGTGGTTCGACATCGGTGCCTCCCTGACTGCATGGCAGGATGGGCAACGCTCTGGCATGCCGGCGCGCAAGCTTGCCCGCGTGCCGCGCCAGCCCGGAAATGCGCTCGGCAATGCACGCGGGCACGAAGTGCCCGGCTCAGGCCTCGGGCATCGGGCTTTGCGCCCTGGCCCTGGAGCGAGCCCGGAACGGGAACAGCAGGTGCTTAGCGGCTCAGATCGTGACGCCGCCGTCCACCACCATGGCCTGACCGGTCATGAAGGTACTGGCCGAGGAGGCCAGGAACACCGCGGCGCCGGCAATCTCCACCGGCTCGCCGATGCGGCGCAGCGGTGCGCCTTGCGTCGACAGCTTGTAGCGCTCCGGATCCTCCCAGAGCGCCTTGGCGAAATCGGTGCGGATCAGGCCAGGGGCGATGCAGTTCACACGCACGTTGCTCGGGCCGAACTCCACCGCAAGGTTGCGCGCCAGCTGGAAGTCGGCTGCCTTCGACACGTTGTACACGCCGATGGTGGGCGAGCCGCGCAGGCCGCCGATGGACGACACGATGATGATCGAACCGTCCTTGCGCTCAAGCATCTGCGGGGCCACCATCTGGATCAGCCAGTGATTGGAGATGACGTTGTTGTCCAGCACCTTGCGGAACTGTTCGTCGGTCACGCCGCTCATCGGGCCGTAGTAGGGGTTGGACGCCGCGTTGCAAACCAGTACGTCGATCTTGCCGAACGTGCTGTTGGTCTGGTCGACCAGACGCTGCAGGTCTTCCTTGGAGGAGATATTTGCGGGCACGGCAATCGCGGTGCCGGCGCCATGCTTGGCATTGATGGCATCGACGACTTCCTGGCAGGCCTCGGCCTTGCGCGAGGAAATCACCACTTTGGCTCCCTGCACCGCCATCTGCTCAGCGATGGCGCGGCCGATGCCGCGTGAAGAGCCGGTGACGACGGCAACCTTGCCGGTCAGGTCGAACAATGACATGCGTGTCTCCTGGTGTCCTGGTCCTCGCGGGGCGGGACCAGATGATCTTTAAAAGGCGCTGGTGAATCTGCATCTTGGCAGCACGGCCCGGTGCGTGTTCTGCACAGCGGTTCACGCAGAAGCTTGCGAGCATCGTAGTGCTACCGGCCGGTACATTATGGTTGGGAGGCATGGCTCAGTCCACAAGCAAATCGGCAGCCGGCCCGGCTTATCAGAGAATTTTCTGTTGGCAATGCATTCGGTGCATGACGTCAGCAAGACAAGCGGCATGATGTCCGTACCCACAGACGGCGAACAGGCCATAACAGGCTGCAACAGGCCACAAAGGACGAGGTAAGCGTTTCATGCTTTGGCAAATCAAGGATACCGAGGTCTACCTGCTGGGGGCCATCCACGTGCTGGATGCGCCGTTGCCGGCACTGGTGCCGGCCGCGGAGCGCGCCTACCGCGCTTCGGCGCGGGTGGTCTTCGAGGTGGCGCTGGACCAGGCGCCGGACTTCGCGCCGGCGTACTTCCCGCAAGGCGATGGTCTTAGCCGCCATCTGCAGCCGGCCACGCTTGCGCAGGTGCGGGCGCTTTGGCTGGATTTCGGCCTGCCCGGCCCGGAACTGGAGCGCCTGCGCCCCGTGTTCGCCGCGATGCATCTGCAGTTCGCGGTGGCCGCCAGGCACGGCATCCTGGCGCAGCATGGTGTCGATCGGTTCTTGTGGGCGCGCGCCGCCGTCGATGGGCGGGCAACGGATGCGCTGGAGGATGGCACCGAAGCGCTGCAGATGTTGCAGTGCGTGCCGCTGGCCGAGCAGGTATCGATGCTGGCATTTTTTGCCGAGCAGCCGGAACTGGCCGCGGCGGAGCCGGCGGATATGGTGCGCTGGTGGCGGCAAGGGCAGGCCGGGCCGTTCGGCGCGCTGCTAGCGCAGCGCCGCGCACAATGGCCGGACACGCTGGCGGTCCTGGTCGATGCACGCAACCGGCAGTGGATGCCGAAAATCCAGGCGCTGGTCGCGGATCGCGTACCAACCCTGATCGTGGCCGGTGCCCTGCACATGGTGGGCGATGCGGGGTTGCCGGCGCTGCTTGCGGCCGCCGGGCTCGAACTGCTGCCCGAACCCTGGTGAAGCGAACGCTTATCTGTTGCTGCGCGCCTCAATCAGCGCGGGCAAAAGCTGGGCCAGTTGCGCCTCGCTGGCAGGATCCAGCGCCAGCCCGAATCGATCTCGCAGCGCCTGGACAATGGCAGCCGGCGTTTCCAGTTGCTGGCGCTGCACGCTGCCATCGGCCGCGCGCACGGCAAAGTCGCCGTTGATCAGCGTCAGCCGGGTGTCGCCTTGCGAGCGCGCCAGGGTCAGGGCGTTGCGGAACAGGCTGTCGGGATGGGTGGAGGTGTACCAGTTGCGCGGCTCGAAATCGATGGCCTGCTGCGGCGAAAGATCGAACTGGTAGAGCTTGAACCACGCACTTGCGGTCTTGACCTCCAGGTCGTACACGTGAAAGGCCGCACCTGTCGTCTCCACGCAGGACAGGCGGTACGGGAACGACGGATCGGCTTGCTCCGCCTGTGGCAGCGGCATGGCCCGATACGGCGTAGGGCCGCCAAAGCCCACGTCCACGATATAGCTGTGATGCGCGGCCTCCACGCGCAGCAGCATGTGCGATTGCATGGTGGGCACGTCTTCCGGCACGTTCCAGCGCACCCGTGCAGCCAGCGGCGTGACCACGTAGCCGAGCGCACGCAGCGCGCCGGCAAGCAAGGTGTTTTGCTCGAAGCAGTAGCCGCCGCGCGCGTTGGCGACCAGCTTGTCGAACACCGCGTCCAGGCCGATCTTGATCGGGCGCTGCAGCAACACGTCGACGTTTTCAAAGGGAATCCGCGCCAGTTGCGCCGCGATCAGGCTGTCGAGCGTGGCGAGGTCCGGCTGGCTCGGCAGCGGGTGGCCGATGCGGCTGAGATAGGCTTGCAGGCGGGTGTCGTCTAGATAGGTCATGGCGATGGCTGTCTGGTTTGCGCTGCCAGCGCAGGCTGAGGGGATCGGGAAGGGCGGCGCTGTCAGGCCAGCGCCAGCAATGCCGGCAGGTCGAGCAACTCGATGTCGGCATAGTGCAGCCGCAACAGCCCGCGCGCCTCGAGTTCGCGCAGGGCCTGGTTGACGGTCTGGCGCGACAGCCCGAGCATCTGCCCGAGTTGTTCCTGCGGGATATGCACGGAGCGGCGCTCCAGCCCGGGCAGGTCGCCGTAGGCCTGGGCAATGGCCACCAGCCGGCGCCCGGTGCGCGCCAGCGGCGGCAGCAATTGCGCCTCTTCCACGTAATGAAAGGCCTCGCGCGTCTTGGCGGCGAGCAGCTTGCCGAACTCGCGCCACCATTCGGGGTGCGCCGACAGCATCGCGTAGAGCTTGTCGCGCTGCAGGTGCAGCACGGTGGCCGCGCTGGTGGCGTGGGCGTCGTGCGTGCGCGCCAGGCCGTCGAACAGGCAAATCTCGCCAAACCAGCTGCCCGGTCCCAGCAGGCCGATCAAGGCGGCCTTGCCAGACTCGCTGTGGGTGTCGATCTGCACCGAGCCGGCAGTCACGCCGTAGATGCCGTCAAAGGCGTTGCCGCGGGCAAACAGCATCTGGCCGGCGGCCAGCTTGCGCGTGGCCGCGTCCCGCAGCAGGGTGTCTTGCATGGCCGCCGGCAAGGCGCCAAACCAGCTCCCGCCGCGCAAGGCGTGCAGCGGATCCAGGGCCGGCTCCTGCTGGCCACGGGTTGCCAGGCGCATGATGGTCTCCTTGATCGATGCTCTTGCCGACTGTCAAAAACCGGACAGACGGGTTTTTTGCTGCCTATTAATATACGGCCACAACGTGTAGCCACAGTACGCGGCCACAGTACGCGGCCACAGTACGCGGCCACAAATACGCGGACAGAAATACGCGACGACAACGACGCCCCGGCAGGAGACCCCGTGAAGACACTGATCGATCACCTGGCTAACTACGCAGCCTATCACCGCGACGCGCGCAATGTGTTCAGCCATTTCATCGGCATTCCCATGATTGTGCTAGCTGTGACCACACTGCTGGCCCGCCCGGCCATGCCGCTTGACGCCGGTCCGGCGTACCTGACGCCAGCAATGGTCGTTTATGGCCTGTCTTGCCTGTTCTACCTGCGCCTGTCGGCGGGGTTCGGGCTGGCGATGACGGTGATCCTGGCTGGCTTTGTCTACGCCGGCGGCGCCATCGCTGCGCTGTCCACCGGCGCATGGCTGGCTTGGGGCATTGGCCTGTTCGTGGCGGGCTGGCTGATCCAGTTCGTCGGGCACTACTACGAAGGCCGCAAGCCTGCGTTTGTGGATGACCTGGCTGGGCTTCTGGTCGGGCCGCTCTTCCTGGTGGCCGAAGTGGCTTTCGCAATGGGCCTGGCGCGGGACACCCGCGAGGCCGTCAGCGCCCACGCGCATTGACCTTCGGCGCGCCCGGCATCTAGGCGCCGTGTTCCAGCAGCCAGTCGCGCAGTTGCAAGACCTTGTCGTCGGGAGGCAGGCCGCGCCGGTGGACGAAGTAATAGGCCTTGCGATTGTCGATCTGCGCCGGCAGCGTGGCTAGCGGCACCACCAGCCGGCCTTGCGCCAGTTCTTCGGTGATCAGGATGCGTGGAATCAGCGCCACGCCGATGCCGGCGGCTGCCGCCTGCGCCAGCATGGTGTAGAGGTCGTAGCGCGGGCCGCGCAAGGCCTGCGCCGGCAGCGCCGCGCCCGCGGCGGCGAGCCAGTCGCTCCAGGCGCGCAAGCGCGTGTTTAGGTGCAACAGCGGCAATTCCAGCAACTGATCCAGGTCCAGGCGCTTGCGGCGCCCCAACAGGGCGGGGCTGCACACCGGCACCGATGGGCCTTCTTGCAGGATCCGCTCGCCCTGCGTGCCCGGCCACAGCCCTTCACCGTAATAGATGGCCGCGTCGAACGCGGTATCACTGAGCTCGAATGCCTCGGTGCGCGCCGAGAGATGCAGCGTGAGATCGGGCAGGGCGCGCGCCAGCAGCGGCAGGCGCGGGATCAGCCACTGGCTGGCAAAGGTGGGGCCGATGGCCAACTCGATGGCGCGCCCGCGCGGGCGCTGGGCCATCACATCCAGCGTCACCTGCTCGATCTGGTCGAGCCGTTCCCGCACTTCTTCGGCATAGGTCCCGCCAGCCGGCGTCAGCACGATGCGCTTGCGGATGCGGTGGAACAGCGGCACGCCAAGCCGCGCTTCCAGCCCTGCGATCTGCCTGCAAACCGCGCTCTCCGTCACCGCCAGCTCGTCGGCGGCGCGGGTAAAGCTGCCCAGGCGCGCCGCGGCCTCGAACATCTGGAGTGCCGTGAGGCTCGGTATGCCCTTGCGCATAGTGCGTTTTTGGAAGGAAGTTGGTGCGAAGTTATCAATTGTACGAACTCTGCCGCAGCCGCACAATAAGCCCCACCCGGAGGCCGTCGGCCCCCGCCATCCCCCGAAAACAAACACATTTCAGCGCATTGACCATGACGAAGCCGAATCTGCAACGCCTCCTCGAGACCGTTTGCGGCGAAACCCAAGCAGCCGAGTTGCTGCAATTGATGAATGTTTCCCCGCAATTGCTGTCTTCTACCAGCGAACAGGCGAGCCGCGCCGAAGTGGCGCAGGCGCTCAATATGGTGCTGTTTGCCGGCATTCTCGAGCGCGTGCCGACCGGCATGGCCTATACCCGCGACGTGATCCAGGCGGGTGGGCAAGTGGTGTTCGACCACGGCGCGCTGCGCACGGTGAAGTGGGATTGCGGCAGCCTGCCCTCGGGCGAGATCGCTTTCACCCGTATCCTGGGCCCGTTGGGCTACCGCCTCAACGGCACCTACCCGCTCGAGCGCATCGGCATGACCGGCCGCTCCTACGCGCATGCCGACCTGCCTGACGACATCGCCCAGTATTTCCTGAGCGAGTTGCATCCCGAGCGTTTCAGTACCGATTTCCAGTCCGCCGTGTCGCGCGTGGTGTCGAAGTCCGTCGATCCGCTCGGCGACGAAGCCGTCGCGCAACTGGCCCTGCTGGAGCGCGACGCGAGCCTGCCGATGGCCGAGGCGGCGCGCCTGGTGCCGCAACTGGCAGCCTGCTTCGCCCGCCAACATGCCGAGCCGGCGCTGGCCGACTATGAATTGCTGCTGAAGGAATCGGCCGAGATGGCCTGGATTTCCACCGAGGGCAACGCCTTCAACCACGCCACCGACCGCGTGGCGGATGTGCGCGCCGTGGCGGACGCGCAGCGCACCCTGGGCCGCCCGATCAAGGATTCGGTGGAAGTGTCGCGCTCCGGGCGGGTCCTGCAGACGGCATTCAAGGCCGATCCGGTGGAGCGCGGGTTTGTCGGCGCCGACGGCGTGGTGGTCAAGCGCAGCGTGCCAGGCTCGTTCTACGAGTTCATCACCCGCGATTTCGTGCCCGCGACGGAGGCGGCTGGCGGCACGTTGGATCTGTCGTTCGATGCCGGCAATGCACAGGGCATCTTCAAGATGACGGCGGCCTGCTAACGCGGGCAATGCGGTAGCAGGAGAAGGGTCGGCTCGTCCGGCCTTTTTTTGGTTTACGGCTGGCCGGCCGGCAGGCGCAGGCAGGCCTGCAATCCGCCCAGTTCGCTGTGGCCCAGCTCCAGGCCACCCTCATAAAGGGCCGCCATCTCGCTGACGATGGCCAGGCCCAGTCCGCTGCCGGCAGCGGACTCATCCAGCCGCCCATAGCGTGCCGTGGCCAGCTCGCGGGCCTCAGCCTGCATGCCCGGCCCGTCGTCTTCGACGGTGACCTCAAGCATGCCGCCGCGCTCCGCGAGCTTGACACGAACGCGCGAGCGCGCCCATTGGCAGGCGTTGTCGAGCAGGTTGCCGAGGATCTCGATCAGGTCCTGGCGGTCGCCGGCGAAGTGCCCGTTGCCTTCCACCTGGATATCGATCTCGCGCCCGCTGTGCAGGCGGGTCAGCGCGCGGGCCAGCTCGCCTGCCGCGGGGCCGGCATCGATGCGCGCCCCGCGCGTGCCCGCCGCCCCTGCCGCCCGTGCGCGCGCCAGGTGGCGGTCCACCTGCCGGCGCATGGCCTCGACCTGGCTGGCGGCGGCGCGGGCCGCCTCGCCGGGCAGGCGCCCGGCTTCGTTGGCGAGGATGGCCAGGGGCGTCTTGACTGCGTGCGCGAGGTCGGCGGCCTGGCGCCGCGAGCGCTCCAGCGCATCGGCGTTACGCGCCAGCAAGGAATTGATCTCGGTGACCAGCGGCACCACCTCGGACGGCCACGTGCCGCCCAGGCGGCTCTCGCGGCGTGCCTGCAGGGTAGCGAGTGCCTGGCGCAGCCGCGCCAGCGGCGCGAGGCCAAACTTCACCTGGGCCGCCACCGCCAGCAGCAGGCCCGCGCCCAGCGCCGTGAGCGACCAGCCCAGCAGCCGGTTGAAGGCCTGGCGCGCCGCGCGCAGCTCGGTGCGATCCAGCGCCACCGACAGCATCACCGGCGTATCGGCCGACGCCAGCACGATGGGGCGCGACACCACCAGCAGCGATTGCCCATTGGGCCCGGGCCGGATCTCGGCATGGCTGCCCGCTACCTTGTTGCCCACGGTGGCCGGCATTTCGGCGTCCCAGAGCGAGCGTGAGCGCAGCGTGGCGCCCGGTGCCTGCGCCTGCCAGTAGGCGCCGGAGTAGGGTAGTTCAAAGCGCGGGTCGGCCGGGCTTCGGGTCAGGGCGAGCTTGCCGTCAGGGCTCCAGTCCAGGGCGGCGGCGAGGCTGGTGAGCTGATTGTCGAGCTGGCGCACATAGGTATCGTTGACGTGGCGCGCGAACAGCGTGGAGAGCAGCCAGCCGGTGCCGCCGAGCGCGGCGGCCAGCCAGATGGCCGCGAACGCGAGCAGGCGGATGGCTAATGACTGGCGCATGGGTCAGTTGGCGGCGTTTGTGGAGGTTGCATGGGCTTCGGGAGACGCCGGCGGGCGCAGGCGGTAGCCCTGTCCGCGCACGGTCTCGATGACGTCCACGCCGAGCTTGCGCCGCAGCCGTCCGATGAAGACTTCGATGGTGTTGCTGTCGCGGTCGAAATCCTGCGCATAGATGTGCTCGGTCAGCACGGCCTTGCTGATGATCGCGCCCGGGTGGTGCATCAGGTAATCCAGCACCTTGAACTCATGGGCGGTCAGCACCACCGCGGCGCCGTCGACGGTCGCCACGCCCGTGCGCGCGTTCAGGCGCACCGGGCCGCAGGCCAGCTCGGGCGCGGACATGCCATGGGCGCGGCGGATCAGCGCGCGGATGCGGGCCAGCAACTCCTCCATGCGAAAGGGCTTGGCGAGGTAGTCGTCGGCCCCGGCATCGATGCCTTCCACTTTGTCGGTCCAGCTGTCGCGCGCGGTCAGGATCAGCACCGGCAGGTTCACCTGCGCCGCGCGCCAGCGGCGCAGCACGGAGAGCCCGTCGAGCCCGGGCAGGCCAAGGTCGAGCACCACGGCATCGTAGGGCTCTTCGGCGCCCAGGTGCCAGGCATCGATGCCGTGCGCGGCAGTATCGACCGCATACCCGGCGCTGACCAGGCTGGCGCGGATCTGGGCGGCCAGCACGGCCTCGTCTTCTACCAGGAGGATGCGCATGGGGGATCAGGGTTTCTTGCGGGCCTGCTCAAGATCGCGCCCCTTGGCTTTGAGCAGGGTGGCGGTCTTGGCGTCGTATTCGAGCTTGGCCACCGAGCCGCTTGCCAGCAGCAGCTTGACTTCGTACTGCCAGACGCCATCGTCGCGGTCGAGCTTGACGCCGATCACATCACCCGTGTACTGGGCCGACACTGCCTCCAGGATGCGCGTGAGCGGCAGGATCTCGCCCGACTGGACGGCGGCGCGGGCGCGGTCGGCGTCCTTGTCGGCATGGGCGGGCGCCGGGGCTGCCAGCAGCAGCGGCAGGGCGGCCAGCAGCGGCAGCAGGGCGCGGGACAGGGCGCGGGACAGGGACGAGGTGGCGGTGCGCAACGAAGGCAATGGCGTGAGCGAGCGGGGCAATACGGTTGAGAGCAAGCCTTGATGGAACGAAGCAGTCTGCCGTGCCTTGCCTGAACGCAAGCTGAATGGCGCGCTCAGCATGGGTTCAGGCAGGGATCACAACAATGGGCGCCATTGCATTGATCGTCATCGTCACAGTTTTCCAGGAGTCTGGCCATGCAAGGCGTGCGCATCCCGAATGATAGCCCTTCCGAAATCCACCGCCGCGCCACGCGCGACGGGTTCGCGCTGGCCGCGGCGGTGATCGTCGTCCTGCTGGGTGTTGTGTCCCTGTTCTGGGCGCAGGTCGACGCGCGGGCCGTGCTGCACGAATGGAAGCACATGGACAGCGGCCTGTCCATGATCGTGCTCGGGGCACTGATGCTCGGGCCGCTGCTGGCCTTCGGGCTGGACGACTGAAGCAGGCGCCTGCAACCCTCGGCGGGTTTTCCATGTCTGGACATGCTCCTGCGCCTGGTCCTACACTCGACTCAAAATAAACGCACGACCGTTCTTATTTATGCTCTCTGCGCATGGCCGACCATGCGCCACGGACATGACCGGCACAGTGCGATCCCTCAGGGTCAATCCAAGAAGGAGACATGGCATGGAATCGAAGAACGTCCCGCTGGTAGCCGAGTTGTTGCGCGATGCACCGAAGAACTGGGGCAAATGGGGGCCGGATGACGAGGTCGGTTCGCTGAACTATCTCACCCGGGCGGAGGCGCTGCGCGGCGTGGCTTCCGTGCGCTCCGGCAAGACCTTCACCCTGCAGATCCAGATGGGTAACCCCGCCGGCGACCCGGTCTGGCCCGGGCGTTCGCAGGCGCGCCGCCTCAACGTGATGGACAAAGGCCACTACCTTTGCGGCAAGGGCCCGAAGTTCCCCGGCGAGGCCGAGTACGCCGACGACATGATGATCATGTATCTGCAGGGCTCGACCCAGTACGACGCCCTGGGCCATGTCTGGTACGGCGATCAGCTATGGAATGGCTACGATGCCAAATCCACCATCGGCGGCCTGGAAAAAGCCAGCATCCTGCCGATCGCGGAACGTGGCGTGGTCGGGCGCGGCGTGCTGATCGACATGGCGCGCCACCGCGGCAAGGACGTGCTCGCCCCGGGCGAGACCTTCACCCATCTCGACTTGCTCGCCGCCGCCGAGATGCAGGGCGTGCGCATCGAGAAGCACGACATCCTGGTGATCCGCACCGGCTGGATCGGCTCCTTCTACAAGCGCGACCAGGCTGAGTTTTATCGTGAGTTCGTCGAGCCGGGCCTGACCTATAGCGCAGAACTGGTCGAGTGGTTCCATCGCATGGAGATCCCCAACCTCGTCACCGACACGATTGCCAACGAGGTGACGGTGGACCCGGTCTCGGGCGTGGCCTTGCCGCTGCACAATGCGCTGATGCGCAACCTGGGCATCACCCTGACCGAGATCGCCCAGCTGGACCCGCTCGCCGCGGACTGCGCTGACGATCAGCAGTGGACCTTCCTCTATACGGCGGCGCCGCTCAAGGTAGTGAACGGCAGCGGCGCGCCGGTCAACCCGGTGGTCATCAAGTAAGCCAGGCAAAAAAGCCTGCCCTCGGCGCCGTCCGGTGGAGAAGCCGCAATGGCTTCTTGCGCTGTGCGGCGCCAGCTTCGTTTCGACCAAGCGCTATGCTTGACACTACCCGCCGTGCCTATCGAGGTGCCTCATGACGCCCTATGAAGAGAAGCCCTGGCTTTCCAGCTACAACGCCGGCCAGCCGCACACCATCACCCCGCAATTTACCGACGCACTGTCCATCTTCCGGGCCGCCGCGGACCGCGCGCCGGCCAGTCCGGCAATCCACTACTTCGACGCCACGCTCAGCTATGCCGAGGTGGATGCGCTCTCCGATGCGCTGGCGGTAGCGCTATCATCGCGCGGCTGCGCGCGCGGCGAGCGGATTGCGCTGTACCTGCAGAACGTGCCGCAGTTCGTCATCGGGCTGGTTGCCGCGTGGAAGCTCGGCGCCATCGCGGTGCCGGTCAACCCGATGAACCGCGCACGCGAACTGCGCCTGGTGCTGGCCGACTCCGGCGCGAAGGTACTGATCTGCCACGAATCGCTCTATGCCGATGTGGTGAGCGGGCTGTTCGATGACGAGCGGCGTGGCCAGGACGCCGCCGCCGCGCCCCTGGCGCTGCCTGCGGTGATCACCACGTCCGAGCTGGATTTCCAGACGCGTGCCGATCCGCGCCTGTTTGCCGCGACCAGGCGCCAGCCCGCCGAGGGTGTGCCTGATCTGCTGACGCTGGTGCAAGAGTACCTGGGCCAGAGGCCAGCGCCGGTCAAGCTCGCGGCAGACGATATTGCGATGCTGGTGTACACCTCCGGCACCACCGGCGTGCCCAAGGGCGCGATGAACACCCACGGCAATGTTGCTTTCAATGCGCAGGTGTACCGCGACTGGATCGGCTTGGCGGAGGGCGGCCCGATCCTGGGCGTGGCGCCGCTGTTCCATATCACCGGACTGGTGGGCCACGTGGCTGCGGCGTTCATCTGCGCAGCGCCGCTGGTGCTGGCCTGCCGTTTCGAGCCGGGCGTGGTCCTGGAGGCCATCCGCGACCGTCGGGTCGAGTTCACCATCGGCTCGATCACGGTCTTCATCGCGCTGATGAACCATCCCGAGGCGACCCGCGCGCATTTCGCCACGCTGGGCAAGATCTACTCGGGCGGCGCACCGATCCCGCCGAGCGTGGTGGAGCAGTTCCGTGCCAAGTTTGGGCACTATATCCACAACGGCTACGGCCTGACCGAGACCAACTCGCCCACCCACGTGGTGCCGCTGGGCCGGGAGGCGCCGGTGGATCCGGCCTCCGGCACGCTGGCGATCGGCGTTCCCGCCTTCAATGTCGACTCTTTCATCGGCGACGATGCGGGCGCGCCGGTGCCGGTGGGCGAGGTCGGCGAGATCATTTCGCGCGGACCGATGATCGTGCCGGGCTACTGGAACAAGCCGGAAGAGACGGCAAAAGCCATGGCGGGCGGCTATTTCCACACCGGCGATGTTGGTTTCATGGACGCGCAAGGCTGGTTCTACCTCGTCGACCGCAAGAAGGACATGATCGTCGCCGCTGGCTACAAGGTCTGGCCCCGCGAGGTGGAAGACGTCTTGTATACGCATCCCGCGGTGCGCGAGGCGGCCGTGGTGGGCATTCCCGACGCTTATCGCGGCGAGACGGTGAAGGCCGTGGTCAGCCTGAAACCGCAGGCCAGCGTCACGCCGGAAGCGCTGCTGGCCTGGTGCAAGGAGCGCATGGCAGCTTATAAATACCCGCGCGTGGTGGAGATCATCGACGAGTTGCCGAAGACGGTCACGGGCAAGATCTTGCGGCGCGAGCTGCGTGGCTGAGGGTGCCGCGCGCGCAGGAAGGCGGCTGGAATCCTCGGCGCGCGCGCGGCATCCGGCGTGGAAAAAAAGACGGAATCACGCGTTTACCCCTTGTATATAGAGTCCGCGGACGCATCCACTGCTGCGTCCGCGCGACACAACGGCAGCCCGCGCGAGACAAAACCTCAAAAAACCCCGGGGAAAACCCCGGTTTTTACACTCGCACACACGAAAACCCCTTGACGTCCCGTTGTTTCCGCTATGATTCAGTCGATGCCGCACGCCGATAGTCGATCGACGAGGCGTCGAGCGACATCGGATGCCACATCCCGTGCGACATCATTCTGTTCAACTCATATTTATCGATATGGCGACCAAAGCGAATCCGACCGCGAAGACTGCAACCAAGACCGCTGCCAAGAAGGCACCGGCAACCAAAGCCGCTCCCGTAAAGGCTGCTGCCAAGAAGGCCGCGCCGGCCAAGAAGGCTGCTCCGGCTGCCGCGGTGACCCCGCGCCCGCTGAAGGACACCTTCAACAAGTCGAGCCTGGTCGCTCACCTGGTAGCACAGACCCAGCTGGACGCCAAGGCCGTGAAGACGGTGCTGGCCCATCTGGAAAACACCATCGTCAGCGCGCTGCACAAGAAGGGCGCCGGCGAATTCACGCTGCCCGGCCTGATGAAGGTCACGGCTCAGCAAGTACCGGCCAAGAAGAAGCGCTTCGGCAAGGACCCGTTCTCCGGTGAAGAGCGTTGGTTCCCGGCCAAGCCGGCTAGCGTCAAGGTCAAGGTACGCCCGCTGAAGAAGCTGAAGGACGCAGCTGCCGCCTGATAGGGGCCCTGTTTCCAGCTTGAAAAGGAGCCGCTAGCCGGCTCCTTTTTTGTATCCGGCGAACGTGCGGCCGTGCACGTAGTTCGCGCGTAGTTCCCGCCGTCGTTCCAGCTTTCCCGCATTCCCGCTGTTTTGGTAGTTTCCGCAGTTCCTCAGCCGGCCGCCAATGAAGGGCGCACCATTCCGGGAGATCGTCATGCCTAGCATCCAGTGCCGCCTGTGGCGGCTTGCCTTGCGCCTGGTCCGGCGCAAACAGCGTTTTTCCAGCGCGCAGGCGCTGCATGAGGAAATTCGCCGCCGCCGCAAGATCGGCCGCGCGAATCCCACGGCGCGCTTGCTGGCGCGTCATGCGGTGAGCATGGAACCTGTGGCCGGCGTCGAGGTCTACACCGTGCGCCCGCGGGGCAACGACAGCGGCAGGCAAATACTCTATCTCCATGGCGGCGGCTACGTCTTCGATATCGTCAGCCAGCACTGGGATTTCATTGGCAAGCTGGTGGACGCGCTTGGCGCGACGGTGACCGTGCCGATCTATCCGCTGGCGCCCGAGCATACCCATCGTGAAGTCTTTGCAGGACTGCTGCCGCTCTACGACCAGTTGGTCCGTGGCAATCCGCCCGCCAGCCTGACCGTCATGGGCGACTCCGCCGGCGGCGGCATGGCGCTTGCGCTGGCGCAAATGGCCCGGGATACCGGACGCGCGCTGCCTGGACGCCTGGTCTTGCTGTCGCCGTTCCTGGATGCCACCGGCAGCAACCCGGGCATCGATGCGCTCGAACCACTTGACCCGATGTTGTCGAAGCTCGGCGGCATCGAGTGCGGGCGGGTCTATGCCGGCGGCGATCCCGTCACGCTTGCGCAGGTCAGCCCCATCTACGGCAGCCTGCGCGGCTTGCCTCCTGTGACACTCTTCATCGGCACCCACGACGTCCTGCTGCCGGACTGCCGCGCTTATCACGCGCTTGCGCAGGAGCAGGGCTTGCCGCTGCGCTATTACGAGTACGAGGGCATGTTCCACGTGTGGATGCTGTTGCCAATGCCGGAATCCAATGCGGCCTTCGCGCAGATCGTCGCCGCGGTGCAGGCCGATGAAGCCCCGCAGCGGCCGCCGGAGGTGCGTGCTGGGCAGGGCGCTGCAACCGGGTATCAGCCGATGTAACAAGGAACGGCGATAATCGCGGGGTTGCCGGCCAGGTGCCGGCCTAAAGTAGTTAGGGAGTCCCCATGCTTTCTCGTCGTTACGGCGCGGTCTGGCTGACCGCGCTCGCCTTGCTGGTCCTTGCGGCACTTGCCGCCGGTCACCGGCTTTCCCCGGCATGGCTGGCTGTGCCCGTTGCGCTGCTACTGGTTGGCTTGCATGACATCGGCCAGTCGCGCCACTCCATCCTGCGCAACTATCCGATCTGGGGCCACCTGCGCTTCTTCTTCGAGTTCATCCGCCCGGAGATCCGCCAGTATTTCATCGAGGACGACACCAATGAGATGCCGTTCTCGCGCCAGCAGCGCAGCCTGGTCTACCAGCGTGCCAAGAACGAGGTCGACAGCCGGCCCTTCGGCACCGAGATCGATGTGCGCCTGGCGGGCCACGAGTGGATCAGCCATTCGCTTGCGCCAACGCGCATCCCCTCCGCTGACTTTCGCATTACCGTCGGCGAGGGCCGTGCCCAGCCTTACTCGCTGTCGATCTTCAACGTCTCGGCCATGAGCTTTGGCGCGTTGTCCGGCAATGCGATCCGCTCGCTCAACCGCGGTGCCAAGCTCGGCGGCTTTATCCACGATACTGGCGAAGGCTCCATCTCGCCGTATCACCGTGCGGAAGGCGGCGACCTGATCTGGGAGGTAGCCTCAGGCTACTTCGGCTGCCGCCGCCCTGACGGCGGCTTCGATCCCGACAAGTTCGCCGAGCAGGCGCGCTCGCCGCAGGTCAAGATGATCGAGGTCAAGCTCTCGCAAGGCGCCAAGCCGGGCCACGGCGGCGTGCTGCCGGCGGCCAAGGTGACGCCGGAGATTGCCGCCACGCGTGGCATCGGCATGGGCGAGGATTGCATCTCGCCGGCCACGCACAGCGAGTTCTCCACGCCGCTGGGCCTGCTGCAGTTTGTCGACCGGCTGCGCACGCTGTCGGGCGGCAAGCCCACCGGCTTCAAGCTATGCATCGGGCACCCCTGGGAATTCTTCGGCATCGTCAAGGCCATGCTGGAATCCGGCATCCTGCCGGACTTCATCGTGGTGGATGGCGCCGAAGGCGGCACCGGCGCAGCGCCGCTGGAGTTCGTCGACCATATCGGCGTGCCGCTGCAGGAAGGGCTGCTGCTGGTGCACAACACGCTGGTGGGCGTGAACCTGCGCGACAAGATCCGCGTTGGTGCGAGTGGCAAGATCATCACCGCCTTTGACGTGGCGCGCACGCTGGCCACCGGCGCCGACTGGTGCAACTCGGCGCGCGGCTTCATGTTTGCGCTCGGGTGCGTGCAGGCACAGAAGTGTCATACCGACCGCTGCCCCGTGGGCGTGGCCACGCAGGATCCGGTGCGCCAGCGCGCCATCGTGGTGCCTGACAAGGCGGAGCGCGTAGCCAGCTTCCACCGCCAGACGCTGCACGCGCTGCTGGAAATCCTGCAGGCAGCTGGCCTGAATCATCCTGGCGATCTCAAACCGCACCATATCGTGCGGCGCATCTCGCCCAACGAAGTGCGGCTGATGTCCGAGCTGCTCAAGTTCCTCACGCCGGGCGACCTGATCAACGGGAATTTCCGCTACCAGTTGTACGAGAAATACTGGCCGCTGGCGCGTTCCGACAGTTTCTCGTTGTAAAGCGCTGCGCTAGCGCGCGGCGTGCGGCGCCGGCAGGCGGGCACGCCCGTGCTGCCGGAATGCGCTGGGCGTCTGCCCGACATGCTTCGCAAAGAAGCGCGCGAAATACGCGGCATCCGCAAAGCCCAGCGTCGAGGCAATCTGCTTGATGTCGAGATCGCTATAAAGCAGGTCGCGCTGCGCTTCCACGATCAGGCGCGAATGGATCAGCTGCAGCGCGCTCCTGCCGGCAAGCTGCTGGCAGATCCGGTTGAGCTGGGTGGGTGAGATACCGAGCGTGTCGGCGTAGCCGGCCAGATCCTGGTGATTCCGAAAACGCGCCTCCACCAGTTGCTGGAACTGCTGGAAGTGGCGCGCGGTCCTGCCCGCCGGCTGCGCCCCGGTTGCACCCGCGCCGCAAGCGCGCCGCGCAATGCCCACCAGCAACAAGGACAGCAGCGCCGACAAGGCGGCACCGCGCCACAGCGATACCGCGTTCATCTCCGCACGGAACAGTTCCAGCGCCCCGGCAAGCACGGTGGCGTCATCGCGCTCGCCGCCGGCCGGGCCGCCAAACGGGTCATGGTAGGGCCGCTCGAACAGCGGTAGCGCATCTGGCACGCCAGCCAGCAACGTGCGCAGGTAGTGGTCGGTCATGGTAATGACGATGCCATCCACGTCCGGCGTAAACCGAAAGCCGTGCACGCAACGCGGCGGCACCGTCACCACGGTGCGCGAGCCCAAGGGGTATTCGCGGTCGTCGAGCAGCGCGCGGCCGCCGCCCTGGTGCACGTAGAGGATCTGGAAAAAGCGCTCGTGGCGATGCGGCTTGATTTCCCAGTCGTTGATGCCGCTGCGCTCCGGGATCGACTCGAAATGCAGCTGTTCCAGCAGGGGCTCGTTGGAGTTGACCCCATAGAGGGAGTAGGTCGGGACGGTTTTCATGGGGCGGGGGCGGACACCTGGGTGGCAATTGTCCCGCCAGGGGGGCGGATCTGTCCATCGGTGCTGCCGCTTGCCACGGCAGCGCACCGATGGCCACCGATGGCTATTGACGGCTATAGACGGCTATTGATCCGCCTTGGCGCCCGACTTGCGCACGACCTCGGCCCATTTTTTGCCCTCTGCCGCAGTGTAGCGCGCGAACTCCGCGGGGGAAGAACCCACCGGTTCGGCGCCCATGTCGGCGTACTGGCGTTGTACATCGGGCTGGCGCAGTGCTTGCGCGGCGTGGGCCGCCAGTTTCTCCACGATCGGGGCCGGCGTGCCGCGCGGCGCCCATAAGCCGTACCAGGTGCTGATATTGAAACCTGGCAAGCCGGACTCCGCCACCGTGGGCACGTCCGGCAGGGCACGCGCGCGCCTGAGCGTGGTGACGGCCACGGCGCGCAGCTTGCCAGCCTTGATGAATGGCATGGCCGATGGCATGGAATCGAACATCAACTGGATCTGGCCGCCCATCAGGTCGGTCAGCGCGGGCGAACTGCCCTTGTATGGCACGTGCTGCATCGAGACATTGGCGGCGAACTTGAACGATTCGCCCGCCAGTTGCTGGGCCGACGCATTGCCGGCCGAGCCAAAGTTGATGCTGCCGCCCTTGGCCTTGGCGTACGCGATCAGGTCCTGCACGGTCTTGACCGGCGAATCGTTGTTGACCACCAGCACCAGCGGCACATCGGCAAGTTGCGTGACGGGCACAAAATCGCGGAAGGCGTCGTAGCGCATCTTGGGATAGATGCTCGGGTTGATCACATGCAGCGAGGCATTGGCCAGGATGGTGTAGCCATCGGGCGCGGCCTTGGCGACCATTTCCGCGCCGATCATGCCGCTGGCGCCAGGCTTGTTGTCGATCACCACCGTCTGGCTAAGCGTGTCGCCCATCTTGACGGCCACCACGCGCGCCAGCAGGTCCGTGGGGCCGCCCGGCGGGTAGGGCAGCACCATGCGGATCGGGCGCTGCGGAAATTCATCGGCGGCACGGGCGGGCGGCGTGCCTAGGGCGGCAAGGGCGGCGGTTGCCAGCGTTGCCAGCAGGGCAAGGCGCAATGCGGATCGGCAATGCTTGGTGTGCTGTGTACGGTGTTGCGTGTTCAGGACCCTGAATCGGCTTGGCATGGTGAGTTTGTCTCCTTGATTTTTATCGCGACTTTGCCGATGACCTGCCTGGCTTCCAGCGCGTCCAGCGCCTCGGCCAGCCCGGTCATCGGATACACCTTCGACACGGTCGGTCGGATCTTTCCTTCGCTGGCCCAACCGCACAATGTCTTCATGACGGCCTGCAATGCGTGGGCATGCTGTGCCCGCTCGTTGGCGGGCGTCCAGCCGATGTAGCGGCCTACGAAGAATCCATGCAGCGTCAGGTTCTTGACCAGCAGCAGGTTCAGCGGCGCTTGCGGGATACGGCCGCTGGCAAAGCCGACGCTGAGAATCCGCGCGTTGGCGGCCGCCGCGCGCAGCGCCTGGTCGAACAGGTCGCCGCCTACCGGGTCCACCACCACATCGGCACCACGCCCCCCGCTCACGCGCTTGACGGCGGCGGCCAGGTCTTCCGGCGCGAGCGCATGTCGGGCACCGCGCTGCAGGGCCTGTGCGCGTTTCGATTCGGTACTGGCGCAGGCAATCACCTGCGCGCCCAACTGGTGGGCGATTTCCACGGCGGCCAGGCCCACGCCGGCGCCGGCGCCAAGCACCAGCACGGTGTCGCCGGGCTGCACGGCGCAGCGCCACACCAGGCCGCAGTAAGCGGTGCCGTAGGAGAGCGGGATCGGCAGGGCCTGCAGCGCGTCGAGCGTATCGGGAATGGGGTAGACGGTGTATTCCGGCAGCGTGACTTCTTCGGCAAAGCAGCCCCAGTCGGCTATGGCAGCCACGCGGTCGCCAGTGCGCAAGCGGGTTACGGCTGCGCCGCAAGCCACCACCCGGCCGACCGCCTCGGTGCCGGGCACGAACGGCAACGGCGGCTTGGTCTGATAGCGGCCCGCCACCATCAGGCCTGTAGCGTGGCTTACGCTTGCGTACTCCACCGCCAGCGTGACGGCATGCGGATCCGGCAGTGCCGGGCGCGGGATGCTTGCAAGGCGGACGTCTTGCGCCTTGCCGAAATGCTCGCAGAGCATGGCCCGCATCATGCCGTGGCTCCCGTGGTGGTGTTGCCCGCCAGGGGGCTGGCCTGTCTGACCACGCCGGTCTCCAGCAACTGCGCGAGCTTGTCCGGGGTGACACCGTACTCACGCAGCACGGCTTCAGTGTGTTCTCCGACACGCGGCGCGGCGGTGGCTGCCCGCCGCATGCCCTTGGCGGGAATGCCGGCGAATGGCAGGGCACCCAGCCCAGGCTGCTCGACCGTCTGGAAGGTTTCCTGCGGCGCCGCTAGCGGGTGGTCGAGCACTTGCTGGTAGTTGCGCACCGGCGCATGAAGGATGTCGTGCGCTTGCAGGATGCTGAGCCAGTGTGCCGTGCATTTGCTGGCAAGCACCGCCGCCACGGCGTCCTGCAGCCAGGCCGCGTTCGCCATGCGGCTGGCGTTGTCCGTAAAGCGCGCATCTTGCGCCCAGCCAGGGCGATCCAGCGCGCGGCAGAGCCTGCCGAATTGCGCGTTGTTGAGCGCCAGCAAGGTGAGGCTGCCATCGCTGGTGGCAAAGACTCCGTTTGGCGCGCTCACCGGTCCAGCGGCCACAGCGCCCTGGATGGCGTACTCAAGGATGTTGTTGGCCTGCAGCGCCACGCAGGCGTCAAACAGGCTGAGTTCGACATGCGCGCCGGCGCCGCTGCGAAAGCGCCTGCACAAGGCGGCGGCGGCGGCCTGCGCCGCGTACAGGCCGGTGGCCGCGTCCGCCAGCAGCATGCCGATGCGCCGCGGCGAGCCGTCCGCCATGCGGTTGGTGTGCATGAGGCCGCTGTCAGCCTGCATCACGGAGTCCGAGGCTGGGTAGTCGGCATAGGGGCCGTCCGCGCCGTAGCCGCTGATGGACACATAGACCAGCGCCGGGTTGCGCGTGGACAGCGCGGCATAGCCAACGCCAAGACGCTCGGCAACCTGCGGCCGGAAGTTCTGCACCACGATATCCGCCCGCAGCGCGAGGTCGAACAACAATGCCTTGCCGGCGTCGGTGGCGGCATCGATGCAGACGCCGCGCTTGCCGGCGTTGTATGCGATCGACAGGGCACTGTGCTCGCCACGCACCACGCCAACATGCCGGCCCCAGTCGCCGGCGGGCGGATCGACCTTGATGACGTCGGCGCCTTGCTGCCAGAGGATATGCGCGCAGTACGGGCCCGCAATGCCCTGGCTGATATCCAGGATGCGCAGGCCGGCGAAGGGCAGGCCTGCGTCCGGTACGGATGCGGGGGTGGGGGCGTGGGTGGGATACGGAGCGAGCGTGGATGGGGGGGCAGGCAGAGCCATCGGCAGGATCGGAGAGTCGTAAGGTGGCGTCGAATGGCTTATGCTAGGGCGTACTCCTGGCCGTGACAATCCGCTGATCTGTGCCATCCGTGTTGACTGATGATTGACAATAGCCCTGGCTTCGACCTGAACCTGATCCGCCTCTTTGTCTTGCTGGTGGAATCCAAGACGCTAACGGCGGCGGCCGCGCGCGGCGGCATGACCCGCTCCAATGTGTCTCGCCGGCTCAAGGCGCTGGAGCTGCATATGGGCGCGCAACTGATGCGGCGCACCACCCGCCATGTGGAACTGACCGAGGCCGGGCGGCTGCTGTATGCGCACGGCGTGCGCATGCTGGATGAGCTGCAGGCGGCGGGCACCTCCATCGACAGCCTGGGCCAGACCGTGCGCGGCGATGTGCGGATCCGCCTGCCCACAGGGCTCGGGCATCTCTACCTGGCGCAGGTATTGCTGGAGTTCGCCCGGCAATATCCGGCCATCTCCCTGCGCGTGCTGATCAATGACTATATCGGCGACCTGATCTCCGCCGAGGTGGATGTGGCATTGAAAATCACCTCACTGCCGCCGGAGGATCACGTGGCGCGCAAGATTTGCGCGGTAGGCTGGTGCCTGTGCGCATCGCCCGCGTTCCTGGCGGCGCACGGGCCGGTCAGCCGCGCGGAGGATCTTGCCCACTGCGACCTGATCGCGCCGGCGTCGCTGGGCCGGCGCTTCGATCTCAGGCTGATGCTGGGCGGCACGCCGCTGATCCTGCGGGTCGCTCCGCGCATCCAGTCCGGCGACTATCCCTTCCTGTTCGAGTCGATGATGGTGGGGCTCGGCGTGGCCTTGCTGCCGCGCTATGCCGTGTGGCAACAGATCGGGCGCGGCGAAGTGGTGGAGGTGCTGCCCGAGTACGAGCCCGAAGGCGTGGGCGACAGCATTTACATGCTGACCGCGCCGAACCGGTTTCCCACGCTGGCCACCCGCACGCTGATGGACTTCATCCGGGCGCGGCTGGAGAGCCAGGCGGGGAACTGGGGCGGATGAAACTGTGGCAGCCCGCTGTGATCCAGACCGTCATACGTCGCACCTCGCGCATGGCAGCGAGGGCAGCGTGGCGGGCGATGGCTTGCCGTATGCAGCTTGCATTGGCTTTGCAGCATGGCTGCTACTCGCACGCCATCGCTGCCGCTTGCTCGGTGCCGGGGTTTCCGGCGGAGCGTCCTGGCGTTGTGTCTCCGCGGTGTTCAGTGCACGCCGTTAGTTGGAGGACTTCGTTTCGGCTTCGGCTTCGGCTACGTCGGCCGGCCTGTTCCACCATCCGCCTCCCAGCGCCTGGAACAAACCAGCCGTATCGCCAAAACGCGTGGCCTGCGCTTGTACCAGGGCAATCGCCGTCTGCTGATATGCCTGTTCCGCGGTCAGCAGGGCCAGATAGTTGACGTAACCCAGTTCCTGCTGTTTGCGTGTGAGCTCGACCGAAGTCTTGCTGCCACCTCGAGACCTGCGGCAGAACCGTACTTGAACTGCCCCGCATGATCTCGAGGGAGCGGGTATTGGCGCTGATGATGCGTTTGACGGCGGCGATCTGGTCCCGCACTGACGCCTCCTGGATCGCGGCGGCGACCACGTTGGATGCAAGCGTGATATAGGCTGCCTCGAGCTGGAACGGCTGGGCGTCCGTTTGTACCTGGAGCGATTCCACCGCGCGCCGGTTGCCGCCGAAGACGTCTGGCACGAAGCCGGCATTCAACGCGCCCTAGTCGGGCGACAACAGCCTCGGCGCCGGGCGGGACAAGAGCTACTCGTGGACGGCAACGCTGGATCTCGGCGTGCGGCTGTGGAAAGGTGCCGAATTCCATTTCAACCCCGAAGTTGTGCAAGGTGTCGCGTTTTCCGGGCTGCACGGGCTCGGCGGGCTCACCAACGGAGAACTGGCCAAAGTATCCGGCCCGAATGCGCGGGGCGAGCGTGCACGCTCGCCCCGCGCCCGCGCCCGCGCTTGTGCGCGCCGGCGCGACGATCGACTATCCGTTCCCCTTACTGCGGCCCCAGCTTCTTGATCAGCGCATCCAGCATCGCCAGTTCCTGCTCGTCCAGATCCGTCAGCGGCGCGCGGACCGGACCGGCGTCATGCCCGACCAGCTTGGCGCCGGCCTTGACGATGCTCACCGCGTAGCCTGCGCGGCGGTTGCGGATGTCCAGGTACGGCAGGAAGAACTCGTCGATCAGGCGGTTGGTGGTGGCGTGGTCGTCAGCGGCAATCGCGCGGTAGAAGTCCATCGCCGTCTTGGGGATGAAGTTGAACACGGCCGACGAGTACACCGGCACGCCCAGCGCCTTGTAGGCGGCGGCATAGACTTCCGCGGTGGGCAGGCCACCCAGGTAGGACAGGCGGTCGCCCAGCTTGCGGCGGATGCGGACCATGCCCTCGATCTCGCCCACGCCGTCCTTGAAGCCGATCAGGTTGGGGCAGCGGTCGGCCAGGCGCTCGAGCATGTCCGCGTTGATGCGGGAATTGCCGCGGTTGTACACGATCACGCCGATGTGCACCGACTTGCAGACTTCTTCGATATGGTTGGCAATGCCGTCCTGGCAGGCTTCGGTCAGGTAGTGCGGCAGCAGCAGGATGCCCTTGGCGCCCAGGCGCTGGGCTTCCTTGGCGTAGGCGATGGCCATGCGGGTCGGGCCGCCGGCGCCGGCCAGGATCGGCACCTTGCCCGCGCAGGTTTCCACGGCGGTGCGGATCACGTTGGAGTAGTCGTCCGGCGTCAGCGAGAAGAACTCACCGGTGCCACCGGCGGCGAACAGGGCGGTAGCGCCGTAGGGGGCCAGCCATTCCAGGCGTTCTACATAGGTCTCGGGGCGGAAGTTGCCTTGCGCGTCGAAGTCGGTCACGGGGAAGGAAAGCAGGCCTTCCGAGACGATCTGCTTGAGTTCTTGTGGTGTGGTCATGATGGCTGGTCCTGATACCCGCAAGGGCGGTGTTGGTTCAGTGGCTCTTGTGCATGACTTTCGTCTGCGCATTTTTTGAGATACGTCATCGTACAAGTAGAGGTTTGAACGCGCAAGTACTTTTGTTTCGGGAAAGGGCTTCGACCTTTGGCTTTGCCAGCATTCGTCAATATGAAGAGACAGGGCAGGAGGGTTAAAGCGTTGAAGCTGTTCGGCCACCGAATGGAACGCGTATGGCAGAATCTCGTGAATCCGCCTTGAAAGCTGCCCGAAAGCTTCGGGCGCGGCTTCTTCCAGTCGGAGCGCCTGGACCAACAGCGCCGCTGCAACGGCTAATGCACCTCGCCAAAGCCGTCGCGCTGGAGCTAGGGTAAACACGCAATGTTGTCGACGAAACCGGATGCTTATAATCCATGTTATACGATGACATATCACGTAGCCGGCCAAGCATGCGAGATGGCTGCGAGCCGTACGACGTAAGGCGGCCTTCCATCTCCAATCCGGCTCGTGCAGGAGACAGCATGAATCTCAGCAATACCATCAGCGTGGCCGGCGAGGCCACCCGTCGCAGCCATGTCCGTTACTGGATCCTGCTGATGATCTTCGTGGTGACAACGGTGAACTATGCCGACCGCGCCACGCTTTCCATCACCGGCCCGGCGATGCGCTCGGAGTTCGGCTTCGATGCCGTGCAGATGGGCTTTATCTTCTCGGCCTTCAGCTGGGCCTATGTGATGGCGCAGATCCCGGGCGGCTGGCTGCTGGACCGCTTTGGCGCGCGCCGCATCTATGCCTGCAGCATTTTCCTGTGGTCGCTCTTTACCCTGCTGCAGGGCTTTATCGGCGTATTCGCCACGGTCGGCGCGGCCGTGACCACGCTGTTCGTGCTGCGTTTTGTCGTGGGCCTGGCCGAGTCACCGGCGTTCCCGGCCAATGCCAAGGTCGTGGCCAGCTGGTTTCCCACGGCCGAGCGCGGCACGGCCTCGGCCATTTTCAATTCCGCGCAGTATTTTGCCGCGGTGCTATTTACGCCCCTGATGGCCTGGCTGACCCACGCGCTGGGCTGGCACCACGTCTATCTGTGGATGGGCGCGCTGGGCATGGTGCTGGCCGGCCTCTGGCTCAAGGTGGTGCGTAGCCCGACGACCCATCCGGGCGTGAATCGCGCCGAGCTTGACTACATCAAGCAGGGCGGCGGCCTGATCGAGATGAGCGGGGACGCTGGCAAGAAGGACAAGGAAGCCCCCGGCACGCGCTGGTTCTATGTGCGCCAGCTGCTCTCCAACCGGATGCTGCTGGGCGTGTACCTGGGCCAGTATTGCATCAACGTGCTGACATACTTCTTCCTGACGTGGTTTCCGGTGTACCTGGTACAGGCTCGTGGCATGTCGATCCTGAAGGCGGGATTTGTCGCATCGCTGCCGGCGATCTGCGGGTTCCTGGGCGGTGTGCTGGGCGGCGTGATTTCCGATGGGTTCCTGCGCCGCGGCTATTCGCTGACGGTGGCCCGCAAGGTGCCGATCGTCGCTGGCATGCTGCTGTCGGTCAGCATGATTGCGTGCAACTACGTGGATAGCGAATGGCTGGTGGTGGGCTTCATGGCACTGGCCTTCTTCGGCAAGGGCATCGGCGCGCTGGGCTGGGCCGTGGTGGCGGATACCGCACCGAAGGAAGTGATTGGCCTGGCCGGCAGCATCTTTAACATGTTCGGAAATATCGCGGGCATCGTCACGCCGATCGTGATCGGATATATCCTTGGCACCACCGGTTCCTTCAATGGCGCGCTGGTCTTTGTCGGCGCCAACGCGCTGGTGACGGTGATCAGCTACCTGGTGATCGTCAAGGAAATCAAGCGCGTCGAGCTCAAGCATCCCTGAAATCCCTGAATTCCGTGGCGCCTGCGGCGCAGGTGCCGCCCCGGCGCAGCGGCCAAGTGTTTCGCAAGGAAAAAAAAAGACATGTCGGTGATCGATATCAAAGTAGAGCAGCCAGGCGGTTCGCAGGCGGCCGCGCAGGTGCAGGGCACTGCGCTGTACATCCGCATCCACGAGCTGGATAACGTGGCGATCGTCGCCAACGATGACGGCCTGCCCGAGGGCACGGTATTTCCCTGCGGCCTGACGCTGCGCGAGCGGGTGCCCCAGGGCCACAAGGTGGCGCTGGTGGACCTGGCGGCTGGCGATGCTGTGGTGCGCTACAACGTGGTGATCGGCTACGCGATGCGCGACTTGCCCAAGGGCAGCTGGATCAACGAGCGCGTGATCGAGATGCCGGTCGCGCCCGGGCTGGACAACCTGCCGGTCGGCACGCGCGTGGCGGAACCGCTGCCGCCGCTGGAAGGCTATAGCTTCGAGGGCTTTCGTAATCCGGACGGCTCGGTCGGCACCCGCAACATCCTCGCCATCACCACCACCGTGCAGTGCGTGTCGGGCGTTGTTGCGCACGCGGTGCGGCGCATCAAGGCCGAGCTGTTGCCGCAGTATCCCAATGTGGACGACGTGGTGGGGCTGGAGCACACCTACGGCTGCGGCGTGGCCATCGATGCGCCGGACGCCATCGTGCCGATCCGCACGCTGCGCAATATCGCGCTGAACCCGAATTTCGGCGGCACCGCCATGATGGTGAGCCTGGGTTGCGAGAAGCTGCAGCCGGAGCGCCTGCTGCCGGCCGGCAGCCTGCCCGGCGGCCTGGATGTTGGCGTGGTGTGCCTGCAGGACGACGAGCACGTCGGCTTCGAGAGCATGATCGATTCCATCATGGCAATGGCGCGTACCCACCTGGCCAAGCTGGACCAGCGCCGCCGCGAAACCTGCCCGGCTTCGGAGCTGGTGGTGGGCGTGCAATGCGGCGGCAGCGATGCATTTTCGGGTGTGACCGCCAATCCCGCCGTGGGGTTTGCCACCGACCTGCTGGTGCGCGCGGGCGCCACCGTGATGTTCTCGGAAGTCACTGAAGTGCGCGATGGCATCGACCAGCTCACCGCGCGCGCCGCCACGCCGGAAGTGGCGCAGGCCATGATCCGCGAGATGGACTGGTACGACCGCTACCTGGAAAAGGGCCGCGTTGACCGCAGCGCCAACACCACGCCCGGCAACAAGAAGGGCGGCTTGTCCAATATCGTCGAGAAGGCCATGGGCTCGATCGTCAAGTCGGGCAGCACGGCCATCACCGGCGTGCTCTCCCCCGGCGAGAAGCTCAAGCAAAAGGGCCTGATCTACGCGGCCACGCCTGCCAGCGACTTTATCTGCGGCACCCTGCAGCTGGCTGCCGGCATGAACCTGCACGTGTTCACCACCGGCCGCGGCACGCCGTACGGCCTGGCCGAAGTGCCGGTGATCAAGGTGGCAACGCGCAGCGATCTGGCTCGCCGCTGGCACGACCTGATGGACGTGAATGCGGGCCGCATCGCCACCGGCGAGGCCACCATCGAGGATGTGGGCTGGGAGTTGTTCCGGTTGATGCTGGATGTGGCGAGCGGGCGCAAGAAGACCTGGGCCGAGCACCATAAGCTGCATAATTCGCTGGTGCTGTTCAACCCGGCGCCGGTGACGTGACCCAATAGCGCGGCCAACGCGGCCGAAAAAAAACAACGATGGGGCGATAAGCGGCAGGGACCCGTGTCCCTGCCGCTTTACATTCGCCGGGGGCCAACCTTAAATGAGGAAGGATTCGGCCCTTCTCCTGGCTACCACGCCGGCTGCCTTCCCCCCCCTTCAGTTCGCCATGCCATCCTCTCCCCGACATGACGCCGGAGACGGGTCAAGCACGGATCAAGCCTAGCTTCGTGACGCGTGGCCAGTGCCGCGGCCGAACCCCTATCAGGGATTCCGTCGCGAGGTGCATCATGGCCGATTTGTCGAGTGAGCTGGTCAATGGGTTGAAGTCGAAACTGAGAGGCCAGGTGCTGCAACCTGGCGAGCCGGGTTATGAGCAGGCGCGGCAAATCTGGAACGCCATGATCGACCGCCGTCCCGCGCTGATCGTCAAAAGCGCCGGCGCGGCCGATGTCATCGATACTGTCGCGTTCGCGCGGGACAATGGCGTGCCGTTGTCTGTACGCGCCGGCGGCCACAACATCGGCGGCCTGGCCCTTTGCGATGGCGGCATCACGCTGGACCTGTCGGGCATGAAATCGGTGCGGATCGATCCCACCGCGCTGCGCGCCTATGTGGAGCCCGGGGCTACGCTGGGCGATTTCGACCACGAGGCGCAGGCCTTCGGCCTTGCCACGCCACTTGGCATCAACTCCACCACCGGCGTGGCCGGACTCACCCTGGGCGGCGGCTTTGGCTGGATCAGCCGCAAATACGGCACCACCGTGGATAACCTGGTCAGCGCCCAGGTGGTGACAGCCGATGGCAAGCTGGTGCACGCTAGCGCCACCGAGCATCCCGACCTGTTCTGGGCCATTCGCGGCGGCGGCGGCAACTTCGGCGTGGTCACCATGTTCGAGTTCGCCCTGCGGCCAGTTGGCCCGGAAATCTATGGTGGCCTGATCGTCTATCCGCTGGAGCAGGGCGTGACCGTGTTGCAAGCCCTGCGCGAGCGCTTCGACGGCATGCCCGATGAGCTGACCGTGTGGGCCGTGATGCGGCTCGCGCCGCCGCTGCCGTTCCTGCCGCCGCAGACACATGGCAAGCCCATCGTGGCGCTGGCCATCTGCTACATCGGGCCGGCAGCCAACGGGCCGCAACTGGTCGAGCCATTGCGCCATCTCGGCACGCCCTACGGCGAGCATGTCGGACCCATGCCATTTGCTGCCTGGCAGCAGGCGTTCGATCCTCTGCTCACGCCGGGGGCACGCAACTACTGGAAATCGCACAACTTCGCCAAGCTGGACGATGGCCTGCTCACGTTGTTGATGGATTACGTCAACAAGCTGCCATCACCGCACACCGAGATCTTCATCGGTGCCATGGGCGGCCAGACCAATCGGGTCGCGGCAGACGCCATGGCTTACCCCAATCGCGATGCCAACTACGTGATGAACGTACACGGACGCTGGACCGAGCCGGCTGACGACGCCGCCTGCATCGCCTGGTCGCGCGAGGTGTTCCAGGCCGCGGCGCCGTACGCGCTTGGCTCGGTATACGTCAATTTCCTGACACAGGAGGAGGGCGATCGCATCGGCGCCGCGTATGGGCCGAACCATGCCCGGCTGGTCGAGGTCAAGCGGCGGTACGACCCCAACAACCTGTTCCGCTACAACCAGAACATCAAGCCCTGAGCGCTTCCCGGCAGGCTATGCCGCCGGCTGCGTGCCGGCGGCATGGGTAACGTCGATCTTCGTACCGCCGCGGAGCGTCTGGTACACCACGCAATAGCGCTCGGTCAGCCGCAGCAGCGATTCGAGCTGGTCGGCCCGCGCGTCGGTATCCAGTTCAAACCGCATCCGGATCGCCTGGAAGCCCACGGCGGCGTCCTTGCTCACGCCAAGCGTGCCGCGAAAATCGAGGTCGCCTTCCACCAGCACGCGCGCATCGCGCAGCGCGATGCCCAGCGCGGTAGCCACCGCATTCAGCGTGACGCCAGCGCAGGCGGCCAAGGCTTCCAGCAGCATGTCGCCGGAGCAGGCGCTCAGGCCGGTGCCGCCGGTGGCAGGATGCAGGCCGGCTTCGACCATCGCCTTGCCGGTTTCGACGTTGCACGTAACCCCCTCGCCCAGGCGGCTCGATGCACGCAAGGTGATCAGGGCAGCCTCGGGGTGTTCTCGGTACTTTTCCTTGAGCGGGGCCTGGAGGCTGCGGAGTTGGTCGGCGTGCATAGGCGTTCTCCCAAGCGTTGGCTTCAGGCATCGAGCCTAGACGGCGGTTGCAAAACCTTCAAGGCGGCAACAGGCAGTCGGAATCTGACGGCATCTGACGGAATCCGAGGTGTCAAATCAACCGCGCCCCCGGCCACGCCCCCGACATCACAATATTGCGCACAGACTGCCGCACCGTTTGCATGATGTCCCACAATTCCGGCACCGGCGTGCGGTTACGCGCGGTGGCAAGCGCCACCTGCCGCGTCACGACCGGATCCACCAGCCGGGCTGAATGCAGCCGGCCTTGCGCGACCCGATCCGCGACTGCGGCAAACGGCAGCAGGGTGGCGCCGCAGCCGTCTTCCACCAGGCGCATCGAGACGGTATTGGACGCGTCGCATTCCAGCGCCAGCTGCAGACTGGTGCCCGCGCGAGCGGCGAGCGATTCGGCCAGCACGCGCAGGCCGTGTCCCGTGCTGGGCAGGATCAGCGGCACTTCGCCAAGGCGGCGCACGGGAAAGGTCGGGCCGAGGTGGCTCCAGGATGTCGGCGTGACCAGGGTCAGGTCTTCTTCCAGCAGGATGTCGACCTTCAGCGCCCCTTGCTGCTCGGGCAGGTAAAGCAGGGCTACGTCGATCTCGCCAGCCGCCAGCCAGGCAAGCACGGGGCTGGCCAGTCCTTCGACAAAGCGCACCTTGGTCGCCGGAAAGCGTTGCTTGAGCGCGGTGCCGATGCTGGCGAATGCGGTGTTGGCGATGGTGGGCTGCGCCGCGATCACCAGTTGCGCCGGGCCTTGCGCCGACGAAGCCCGGATGGCTTCGCGGGCTTCGGCCAGCGTGGCCGCTACCTGCCGCGCATAGACGATCAACGTCTGGCCGGCTTCGGTCAGCACCACGCCGCGCCCGCTGCGGTGGAACAGGCGGGTGTCCAGCGCGGCTTCCAGCCGGGCGATCTGCCGGCTTACGGTGGACTGGTCCGCGCCCATTTCGAGCGCGGCGCGCGAGATGCTCTGCGTGTTGGCGACGCAGACGAAGCAGGCCAGATCCTCGGAGTTCATCGCAACGCTTAGCTGGCGAAGCGATCGCGCAGCGCCTGCGTCGCGGTACGAAAGAGATTCTGGTCCAGGCCCACCGCCACGAAGCTCGCACCCATGTCCAGGTAGCGGCGCGCGTCGGCTTCCACCGGTGTCAGCGTGCCCACGGCCTTGCCGGCGCGCCTGGCGGCCTCGAAGATGCGCGCCACCTGCGCCTGCACTTCGGGATGGTTGGGGTTGCCGAGGTGGCCGTAGGCGGCCGCGAGGTCGTTCGGGCCGATAAAGATGCCGTCGACCCCGTCGACCGCGCAGATCTCGTCGGCCGCGTCCACGCCTTTCTGGCTTTCGATCTGCACCAGCACGCAGATATTGTCATTGATCTGGCTGAAGTACTCCGGCACCGTGCCGTAGCGGTTGCTGCGCTGGACCGACGACACGCCGCGCATGCCCGCTGGCGGGTAACGGGTGGCGCTCACCGCGCGCCCGGCCTGCTCCGCGCTCTCCACGAAGGGAATCAGGAAATTATAGAAGCCGATGTCCAGCAGGCGCTTTATCAGCACCGGATCGTTGGCGGGCGGGCGCACTACCGGCGCGCTCACGCTGCCCTGCAGCGCCATCAGCTGCGGGATGAAGGTCAGCACGTCGTTGGGCGAATGCTCGCCATCGAGCAGCAGCCAGTCGAAGCCGGCCAGGCCGAGGATCTCGGTGGTGGTGGCGTTGCCCAGCGAGCACCAGCACCCGATCACGCGCTTGTGCGCCAGCACGTCGGCACGAAAGCGGTTGGGCAGGGGCGAGGGCAAGGTTGAATTCGGGAGGGAGGACATGACGACGGTGTTCCTGTTTTCAGTCTGGGAGGCGAATGGCTCAGCCGGCGCCCCCGATCTGCCGGGGCGGTGTGGCCCCGCATTCAGCCTCTGACTGGCTGCGGGGCCATCGCCGATGCCAGATGGCTTGCTTGTCTGGCGGGTCAGTGCGAGCCGCTGACGATCTGCTTGGTGAAGCTGGCGCGTTCCATCTCCACTACTTCCACGCTGACCTGCACGCTGTCTTCCGCGTTGGCCGGGCGCACAGCGTCGGCAATGACTTCGCAGATCGCTTGACTCAGTGCCTGGCGTACGGTCAGGTCGCGGCCGTCCAGGATGTGCAGGCGCGCATGGACGAAGGCGCGCTCGCGCGCTTCGGTGCCCTGGCGGAAGGAGGTCAGCGTGATGCAGCGCGACTTGATGTCCGGCTCGGCGAACTCGCCGGAAGCCAGCAGCGCGGCATTGGCCTCGTCCAGCAGTTCTTCCTGCGAGCAGGTGAGGCGGGTGTTCTCGGTAATTTCAATGATGAGGTGGGGCATGGTGGCTAGGCCTGGAGGTTTCGGTGGGTTGCCGGGGGCGGGGGATCAGTCCACCGCCAGCCGCGACAGCGGGCCCGGCGACTTGCGGCGCGCTGCCTGCACGCGCGCCGCGGCGTCGTCAAGCTGGGCCAGCGTGCCGCTGTCCACCGGCATGAATTCGGCGCGGGCGCGGCGCCAGGCGCGTTCCGGCTCGCCGGGCAGCTGGATGGCCTCCGTGCCGGGCTGCAGGTGCGACGAGCGCAGCCAGTCGACGAAGGCCTGCACTTCATGGCCAAAGGTGGTGCTGCTGCCCAGGCGCTCGGGGTCGAACACGATGGCCAGCATATTGTTCCAGACCGCGTGCTCGTGGGTCAGGGTCTCCGGGCGGATGGTGTGGCCACCGGTGACTGCCGCGCCTAGCAGCTCGCACATCACCGCCAGCACGTAGCCCTTGTGCTCGCCAAAGGGGCGCAGCGCGCCCTGTGCTTCGCCGGCGGGCGGGAACATCACCGCCGGGTCGTCGGTGGGATGGCCTTCGGTGTCGAGCAGGCAGCCCGGGGGCACCGCCACGCCCTTGTTGTTGGCCACGCGCACCTTGCCCAGCGCGATCGCGCTGGTGGCGAAGTCCATCACCAGCGGCTCGCCGCCGGCCACCGGCACACCGATGGTAAACGGGTTGGTGCCATAGCGCGCCTCGTAGCCGCCATGCGGGGCCACGATCGGCTTGGATAGCACATTGACGAAGTGGATGGAGATCATGCCGGCAGCGGTGGCTTGCTCGGCCCAGTGGCCTACCCGGCCAAGATGGTGCGAGCTGCGTAGCCCCAGCACGCATACGCCGTGCTCGCGCGCGCGCGCGATGGCCAGGCCCATGGCTTCCTCGGTCACCGCCTGGCCCATGCCGCGATTGCCGTCCAGGCTGAGGATGCCGCCAGCTTCGTGCACCAAGCTCACGCGCTGGTTCAGTTGAAGCTGCTCGCCTTGCCAGGACATCACGTACTTCGGGATCATGCCGACCCCGTGGGAGTCGTGGCCTGACAGGTTGGCGCCGACCAGGTGGTCGGCGGTCAGGCGGGCCTCGCGGGCATCGGAGCCGGCGGCGAGCCAGAGATCGCCCACCCATTGATGGAGGGCGGGAGTCGGGATGCGGTGTTCACTCATGAGCTTGGGGTTCGAAAGATGAGGGGAGATCGGAGGTGAAATCGGTCGAACATGGCGGCCCCCATGATAAGCCGCCGGGCCCGGCTTGGGTACCCGGCAAGCCATGCGAGCCATGCACTGGCGTCATTCCGGCCGGATGTTGGCGCTCTTGATCAGTTGCGCCCACTTGGCCACCTCGCTCTTCTGGAACGCGCCCAGTTCGGCCGGGCCGGCGCCGGACGGCTCGATCCCCAGCGAGGCCAGCCGGGCACGCATGTCGGGCTCCTGGATGATCTTGCCGATGTCCGCGGCAAGGCGGTTGACGATGGGTGCAGGCGTGCCGGCAGGGGCAAACACGGCTTGCCAGGAAACGATCTCGTAGCCTTGCAGTTTCGGGCCGCCGGCCTCGGCCACGGTCGGCACCTCCGGCAGTTCGCGGGCGCGCTTGGCGGCCGTGGTGGCCAGCGCGCGGAACTTGCCGGACTGGATCATCGGCATGGCGGCCACACTGTTCTCGAACAAGACATCAACCTGGTTGCCCAGCAAGGCTTGCACAGCCGGGCTGCTGCCCTTGAACGGCACGTGGAGCAGCTTGACGCCCGCCATGCTGGAGAACAGCTCGCCGGCCAGGTGCTGCGAGGTGCCGTTGCCGGCCGAGCCAAAGGAGACCGCGCCGGGCTTGGCCTTGGCGGCGGCGATCACGTCCTGCACGGTCTTCCACGGGCTGTTGGCGTTGACCACCAGCAGGTTGGGCAGGGTGCCGATCAGGGCCACGGGCTGGAAGTTCTTGATCGGGTCGTAAGGCATCTTCGGGTACAGGCTCACATTGATCGCGTGCGAGCTGATGGTGCCGCCGACCAGGGTGTAACCGTCCGGCGCGGCCTTGGCCACATAGTCGGAGCCGATATTGCCGCCCGCGCCGGCGCGGTTCTCCACCACCACCGGCTGGCCGATCATCTGCGACAGGCGCTGGCCAATCAGGCGGCCGAGCACGTCCGTGGTGCCGCCCGCGGCAAAGGGCACCACGTAGTTGACCGGCTTGGTTGGCCAGGCGTCTTGCGCCTGGGCCGGCAGCGCGCCAACGGCGGCCAGGGCGCAGGCGAGCAGCCCAAAGGCGAGGCGAGGTTGGCGAACGGCGCGGATGGCGGGCTGGAAAGCGGGCAGGGAAGTGGGACGGGACTGGAGGGCCGGCTGGCTGGCCCGCAAGGGCCGAAGGTGCAGAAGCTGCAGAAGGTGCAGAAGCATGTCTTGGTCTCCATTGTATTTTTGTCTGGGCCATCGTCCTTTGCGCTGCGTGACGCGGCCGCTATGCTCTGGCAAGCGGTGCGTGTGGCAGGGTGGGATCGCCTGGCAACAGGCTACACGCGTGCCGTGGTAGTAGCCTTGCGTTTTACGCATAACAGAAATGCGCCTGAAGCCAGGCGCACAAAGCGTTCGCGACGTAACAATCGCTACATTCCCGGAGGTTCCGGATCGCTCCCATTCCGGCTCCGGCCCGATTGCACTGCACCATTTCCTTTCTGCCATGACCAGCCAACCCGTTGCAGCTACCGTGCCTTCCACTTCCTCCTCCACCAATCCGACGGCGCGCTCCGGCGGCCGGGTCCTGGTGGACGCGCTGCGCATCCACGGCGCCGAGCGTATCTTCTGCGTGCCGGGTGAGAGCTTCCTGGATGTCCTCGACGCACTGCACGACCAGCCCGCCATCGACCTGATCGTCTGCAAGCATGAAGGCGCCGCGGCCAACATGGCCGAGGCCGACGGCAAGCTCACAGGCCGGCCGGGCATCTGCTTTGTCACGCGCGGCCCGGGCGCCACGCACGCCAGCATCGGCGTGCATATCGCCGCGCAGGATTCCACGCCGATGCTGCTCTTCGTTGGGCAGATCGCCCGCGGCCACAAGGGCCGGGAGGCCTTCCAGGAGGTCGACTACGGCGCCATGTTCAGCGCCATCGCCAAGTGGGTGGTCGAGATCGAGGATCCGGCTCGTATCCCTGAGTTGGTGGCGCGCGCGTTCCAGTGCGCGACGTCGGGCCGGCCGGGCCCGGTGGTGATTTCCCTGCCTGAAGACGTGCTGGACGGCCTGTGCGAGGTGGCCGATACCGGCCGCTATCGCCCGGTGGCGGCGGCACCGCGCGCGGCCGATGCCGATGCGCTCGCCGCCGCGCTGGCCGGGGCCGAGCGCCCGCTGGTGATTGCCGGCGGCGCCAACTGGAGCGCGCGGGCGGCGGCCGATTTTGCGGCCTTCGTGCAGCGCTGGAACCTGCCGGTGGCCTGTGTCTTCCGCCGCCAGGACGTATTCGACAACCGCGATCCGCACTACATCGGGCACCTCAGCCTGGGCGTGAGCCCGGCGCTGGCCGAGCGCGTGCGCACGGCCGATGTGATCCTGGCCTTCGGCACGCGGCTGGGCGATATCGCGACCGACGGCTACACCTTGCTGGAGGCCCCGCGGCCACGCCAGCGCCTGTTCCACCTGCACGCCGACAGTGCCGAACTGGGCCGCGTCTACCAGCCCGAACTGGCCATCCATGCGGGCATCGAGCCCGGCGCCGCCATGCTGGCCGCGCTCACCCCGCCGGCGGCGGTGCGCTGGTGCGATTGGACCAGCGCCGCGCGCGCCGCGCATGGCGCCTTCGTGGCCCCGGCCAAGCCGCACCCGCAGCTCACCGGCGTGGACATGGGCGCGGTGATCGCGCACCTGGACCGCGTCCTGCCCGACGATGCCGTGCTGACCAACGGCGCCGGCAACTACACGGTCTGGCTGCATCGCTATTACGCCTATCGCCAGCCGCGCACCGAGCTGGCCCCCACCTGCGGCGCCATGGGCTACGGCCTGCCCGCGGCGGTCGCCGCCAAGCTGCGCGACCCGCAGCGCACCGTGGTGTGCTTCGCCGGCGACGGCTGCTTCCTGATGTACCCGCAGGAAGTRGCCACGGCCGCGCAGTACGGCGCCAACCTGATCGTGGTGGTGGTCAACAACGGCATGTACGGCACCATCCGCATGCACCAGGAAAAGCGCTATCCCGGGCGCGTCAGCGGCACGGACATCCCGAGCCCGGATTTTGTGGCGATGGCGCAGTCGTGCGGTGCCTGGGCGGAGCGCGTGACGCAGACTGAAGATTTCGCCGCGGCCTTTGCGCGCGCGCAGGCCGCGGGCAAGCCCGCCGTGCTGGAACTGGTCACGGACCCGCGCCAGATCACCCCGGCGATGCGGATCGCGGACTGAAAGAAAAAAACAAAAAACAAAAAACAAAAACAAGATACAAGACAGGAGACATCCCATGACCGATGCCACGCTGGCCGATTTGCGCAGCCAGTTTGCCGGCCGCTTGCTAACCGCCGCCGATGACACTGCGCCGTTTCTCACCGACTGGCGCCGCAGCTGGACCGGCCGCGCCCTGGCGGTGGCGCAGCCCGATAGCACTGCCGATGTGGCGGCCATCGTGCGCTGGTGCGCGGCGCGCCAGGTGCCGCTGGTGCCGCAGGGTGGCAATACGGGCATGGTGGGTGGCGCCATCCCGGACGACGGCGGCCGTGCACTGGTGCTGTCCACCGCGCGGCTGAACCGCATCCGCGAGATCGATCCGATCAACAACACGCTCACCGCAGAGGCGGGCTGCATCCTGGCCGCCGTGCAGCAGGCGGCGCAGGAAGCAGGGCGCTTATACCCGCTGTCGCTCGGCGCGGAGGGCAGTTGCACCATCGGCGGCAATCTCGCCAGCAACGCGGGCGGGGTGCAGGTGCTGCGCTACGGCAATACACGCGAGCTGTGCCTGGGGCTGGAAGTGGTGACGCCCGACGGCGAGATCTGGGACGGCCTGCGCGGCCTGCGCAAGGACAACACCGGCTACGACCTCAAGCAGCTCTTTATCGGCGCGGAGGGCACGTTGGGCGTGATCACCGCCGCCACCCTCAAGTTGTTTCCGCGTCCGGCGGCGCGCATGACGGCGCTGGCTGCGGTGAGCGACCCGCATGCGGCACTGCGCCTGCTGGAACTGGCCCAGCGCCGGCTAGCCGCCACGCTGACGGCGTTCGAGTTGATGAGCGGCGTGTGCGTGGCACTGGTGGCGCGGCATTTCCCGGACTGCCGCGCGCCCTTCGAGCAGGCGCATCCCTGGTATGTATTGCTGGAGAGCAGCGACCCGCATAGCGAGGCGCACGCCACGCAGGCCTTCGGGGAGCTGCTGGAGGAGGCCTTCGAGGCTGGCATCGTGGCTGACGCTGCCATTGCGGCCTCGCTAGCGCAGTCCGATGGGCTGTGGCGGATCCGCCATCACCTGCCGGAGGCCCAGTCGCTGGAGGGCGACAACCTCAAGCACGACATCTCGGTGCCGATCTCTGCGATTGGCGAATTCATTGCGCACACCAGCGCCGCCATCCTGGCCGCCAATCCCGGCGCTCGCGTACTGGCCTTTGGCCATCTGGGTGACGGCAACCTGCATTACAACGTCAGCGCGCCGTACGGCGTGCCGCAGCCGGCGTTCGTGGCGGCCAGCGGTGCGGCCATCAGCGCGCTGGTGTACGAGGCCGTGCACCGCGTGCGCGGCTCGATCTCGGCCGAGCACGGCATTGGCCAGTTGAAGGTCGACAAGAACGCGCACTACAAATCCGCCGTAGAAATGGCGCTGATGCAAAAGATCAAGCACGCGCTGGACCCGCACGGACTGATGAACCCGAGCCGGCTGCTGCCGGGCGCATCGCACTGAGCGCGCCGCACACCACGCGCCACAACAAGAACCACAGAGGAGACACCCATGCATCAAAGCGACAAGCCGTCGCGCCGCACGCTGCTGGCCGTCCTGGCCGCCACCGCCGCGTGCGTGGCGTTGCCCGTGCAGGCGGATACCTATCCGTCCAGGCCGATCCGCGTGGTGGTGCCGTTTGCCGCCGGCGGCAATACGGATATCGTGGCCCGGCTGATCGGGCGCGACCTGCAAAAGGCGCTGGGCCAGCCGGTGGTGGTAGAAAACCGCCCCGGCGCCTCGGGCAATATCGGCGCGGATATCGTTGCCAAGTCGGCGCCGGACGGCTACACCTTCCTGATGGGTACGGTTGGCACCAATGCGATCAATGCCAGCTTCTACCGCAAGATGCCCTACGATACGACCAAGGATTTCACCGCCGTGGCCATGGTCGCCTCGGTGCCGAATATCCTGGTGGTCAATCCCGCCGTGCCGGCAAAGAACGTCAAGGAGCTCACGCAGTTCGTGAAGAGCGAAAGCGGCAAGGCCACCTTTGCCTCGTCGGGCGCGGGTAGCTCGATCCACCTGTCGGGCGAGCTGTACAAGGTCATGACCGGAACCCAGATGGTGCATGTGCCGTACAAGGGCAGCGCGCTGGCGGTGACCGACCTGATGGGCGGGCAGGTGCAGATCATGTTCGACAACGCGCCGACCTCGCTGCCCTTCGTCAAGCCCGGCAAGCTCAAGGCGCTTGCCGTGACCGGCACCCAGCGCATGAGCGCGCTGCCTGATGTGCCGACGATGGAAGAAGCCGGCCTGCCGGGCTTTGTGACCGGCTCGTGGTTCGGCCTGTTTGCCCCCGCCGGCACGCCGCGCGAGATCGTGTCGAAGGTGAGCGATACGGTGATGGCGGCCATGCGCAGGCCCGAGTTCCGCGAGCAGCTGGTCCATGCCGGCGCCGAGCCGGACCCTAAGCCCGCCGCAGAATTCCAGGCCTTCGCGCTGGCCGAGAAGGCGCGCTGGGAGAAAGTGGTCAAGGCGGCCGGCGTATCGGTCAACGAGTAAAACCCCGGGCGCGCCGGCCGCGCCCGACCTGACGGAGCCCCTATGCAAAGCCAACCCCCAGCCACCGTGCGCCACGATGCCGCCGCATTGCGCAGCATGGCGCAGGCCATGTTCGAGCGCGCGGGCATGCCCGCCGACCGGGCCGCCGACGTGGCGGACATCCTGGTCGAAGGCGACCTGATGGGCCACGATACGCACGGCCTGCAATTGCTGCCCACCTACCTGGCCGAGATCGAAAGCGGCAGCATGGCCGTCAAGGGGGACTACGAGGTGCTGGCCAACCGCGCCGCCGTGGCCACCTGGGACGGCAAGCGCCTGCCGGGGCCCTGGCTGACGCTGCGCGCCATGCAAAGCGCGATGGCGCGGGCGCGCGACTACGGCACCGGCACGGTCACCATCCGCCGCGCGCACCATATTGCGTGCCTGGCCGCCTACCTGGAGCGTGCCACGCGGGAAGGCTTCGTCATGCTGCTGTACTCCTCGGCGCCGGCCGCCATGACCGTGGCGCCGTTCGGCGGCACCCGCCCCGTGTTTTCGCCCAGCCCTGTGGCGGCGGGTTTTCCCACGCCGGACGGCCCGGTGCTGATCGATGTTTCCACCTCGGTCACCACGGTCGGCCTGACCACGCGGCTGTACAAGGAAGGCAAGCGCCTGCCGCACCAGTGGCTGATCGACGAGAACGGCAACGCCAGCGACGACCCCGCCGTTATGTTCCCCCCGCATGCAGGCTCGATCCTGCCGCTGGGCGGGCTCGAGGCCGGCCATAAGGGCTATGCGCTATCGCTGATGGTGGAAGCGCTGACCGCCGGCCTGTCCGGCCATGGCCGCGACGATCCGGGCAAGCGCTGGGGCAATACCGTGTTCCTGCAGATACTGGACCCGTCTGCCTTTGCCGGCGAAGAAGCCTTTGCCGGGCAAATGGGCTGGATCGCGCGGGCCTGCACGGACAATCCGCCGCGCCCGGGCGTGGATCGCGTGCGCCTGCCGGGGCAGGGCGCGCTGGAACGCAAGGCGCGCCAGCTGCGCGATGGCGTGGCGCTGAACCCCGCCATCCTGCCGCAGATCAAGCCCTGGCTGGACAAGTTCGGCATGGCGGCGCCTGCGCCGCTGCCCTGAGGCGCAGCCCGGCACCGAGGCGCGATCAGTCCTGCCAGAAGCCCGCGTGCGCCTGCGCCGCCTCGTCCTCCAGCGCGGGGCCCAGCACGGCAACGCTGTGCTGCCCGCGCGCGAACACCTCGCGGCAGGGCAGCGAGAAGGTAGGGTTCTCGGGGTGCGCGCCGGTCAGCGTCAGCAGCCGGTGCTCGGACAGCGCGTACACCACCCGCCCGATGTTGCACCAGTAGATCGCGCCGGCGCACATGCAGCAGGGCTCCGCGCTGGTGTAGAGCGTGGCGCTGGCGAGCGCCTGCGGCGACAGCTTGCGGGCGGCTTCGGCTGCGGCGGCCAGTTCGGCATGCTGGGTGGGGTCGCCCTCGGGCGGCATCGAGTTGTTGCCGGCGCTGGCGACGATATTGCCGTCGGCGTCCGCCACCAGCGCCGCAAAGGGGTGCCGCCCGCGGGCGCGGGACGCCTCCGACAGGCGGATGGCCTCGCGTAGCAGGCGCAGGTCCTGTTGGCTCAGCGCCGTGGCAGACGCAGCGGTGGCATCGGCGGCAATCAACGTGGTCATGGTCTGGTCCCGGTGGGTTTCGTGAAGGGTGCAGCGACGCGGCGGCGCGGTGGTCTGGTGCGAATCATGACATGCGAGCCGCAGGGCCTGGCCGCGGCCGCCGCCGTCTGGGCGCCAAGGCGCTGGTGCCTAGCGATCCTGCGCGCGCAGCGCCGCTTCGATGCCGCGAATGCTCTCGACCAGGCGCGGGCGCACCGTCTCAAGCAATAGCGCGGCCGGCACGATGGCGGTGGGGCCGCTGCACGACAATGTCATCGGCGGCAGCGCCGGGCCGGGCCGGAACGCGGCGGCGATCGAGTTGATGTCCGGCAGCCATTCGCCAAACGACGTGGTGCAGCCCTGGCGTGCCACCTCCGCGCGGCTGCGTTCCACAATGGCCTGCGCACTGGGGGCGTCCATCCCTTCCTGTTGCCGGAAGGCAGCCAATGCTTGCCGTTGCTCCACGGCGGGCAACGCTTGCAGGTAGGCACGCCCCGCGGCCGAGGTCAGCCCGGAAATGCGCGTGCCGACCGCCACCCGCAACGTCAGGTACGACTCCGACTGGCAATTCTCAAAGATCAGCATCTGCGCCCGATCGCGCACGATCAGCGATGTCACGCCCTGGGACAGGTCGGCCAGCTCCTGCATGAACGGGCGCACCACCGCCAGCACATCCACGCCATGCTGCGCCGCGGGCGCGAGGGCCAGCGCCGAGCTGCCGAGCTGGTACTTGGCCAGCTCCGGGTCCAGGCGCAGGTAGCCCAGCTCCGTCAGCGTATGCGTGAGGCGCGATACGGTGGATTTGGGCAAGCCGCAGCGCTGCGCCAGCTCGGCGTTGCCCAGCCGCGTCTCAAAGCTGCGGAAACTCGCCAGCACATCGAGGCCCCGCGCCAGCGCGGTCACGAAATGCCGGTCTTCCTTGTGCTGCTGCACGTGCTGCTGCGCTTGCGTTTCGTGCGGCGGATCGTCGGTATTCGGGTCGGACATGGGTGGCCTCGGCTGGCTTGGGGGGCTTGGGGGGCTTACCTGAGGCCTCAGCCTGCGCTGGCCAGCAGCTCACGCAATTTGGCCTTGAGGATCTTGCCCGACGGTGCGGCCGGCAGGTGGGCCACGATCCTGACTTCTGCCGGCATCTTGTAGGGCGACAGCTGCTCACGCAGGAAGGCGCGCAGCGCGGCCTGGTCCAGCGTCATGCCCTCGCGCACTTCCACAAAGGCGATCACTTCCTCGTTGCCTTCTACCGCGCGTCCCACCACCGCCGACTGCAGCACGGCCGGGTAGGCGTTGATCGATTGCTCGACTTCCTCCGGGTACACGTTGAAGCCGGAGTGGATGATGATTTCCTTGGAGCGCCCCACGATGGAGACGGCGCCGTCGGCATCGATGCGCGCCAGGTCGCCGGTGTGCAGCCAGCCATCGGCGTCGATCACCTGCGCGGTCAGGTCGGCTCGGCGGTAGTAGCCCTTCATCACGTTGGGGCCGCGCACCAGCAGCTCGCCGCTGCCATCGGGCAGGGGCTCGCCCAGGCGGATCTCCACGTCAGGCACCACCGGGCCCACCGAGCAATCCGTGCGCGGCGATTCCACCCGGGTCTGGCAGACCGTGGGCGAGGTCTCGGTCATGCCATAGCCGTTGTGCAGGATGATGCCGAAGCTCGCTTCAAACGCCGCCTTGAGCGTGGCGGTGAGCGGCGCGCCGCCCGATTGCGCCATGCGCAGCGCGCTCGCTTGCAGCGGCGTTGCCTGGGCGCGGCTCCATTCGATCAGCTTGGCGTACATGGCGGGCACGCCATGCAGCACGGTGAGCCGCTGCGCGACCAGCGCGTGCGCCAGCTTCTCGGGGCGGAAACGCGGTTCGTAGAATACCGTGGCGCCGTTCGAGAGCGGGCCCACCAGCAGCACGGACAGGCCGTAGACATGCGAGATCGGCAGCACGCCGTAGACCCGGTCGCCCGGCTGCACGCGCGCCTGCATGCGGTTGGAGCGGCCGATGAACATCAGGTTGGCGTGCGTCAGCATCACGGCCTTGGCGGCGCCGGTGGTGCCAGTGGTGTAGATCAGCGCGGCAACCTGGTCGCGCGCCGCTGCGTCCACCGGCTCAGCCACGGCGGCTGCATTGAGCGCGCCCAGCAGCAGCTTGCCCGCATGCGGCCATTCGGCCGGTTGCGCGCCGCGCGCCAGGCCGTGCTCGCGCGCTTCGGGATGGGCGTTGTCGAGGTAGAGCGCGATGCGCGCGCTCGAGTGTTCGATGATGTTATCGATCTCGCGGGCGGACAGGCGGGCATTGACCGGCACGGCCCATGCGTCCAGCGCGCTAAGCGCCAGGATCAGCACCGCACAGCCCACGCTGTTCTCGGTCACCAGCACCACGCGATCGCCGCCGCGCACGCCGACGCCTGCCAGTGCGCGGGCGGTTTCGGCAATGGCGCTGTCCAGCTCGCCGAAGCGCAAGGACCGCTCGGCGTCCATCAGGGCCACGCGCTCGGGGTGGCTCTGGACCCAGGGGCCGATGGTCTGGTGCAGGCGGGAAAATGCAGCGGCAGGCGAAGCGGACGGGGCGGCAGCCGGCGCGTGCGCGGCGGGCGTGGGGGTGCTACTCATCACAGTCTCCAGATAAGGCGTCCGGCGTGGGCCGCCGGATTTTTCGATGGCGGAATACTCCCACCGATCGCCTTACACGTCAACTGCACCGTGGAATCCATGTTCTGCATTGCAGAACATGGATTATCCAGCCTCAGAACCGGAAGCGCGCGACCCCAGCCGACAGGCCTGCCGCTTGCTCATCCAGGCTGGCCGCCTGCGCCGTTACGGCTTCGACCAGCTCGGCGTTCTGCCGGCTGGTCTGGTCGAGCTGGGCCACCGCCTCGCCCACCGAGCGGATGCCGCGCGCCTGTTCGTCGGCCACCCCGCACAGCCGCTCGGCCAACTGGTGGCTCTGGCCTACCGCCTGCTCGATGCCGCTCATGGCGCTGACCACTTGCCCGCTAAGCCGTGCCCCACGGGCGATCTCCGCGCTGGCCTGCCCAATGGTGGTGCGAATCTCGCGCGCGGAGTTGGCGCTGCGCTGCGCCAGCCCGCGCACCTCCTGTGCCACCACGGCGAAGCCGCGCCCGGCCTCGCCCGCGCGGGCCGCCTCCACGGCGGCGTTGAGCGCAAGGATGTTGGTCTGGAAGGCAATGCTCTCGATCACTTCGACCATTTCCGCGATATTGCGCGAGTGCTGGTTCACCGTGTCCATGGCGCCGCTCATCTCGTTCACCACCGCCATGCCGGCGTCGGTGGCTTCGCGTGCCTGGCGTGCCATGGCGCTGGATTCGGTCGCCTGGGCGTGGGCTTGGCCGACCAGCGCGGTGAGGCGGGCGACGCTGTCGGCGGCGGCGGCCAGTGCTGCCGCTTGCAGCGCGGTGCGGCGCGACAAATCGTGGTTGCCGCTGGCGATGCCTTCGCTGGCCGCGGCGATCTCGGCGGCGGAGAGCTGGATCCCTTCCAGCACGCCGGCGAGCTGGTCGCGCATGCGCGCCAGCAGGCTCATCAGGCTGTGGTCGTCGCCAGGGCGCACGCGCACGGGTTGCTGCAGGTCGCCCGAGGCGATGCGGCTGGCTACCTTGGCCGCGTCCGCCGGCTCGCCGCCCAGCTCCGAGTGCAGCAGGCGCGAGGCAAACCAGGCCAGCGCGGCCGCCGCTGCAAGGCTCGCCACCAGCATGCCGACCATCACGGCCTGGGCGCGCAACTGGCTCGCGGTCACGGTGGCGACCGTATCGGCGGCCTGCCGCTCCTGCTGCTTGCGCGTGACCTCTACCAGATCGGCCAGCTTCTGTAACTGCTCGCCAAGAAAATGGCCGTCGACCGAAACGGCGCTGTCAAACTGCAGGGCGTCGAGCGGCTGCTTGTGCAGCAACGTGACATAGTCACGCAGCATGGCTGCGGCGCTATCGCGTTCCGCTTGCAGCGCGGTGGCCTGCGCGGGTGCGGCGGTGCGCACGGTGCCAAGTGCCTGGTCGAGGCGGGCGAGGGCGCTATCGATGTCGGTGGTTGCGCCGTCGCGCTCGGTGCTGCTGGTCGCCATGGTCAGGGAAAGCTGGGCGCGGCCCAGCCGGGCCAGCGCCGATTGCGCGCGCTCCGCGGCGATGGCGCCCTGCATATCGCGTTGATAGAGCGTATCTGTCATCTGCTTGACCGAGACGAGGCTGAAAATGCCCGTCAACCCCACTACGGCGCCGAACACATAGACCAGCGCAAATGCCACGCACATGCGCGCGCTGAGGGGAAGCCGGCCCAGCCAGGCGGGCATGCGCCGGCCGGCGCGGCGTGGAAGGCGAAGGTTGATGGCTTGCAACACGGTTGAGACTCCGATGGACCACGCGGCCCATATGCTGACCCTGGGGTGCCGCCATCTCGCGCGCCGGCTTGCGGCGCCAGCTTGCCGCGGGTGACGGCATGACTTTGTTATGGCTTGCATGCTCCCCGAAACCTGTGACGCATGAATGACATCCCGCCATTGCGCAGGGGTAATCGGCTTTGTCATCCGGGTGACACATGGCTGACATGAAATAGAGGGCGAGTCACATTGGCTCACCAGCTCCTTGCGCCTGGCGCCGCGCCTCCCCACGTCACGTTCACTCCGCCCATGCAGATTGCCTCCCCCCTGGCCGGCGCGCCCGTGCCGCGGCTGCGCTTGCCGCCGCTGCACGCCGTCTTCCAGCCTATTGTGGTGTTCGGGACCGGCCAGGTGCTGGGCTACGAGGCGCTGGTCCGGGGACCTGCCAGGTCATCGCTGGCCATGCCGGATGCCTTGTTCCGGCTGGCGCGTGACGAGGCCGAGACCATCTCGCTGGAGCTGCAGGCGGCGCGCACCGGGCTGTCCACTTGCCTGGCGAATGGCTTGCGCGGCAAGCTGTTCCTCAATTTCAGCGCGATGGCGCTGCGCTACCTGCTGGCCGACGGCGGGAGTGCCATGCGGGCCTTGGTGGCGAACAGCATCGCGCCGGATCGGATCGTGATCGAGGTAACCGAGCAGAGCCCCATCGAGGACGCGGAGCGCTTTGGGCAGGCGATGGCCGTGCTCCACGAACTGGGCATGCAGTATGCGCTGGACGATTTCGGCACCGGCCACGCCAATCTCGACCGGCTGGTCCACCTCGCGCCGCACTACACCAAGCTGGACAAGTCGCTGGTGCGTGGCATCGGCACGTGCTCGCGCCGGCTTGAAGTCGTGCGCACGGTGCTGGCCCTGGTCAAGGCGCTGGACGGCGAGGTGATCGCCGAAGGCATCGAGGACGCCGATGGGCTGGCGGTGCTGCGCGATCTCGGCGTGCCCTACGGGCAGGGCTACTACCTCGGCAGGCCAGCGCCGCATCCAGTGCTCAGCCCGCGCTGAGCGGGCCTGGCCGAGGCGGCCGCGCGCCGGTCTCATCCAGGCGATATCCCTTGCCATACACCACCGTGATGACCAGCCCATTGCGGGGGTGGAGCTCCAGCGCCCTGCGCAGGCGCGATACCAGGCTCGCCAGGGCGCGGGACAACGGTGGCAGCGAATAACCCCAGATCGCGCGCTCGATTTGGGCATGGGACAAGACGCGGCCGACGCTGCCAAACAGCAACGCGGCGAGCTCGAACTCCTTGGGGGGCAGCGCGAGCCGGCGCCCCTGGAACACGGCCTCGTGCGCCAGGCAATCCAGCGAATAGCACCCGACCGTCAGGTCCGGGCTCGGCATTTGCCGGCGCGAGGCGGCGCGGCGCTGCAGCGCGTGCAGCCGGGCCACCAGCTCGCGCGCGCGCAGCGGGCGGATCATGTAGTCGTCGGCGCCCGCCTGCAGGGTATTGACGACCGAGTCTTCGTCGCGCTGGTGGGAAACCACCAGCACCGGTACCTCGCTGCGCCAGGCGCCGCGCACCGCGCGCACGGCTTCCACGGCAGGCATGTCGGCAAGCTCGTGGTCGATCAGCAGGACGTCGTAGCCGGCTTGGTCAATGCCACGGAAGAGCGCCCCGCTTGCGGGGTAGGTGTGGCAATGCACGCCGGCGCGAGCGAGGGCGTCTGCAATGGCTTTGGCCTGAAGCGACAGATCCGCTAGCAGTGCGATCTTCATAGGAGTTGTCCAACTGGCATTAGTGCGGTTCGCGGGCCGGCGCGCGCATCGGCTGCCGGGCCACTCAGGCTGTCAATGTGCCTGGGCCGGGCGGCCACCGGCCTGCGCGCGAGGCGATCCACGCAGGATAGTCCGCGGAGCGAGGGATATCACTCGGAACAATCTGCAAGGACGGGCAGAAGATTCCCAAAGCAGGCGGGGAGTCAATCCACAAGGCGACTGGTATCGCACCAGGCCACAGTCGATTGTTGCGGCGCACGTACACAATTTGTCCACAATTGCCGGATCGTGTTATCCACAGCTTGTGTGGATAACCGTGCTTGACGTGCCGCGCTTGGCCAATGGTGGCGGTTATGTATCGGACTGCCTAAATTTTGAACAGGAAGGCGGGTGATGCCTTGCCGGCGAAGATGGACGCAGACAAATTCAGTGCGGCAGGGTGCGAGGCAGCAAGAGGGGCGGCCGGGATTCGCAACATCCGCTGATGTAGGGGTGTCGTGGCATGACGCCTTCCAGGATGGATAGCGTGTACTCCTGAACGACCCCAAGTAGCCTCACTAAGCCATGGAAGGAGGCCTTCAGCGCACCGGCTCATTGCGCTCAGCGATCGCCTTGGCCATTGCTTCAGCCTCAGTGCCGCCCAGACTCCGCAGTCCGTACACAACACCGTCTCGATCGGCCTGCGTGCGATTTTGACTCACCTTCCACTTTCCGCGCAGTGAACTCAGCTTGATCTCGATGCCGACGATCGCGCGCAGGGTCGCATTAATGAAATCTTCAGGCGCATCGCTCACCGCCCACGGTACCGGGCGCGCAGCCTCATGGCGCTCGCTCAGGCGGGTGACGAATGCGCGCAACCAGTCCGCATCCTCAACGGCGCGTAGCCTGCCGCGCCCCTGCACCATGATGTAGTTCCAGGTCGGTACGACTTTGYCGGTGGCTGCCTTGCTCGGGTACATCGATGGCGAGATATAAGTTTGCGGGCCTTGGAACACAATGAGCGAGTCCACATCGGTGCGCGATTCCCTCCACAATGGATTTGAGCGCGCCACATGCGCGCGGAGGATGCCCGGGCCGCCCTCCGGGTCTGCTTCGAGCAAAAACGGAATGGTATTTGCGACCATCTCGCCAGCCGGATCCTGAGTGACCAGCAGACCCAGGGGATGGGTGCTGATCAGATCGTGCAACAACTCGGGGCGCGTTTCTTCGAAATGAGCAGGTATGTACATGGGACACCCTTTTGTAAAATGGTTCCTTATTCTAACTGGACAGTGCCAAGTTCTTCTACGCTGCCCGCTGCATGGGTGGCCAATCGTGGAGGGGACCGTCTTGGCGCCTATATTTGTCGAGGATTTTCGTGAGGCCTGGTACCGAACTGCAAGTCGCGAAAAATGTTGGCAGGCC
>NZ_JBFRDD010000036.1:0-84383 GCF_052113425.1 Cupriavidus sp. YAF13
GAACAGGACCGTGAAACGACTCCACGCCGATGATAGTGCGGATACCCGTGTGAAAGTAGGTAATCGCCAGGCTCTCCCTTGAAACCCCCCAGTACGAAAGTACTGGGGGGTTTTGCTTTTGCGGCTGCGGTTTGCGGCTGCGAAAAGTGATGGCAGCAAGCATAATTGCTGCTCCGGCCACCTTGTCGCCCCCTCTTTAGCTCATTTCGAATGCCAGCCGACGGCGAAGCCCCGTGGTTTCTTTACCTGCTCGAATGTGAGGGCAATACGATCTACACCGGGATTACCACGGACGTGGAGCGGCGCTTCGCCCAGCATCTGGCAGGAACGGGCGCTAAATATACGCGATCGCGCAAGCCCATCAGGATCCTGGGCTGGCAGCGCTTCGACAACCGCTCGCAAGCCTCAAAGGCTGAGGCGGCGGCGAAGCGGTTGACTTCCGCGCAGAAGCGGAGTTTTTGCGCGCAATTGACGACAGAGACGCACGATGCTCCAGCCGTCGATCCTGCTTGAGCATTACCCTCGTACCTTGAATGCCCCCGCATCGGTGACACCCTTCTTGATCCCGGCAGTGCCTTCTACGCTTCCTTAAGCCTGGTTTAAGGATCGGCCTTTAGGATGGTCCTGTCGCGTCCAGATAGCCCGGACGCCCGAGGTAACCAAGAAAGGAAAACGCCATGATTCGCCAGACGCTTGCACGCTCCGCCATTGGCATTGCTGCCCTGGCCGCTCTTGCCGGGGGCTATGCCTATCTGCAGAAGGAAGTGATCACGCCGGGATATGCCGCTCAGGCGCCCGTGACCGCCTCGGCCCAGCCGCTGGCCGTGGCCGCGCCCACAGACTTTTCGAGCATCGTGGACCAATACGGTCCGGCGGTGGTCAATATCAGTGTTACGGCGCGCGCCCAGCACGCTTCGGCGCAGGTGCCGCAGGGCATGGACCCGGATGATCCCCTGTTCCAGTTCTTCAAGCGCTTCGGCCCGCAATTCCAGGGACCGCAGAACGGCCAGCAGCAACTAGTGCGTGGCCTTGGCTCGGGCTTTATCGTCAGCCCCGACGGCCTGATCCTGACCAATGCGCACGTGGTGGACGGCGCCCAGGAGGTGACGGTCAAACTGACCGACCGCCGCGAATTCAAGGCCAAGGTGCTGGGCGCGGATGCGCAAACAGACGTCGCGGTGATCAAGATCGACGCCAAGAATCTGCCGACCGTGCGCCTGGGCGACCCCTCGCGCGTACGCGTGGGTGAGCCGGTGCTGGCCATCGGCTCGCCTTACGGTTTCGAGAATACGGTCACCGGCGGCATCGTCAGCGCGAAATCGCGCTCCTTGCCCGATGACACCTATGTACCGTTCATCCAGACCGATGTCGCCGTCAATCCCGGCAACTCGGGCGGCCCGCTGTTCAACCTGCGGGGCGAAGTGATCGGCATCAATTCGCAGATCTACAGCCAGACCGGCGGTTACCAGGGGTTGTCGTTCTCGATTCCCATCGACGTCGCCACCAAGGTGCAGGCGCAACTGGTGGCGCATGGCAAGGTCACGCGCGGCCGCCTCGGCATCGGCGTGCAGGAGATCAACCAAGCCCTGGCGCAATCGTTCGGGCTGCCAAAGCCTAGCGGGGCGCTGGTCAACTCGGTGGAGCCGGACAGCCCGGCCGCCAAGGCTGGCCTCAAGCCGGGCGACGTGATCGTGCAGCTTGGCAACGACGTGATCGACCATTCGGGCGACTTGCCAGAGCATGTGGCCGACATCGCGCCGGGCACGCAGACTTCGCTGAAGGTGATCCGCAAGGGCGAGCCCCTGACCCTGACGGTGAAGGTCGGCACGGCCAAGGATGTGGCAGTCGCTGGCAAGTCCCCCGCCAACGACGCCGGCGGCAAGCTTGGCCTGGCGGTTCGCCCGCTGAGCCCGACCGAGAAGCGCGACAGCGGGATTGAGGGCGGGCTGGTGGTCGAAGATGTCGCAGGCCCGGCGGCCAAGGTTGGCATCCAGCCGGGTGACRTCATCTTGTCCATCAACGGCACGCCAATTAGCTCGGCGGAGCAGTTGCGGGCCCTGGTAGCGAAGTCCGGCAAGCAGGTTGCACTGCTGGTGCAACGCGACGATGCCCGTATCTTTATCCCTCTGGACCTGGGTTAACGGCAAAGTCAGCCACGGAGATAGCCAGGGAGTTAACCGCGAAGTTAACCCCCGAGTTAACCTCGGCATAAATGGCGGGCGGGCCGGTGCGAAGGTATGCGTGTCGGCCCGCCAAGCCTTAGTGGACGCCGAATTCCGGTGCAATAGGGCTGCCAGAACGCGCGGTAACAGGTATCATCTCGACTGCGAAGCAGGACACGCAGCAATGGCCTTGACCATCCCGGGCCATTAATGCGAAATTGTCCTGCAGACTCGATGACACAAGGAAGTCTATGCAGTTGGATTTCACCCGCGCGTCCGCGACCACGGGTACCGAGAGAGCGCGGCGCCTGCCGCAAGCCTCGCCCACCCCGCGCCGACGCAAGAAAGCCGAAGCCCCGCACTGGGAGCGTGGCTACCGTTCGCATTTCTACCGCAATGAGCGCGGCGAGAAACTGGGCGAAGTTCGCCTGTCCGATCGCGGCGACATGCCGGTGGTCTATCACTGGGCCGCAGGCAATTACTCCGGTGCGGAGGGCTCGCTCGCTCACGCCCGCATGCGCGTGGAAGAAACCATCGGCTTTGGCATGCGCCAGCTAGCACTGTTCTGACTAGAGCCGATTCATTAGCCGACCCGACGCTTTCTCGGAAAGCGACCGCCGCGCGCGCCCCGCGCCGCGACTCCCCGGAGCGATCCGCTCCGGCAAGCCAGCCAGATTCAGCCAGATTTAGCAGATCCAACGCGCTGCTCAGCCCCTCGGGCCGACACTGCGTAGCCTGTGCGGCAGACAGATCTGCCCGCGCCCGGCATCCAACTCCCAGTCTTGCAGCAAGCGCACGTCAATCGAGACGGCGTTGCGCCAGCATAAAGACAGCAGCCGTCAGGGCAAGCGCCGCGATCAGCCGATACAGATCCTCGCAGGCAATCAACCTGGCCTGCGTATCCAGCAGGCCGGCAAGCTGCGCCAGCGCGGCCTGATAGGCATGGCCAGGATCCAGCCCGCGCGCGCTCAAGGCTGCCTGAGCCGCCGCCATCCACTGCTGCGTCTGCGCCGTGTGCTGGCCAAGGGCGCCGGTCAGGCTCGTGTGCACCGCGAACTGCCGGTTCTGCAAAAGCACGGCGCCGAGCGCAGACGCGAAGGACGCGGCGATCTGGCGCAGCAGGTTCTTGCTGCGGTAGCCGTGGGCGAAATCGTCGCCGGCCAGCGAACGGAAGGTGAGGCCGGCAATCGGGATGATGACCATCACGCCAAACAGGCCCTTGCCCACCAGCCCCCACGCCAGCGCCGGCGGGCCGGCGTTGGGCGGCATCGACGAAAACCACCACGCGGCCCCGGCCATCAGCAGCAGGCCGCTTGCCATCAGCGGCTTCTTGTGCGGCAGATTTGGCGCCACGCGCAGGTAGACGAAGATCCCGGCCAGGCTGACCGTGGCGGCGAAGGTGTTGAGCCAGCCGGTGGTCGCCAGCGGCAGCCCGAGTGCTTGCTCGGCGTAGATCGGGAACACGTAGCCGCTCAGGTTGCTGATCAGGTAGTAAACAAAATACATGGCCAGCCCGGTCAGGTAGACCGGATTGCGCAGCGCGCGCAGATGGAGCACCGGCGTGCTGTGATGCCATTGCTGCCAGAGAAATCCCATCAGCAGTCCGACACCCGCCACACAGATCAGCGCCAGCCGCAGCGGGTGCGAGAAGATATCGAAGCGCGCCTCCGTCATGGCGGCCTGCAGGGTCACCACCGCCGCGCCGAACAGCAGCAGCGGGCCCAGCGCTGGGCCGGGATCGTCCTCGCGCGGTTCGGCATCCGGCAGTAGCAGCCACGCCCCCAGCGTTGCCAGCGCGGCGAAGGGCAGCACGCCGTAGAACAGGTCCTGCCACACGCCGCGCTCGATCAACTCAGCTGCCATGGCGGGCGCCAGCGCGGAGGCGGCAAAGATCCCCAGCATGAAGATGCGCGAAGCGCGCGGCCGGTCGGCCGGCGCGAACATCACATTGACCAGGATGCGGCAGCTGGTAAACAGCGCCCCGCCGCCCACGCCCTGCACAAAGCGCGCGCCCACCAGTTGCGGCAGCGAATGGCTGGTGGCCGCCGCCAGCGTGCCCGCCATGAAGATCAGCAGCGCGCCGGTGAGGTAGTAGCGATAGCCAAAGCGCTGCGCCAGCCATTGCTGCTTGAGGATCATCAACATGCTGCCCACCGCGTACGCGGCCTGGACCAGGGCGAAGCTGCGCGGATCGGCATCGACGCCGCCAACGATATGGCTCGATGCGAACACGAACATGATGTTCTCAAGGAACTCCACCGAGGTGGCCAGCGCGAGCAACAGCATCACCAGGGTCTGGCGCTGCCGGCGGCTGAGCAGGCGCAGCCACCGCAGCCCGAGCCGCAGTGGCCGTAAGGCAGACACGGTTTTCATGGTTCCAGCGTCAGCAGGTTCTGATGCATCCGGTTGAGCGCGCGCGTGGATGCGGCCAGGCCGCTTTCGCCTACCGGCCCCCAGGCCTCGGCGTAGGCCGCATGCACGGCCGGGGCGGTACGCTCCAGCATGCGGTGGCCGGCGGCGGTCAGTACCAGCTCGGTGCTGCGGCGGTCCTGCGCCGAGGCGTGCCGGCGCACCAGGCCGCGCGCTTCGAGGCCGTCCATCAGCCGGGTCATCTGCGTGCGCGTGGCGTCGAGCGTGATGCCGAGCTCGGACGGCAGGCTGGGCTGGTTGTCGTCGGTGGCGAGCAGGCTGATGGCGAGGTATTGCTGAAGGTCCAGCTCGAAAGGCGCTAGCGCGCGATCGATGTGGCTGCGCAGCAGGCGTGCGGTGCGCATGAGCAGCCGGGAAGCCAGGATCAGGTCGCGCGGCGCTTCCGGATGGCCCGCGCAGAAGCGGTCAATGCGGTCTTCGAAGGACATGGCGGGGAGTCAGGTGATGCCGGGGCAACTGGTCCGATCCGGCAATATAATTACAAACGTAATTATATCATCTGAAACAAACCAAGGCGCCGATGCCCTCCGGTGCCCGTTGCATTCAGCGCGCAAGGTGACGGCAAAGCCGCCGCAGCGCTTGGCGCAGCCCGGCAAGCTCGGCCGAGCGCTGCGCCGGCGCCAAGCGGCCGTAGCGCAGCCTGGTGTAGCGATCGCTGAAGTCCTGCACTGCCAGCGCGGCAGCCGGGAGGGCGCGGGCGGCCCGCGCTGCAAAATCTTGCGGCCCTTCGGACGGCGCGCGCACGCAACCGCGGTGTGCCAGCTGGCGGCAGAAGCGTGCGTAGGCGGCTTGCACCGGATCGATCCGGCGGCGCTTGAGCACGAGCGGCAGGAGCGCCAGCAGGCTCAGCGCCGCCAGTCCGCCCAGCAGGACTTGCGGCACGCTGTCACCGATGCCGAGCTGCCGCATCAGCCGCGCCTGCTGGCCGCGATCGTATTGCAATACCCAGCGCTGCCAGGTGTAGACCATGCCGTCCATGCCCCAGCGCAGGTTCCGCAGCCAGCCCGGGTCTCGCATCGCGCGCAGCGCTTCGATCTCGCTGGCCTCCAGCGCGGCGTCGATGCCGCGCTCGACCCGGCTTGGCGCCACCGCGCTGGTGGGATCGACGCGCACCCAGCCGCGTCCCTCGAGCCAGATTTCCGCCCATGCATGGGCGTCGGCCTGCCGCACGATGTAGTTGCCGCCAATGGGGTTGTACTCGCCGCCGAGATATCCTGTGACCACGCGCGCCGGCACGCCTGCCGCGCGCATCAGGAACACGAAGCTGCTGGCGTAATGCTCGCAAAAGCCGCGTCGCGCGTCGAACAGGAAACTGTCGACCTGCTCGTGGCCAAGCGGCGAAGGCGAGAGCGTGTAGCTGAACGGCGCAGCGGCAAACAGCCGCAGCGCGGCCTGCACCCGCTGGGCGGGATCCGGGTATTGCTCGGCCCACGCGGTGGCGAGCGCCCGCGTGCGCGGGTTGCCCGGTGGCAGCGCCAGCGCCAGCTCTCGCGTCGCCAGATCGAGCGGCTGCGCCGCGGCCGGAGCCGAACGCGCGCGGTAGCGCAAGCGCCGGTCCACCGGGTCGCGCGTAAAAAACTCACCGTCGGCATTGATCACCGCGCCGGCGCCGGGGGCAATCGCCTGGCCACGGTCGAGCAGGAACAGCCACGCGTGCTGGTTAGGCTCCAGCGTGACGCTGTAGTTGACGATCCCGTTGGCCGAGGCGTTGCCAGCCGCCTCGCCGGCCCCGGCATCCGCAGTCGTGTCGTCGGCCGCCGGCAAGCCCGGCGCCGGCTGCGCGCGCCGCTGCCGCAGGGGCGATGGCCGCCAGGTCTGTCCATCGAACTGCCACAGCACCAGCGCGCGCCAGTACAGGGCGCTGGCCGGCAACGGACCGCCTTGCACGTCGGCGCGCAGTGCGACTTCGGTCGACTGGGTGAGCCGGCTCACGCTGCCCGGGCTCATGGTGTCGCTGATGCCGGTAGTGGCCACGGCCTCGGCTTGCGGCAGCCGCCACAGTGGATGATCCAGGCGCGGGAACAAGACAAAGAGCAGCAGCGCCCAGGGCAGCCCGATCAGGGTCAGGCGGCCGAGCAACGGCCACACGGCAAGATAGCCGCGTGCCTCGGGATGCCCCAGGAAGAGCCAGTTGCGCAGCAGCCAGGCGGCAATGGCAAGGCTGTACAAGGCCAGCCAGAACGGCTGGTCGAACAGGTACAGGCTCAGCAGCAGGTAAAAACACAGCTGGGTAACCAGTGTGGCATCGGCCAGCACCCGGCACTCCAGCAATTTGAGCACGACGAAGGCGCCCAGCAGCGCCACCGACAGGTCGCGCCCCATGTTGCCGCCGGCCTGCCAGACCAGTGCGGCGGCCACCAGCATCACCAGCCCCGCGATGATCCCGAGCATCAGGCGCGAGGGCAGCGGCGCGCGCTGGTGCCACAACAGCCAGCGCCACGCCAGCAGCAAGACCAGCAAGACGCTGATGGTCACCGGCAGGCTGCGCGCCTGCGGCGCGAGCACCAGTGCCAGCTGGCCCAGCAGCAGGCCATGCTCTTCGTGCGCAAGGGGGCGCGGTGGCAGCTTCACGGTGTGCTTTCCGGCGGGGCTTGACCGGCGCGTCCCGGCCACAGGGCCAGGGCTTCGAGGCAGGCGCGGCGATGCGCGCCGCCGCGGCCGGGCGGGATCTCGACCCCGGGCAGCCGCAGGCCGGTTTCCATGCTGTCGCCCGCGGCCACCACCCAGGCGCACAGGCGCGATAGCCGCGCCTCGAGGCCGAGCTGTTGCGGCAGGGCCTGCCAGTCCAGCCAGCAGGTCGGCAGGCTGCCGGCCTCGCCGGTGCGGCTCAGCCAGCGGCCGGTACGCGCGCTATGTTTCCAGGCGATGCGGTGCAGCGGATCGCCGCTGCGGTAGCGCCGCAACTGATCCGTGCCATCGTCAGAAGGCAAGGACGCTGCGCCATCGTCGTCGGGCTGCGCGGCAAAAGGCAGCGGCGGCGCGCCAGGTTCCGGCCTTGGGTAGACCAGCGCGGCCAGCGGCAGGTCGGCATAGCTCCACACCCGGAACAGGCCCAGCGGAAAACGGCTCGAGAGCGTGACGCGCGGCAGCGCCAGCCAGCCGCGCTGGCTGGTGGGCATGTGCAAGGTCAGCTGGCCGGTGGCATCCCGTGCCAGGCTCAGGCGGGCAGGCAGCGCGCCGGCCTGGGCCGGCAGGCTCGCCTCCACGCCGATGCGTACTGGCGCGTTGCTGCCTGAAATGCGCAGGCTGAATGCGGCTGGCTCGCCGGCAAAGGCTGGCGCCGCGCTGACAGCGGCCACTGTCATGTCGAGCAGGTTGCGGTATGCCTGCCACATGCAGGCCATGCCGATGCCGCCGAGCAGGAAGGTGAGGGCGAAGCCCAGGCTGATGTTGTAGTTCAGTGCCGTCAGCAGCATGGCCATCAGCAAGACCGCGAAGCCTAGGCCGGCCCGGGTGGGCAGGATATACAGGTGGCGGCGGTCGAGCGTTACCACGCCTTGCCGGGGGGCGCGCCGGCGCTGCAGCCAGGGTGGCGACGCCCATGCCTGCCGCTTGGGGCCAGGCGCGGCCGGAGATGCCGTGCCCGACGAGGAAAACGGCCGGCTGCGCGCCATCGGGCGTCAGGGAATGGCCACATCGGCCAGCAGGCGGGCAAGCCCCTCCTGGCCACCGCCGGCTGGGCCGGATGGCAGCAGCCGGTGGCCCGCCACTGGCATGAAGACCGCTTGCACGTCTTCGGGCAGCACGCTGTCGCGCTGGTGCAGCAGCGCCCAGGCGCGCGCGCAGGCCAGCAGCGCCAGGCCTGCCCGCGGCGACAACCCGGCGGCAAAGGCGGAGTGCGCGCGCGTGGCCTGCACCAGGGCCAGGGCGTAGTCCACCAGCGCCGGGCCGGCATAGACCTGGGCCGCGGCCTGCTGCAGCGCGGCCACCTGCGCTGCATCCATCACCGGGGTGCCGGCCGCGGGGGCTGCCCCGCCGAGGTAGAGCACGCGCTCGAAGGCCGGATCGGGATAACCCAGCGACAGGCGCATGGTGAAGCGGTCGAGCTGGGATTCGGGCAAGGCGTGCGTGCCGATCTGGTCCAGCGGATTCTGCGTGGCGATGACGAAGAACGGGGACGGCAAGGCATGAGTGACGCCGTCGTGGGTGACCTGTCCCTCGGCCATCGCCTCCAGCAAGGCGCTCTGCGTCTTGGGGGTGGCGCGGTTGATCTCGTCGGCAAGCACCACCTGCGCGAACACGGGGCCGCGGTGGAAGCGGAATTCCGCGCTGTCGCGCACGAAGACGGAGACGCCGATCAGGTCGGCGGGCAACAGGTCGCTGGTGAACTGCACGCGCTGGAACTGCAACCCCAACGTGCGCGCCAGCGCGTGGGCGAGCGTGGTCTTGCCCACGCCCGGCAGGTCCTCCAGCAGCAGATGGCCACGTGCCAGCATGCAGGCCAGCGCCAGCCGGATCTGCCGGGGCTTGCCCAGGACGATGCGGCCAAGCTGGGCTTCCGCCTCGGAGAGCGATGCGACGATGCGTGGGCGAGCTGTCACGTGAAGCCTGCGGGTCGGGGGGAGAACCCGGCCATTGTAGCGGCGCGCGCAGGCGCGGGAACAGTCTGTTTGCGCACGCAACGGGCACCCGACACACGCGGGGCGCGCCGATTCGCCCGGCTTCTGGCATTATCGAAGCTGTCGGCCCAGCCAACCCCTCATCCGCTGCAATGAACTCCCCGCTTGCTGTCCCGCCGGGTGCCGCTTCCAAAGTGGCTTCCACGGCTTCCAAGGTTTCCACCGCTTCTGCCACCCCTGCGGCCATCGCCCCGACCGCCGCAGACTTGAACGAACTCAACCGCGCCTTTCACGCAGACGGCTATATCGTGCTGCGCGGCTTTGCCCCGCCCGCGGTCTGCGGCCAACTCGAGCAGGTCGCACGCGCGCAACTGGCCGCGGCCGCGGCGCCGGTCGAATATGAAGCCGAGCTAGGCTATCCCGGCGCGCCCGCAAGCCGCGATGCCGTCGGAGGGGCCACGGTGCGGCGCTTGCGCCAGGCCTATGGGCGCGACGATGCATTCCGTGCATGGGCCGCCGATCCCGCAGTGACGCAGGTGGTCGCGACCTTGCTGGGCGAGCCGGTGCGCCTGACTCTCGCTCACCACAACTGTGTGATGACCAAGCATCCGCACTATGGCAGCCAGACCGGCTGGCACCGTGATACCCGCTACTGGTCATTTGCCCGCCCGGAGCTGGTGACGGTGTGGCTGGCGCTGGGCAGGGAGGATGAGAGCAACGGCGTGCTGCGCGTGATTCCCGGCTCGCACACCGTCGCGCTCGAACCCGGCCAGCTCGATGCGGCCGAATTCCTGATCGAGTCGCATCCGGCCAGCCAGGCCATGCTGCAAGGCGTGCGGCCGCTGGCCCTGGAGCGCGGCGACGTGCTGCTGTTCGACAGCCGGCTGTTTCACAGCGCGGGCCAGAACGTTTCCGAGGCGGTCAAGCTGTCGGTCGCCTTCGCCTACCACGGTGCCAGCAACCATCCGCTGCCGGGCACCCGCTCGGCTGAGTTCGGCAGCGTCGAGCTGCCTGCGCCGGCAACGGCCACACGCTAACCGCGCTGGCGCATCAGCTCCGCAGGCTGATCAGGTTCGAGATTTTCTCGGAGGCGGCCAGCAGCGGCGGCAGGAAGCTGCTGGCCATGTCGTCGGCGCTGGTGCGGTTGGCCTGGCCGCTGATATTGATGGCGGCGATGACCTGGCCGGCACGGTTGCGGATCGGCGCGGCCAGCGAGACCAGCCCTTCTTCCAGTTCCTGGTCGTTTTGGGCCCAGCCGCGCGTGCGGATGCCAGCGATGATGGCCTTGAGCTCGGCGGGGTCGGTGACGGTGCGGCTGGTACGGGCGCGCAGTTCGCTGGCGCCCAGCACCCGGTCGAGCTCCTCAGGCGGCAGGCCGGCCAGCAGCACGCGGCCCATCGACGAGCAATAGGCCGGAAGCCGGCTGCCAATGGACAGGTTGATCGTCATGATCTTGCGCGCCGGCACCCGCAGCACATAGACAATCTCGGTGCCGTCCAGCACGGAGATCGAGCAGCTTTCATGCACCTCCTGCGACAACGCCTCCATGATCGGCTCGGCCAGATTCCAGAACGGCATCGAGGTCAGGTAGGCGAAGCCCAGGTCGAGGATCTTGGGCGTCAGGCGGAACAGGCGGCCATCGGCGCGCACATAGCCCAGGCCGACCAGGGTCAGCAGAATGCGCCGCGCGCCGGCGCGGGTCAGGCCGCTGGCCTGCGCGATCTCGCTCAGCGTCTGGGCGGGGTGCTGCGCGTCAAAGGCACGGATGACCGAGAGCCCGCGTGCAAAGGACTGCACATAGGTATCGCTCGGCTTCTCCGGGCCCGGCGCGGCGGCGGGCGCCACGGAAGCATCCGTGGCCGGGTGGTCGGAATTGTCGGGAGCGGCAGGGCTGGCCATCGGTTGGTTCGGCTGATTGCCGAATACACACGGAAAGGCCGAAAGGGTAGAGGAAATGCGGCGCGCGCGCCAGTGGCGCACCCGCTGCGCGCATAATGTCGCGCGTTTGGGAAACATAGCTTGTAAAGGAAACATCGCCTGGTGAACGAGACAATCCAGTGGAACGATTGGGAAGCCTTCTGCTGCGTGGTGGAGCAAGGCACTTTCACGGCTGCGGCGGAGCAGCTCGACTGCCCCAAGTCCCGGGTCTCGGCGGCGGTGGCGCGGCTCGAGTCGGCCATCGGCTCGAAGCTGCTCCAGCGCACGACCCGGCGCATGCGCCTGACCGATGCCGGCAGCGCGGTGTACCGCGACGTGGCGCCCTTGTTTGCGCGGCTGCGTGAGATCCGGCAGGAAACACTGGCGCGCGAGGAGCGGGTGCAAGGCGTGCTGCGCATCGCCGCGCCGTACGAGTTTGGTGCCCAGCAACTGGGCGGCGTGATCTGCCGCACGCTGGCGGCCCACCCGGCACTGGACGTGAAGGTGGAGATCTCGCAAGGCATGGTCGATCCCATTCGTGACGGATTCGACGTTGCCTTTGTCGCGGTCGATGCCGACCTGCCCGATTCCGGGACCGTGGCGCGGCGCATCTATCACGTGGAGCGCGGCCTGTTCGCGGCGCCGGCGCTGGCCGCCGGCCTGCCGCTGCAACTGCAGCCCGAAGACCTGGCCAACCTGCCGACCCTGACCACGCCTGGTGACGGCATGTGGGAATTTACCCGCGATGGCGAGCGCGTGGCGGTACCGATCCGGCCGCGCATGCAGACCGCCAACGCCGAGCTGCGGCTGCAGGGCGCCCTGGCCGGCCTTGGCATTGCCCGGCTGTCGCTGATCTATTGCGAAGCGGAAGTCGCCCAGGGACGGCTGGTGAAGGTGCTGCCGGATTACCCGCCGCCACCGCTGCGGGTCTTTGCCTTGCTGCCTGATCGCCGGCTGCAACCGCGCAAGGTACGCGTCTTCATGGAGGCGGTGGAAGCCATGATGGCCTCCGAACTGCAGGACCGAAACGACGCAGCCGCGCCCGGCCCGTGAGGGCTGGCGCGGCTGTGGGGGTCATTGCGGCTGGGGTGGGCGGCTGGCAGGCCTGCCCATGTCCGCGCTGACAATGTTGCTCACACCGTGAGCACTTGCTGACTATCTCTGACTATCTAACTCTAACTGTCTCTTCCACACCTGGCGAATGCCAGGTTGCGCTCAGGCGCCGTCGCTGAAGCTGCTGCGCGGCTCGTTCACGCCGCGAGCGCCGTCGGTGTACGGGTCACGCGGGCCGCTGCGGGCGCCATCGGTGAACGGGTCGCGCGGGCCGTTGCGGGCACCGTCGGTGAACGCGTCGACTGTGCGGCCGATGCTGCCATCGAGGCGGGCCAGGTCGGAAACCGGCGTGCTGGCGTGCGCGGAGGCGGCGGCCATCGACAGGCCGATGGCGCAGAGGAGGGAAACGGCGAGGGTGCGGGTTTGTGCGAGGGTCTTCATGATGCTTTTCTTCCTTCAGGCATATCGTGGTGTGTTCCACGTTGGCTGTAATGTATGCCTACATCTGCCCAGGAAAAAGCGTCAATCACCAAAACACTGTTCGTCACTATGGACAATGCCCCGGGCGTGGGCCCGGGGCATTCACAAGCATCCCTTGCCGGCGGGGCCTTCAAAGACCTTCAGATGTCTTCAGGTGCCTTTAGAGGTCTTCAGAGGCCAAATCGCGCGCCGAACAATCCCGCGCCAAGGCGGGCAATGATCATCAGCAGGATCTGCGCGATCACGAAAAGCGCCAGCGGCGAGATATCGAAGCCGCCCAGGCGCGGAATGACCCGGCGGATCGGGCGTAGCAGCGGCTCGGTCAGGTGGTTGATGGCGGGTGTGACGGGTGAGTGCGGGTTGACCCACGACAGAACCGCCATCAGCAGCGTGACCCACATCACCATGCTGATGCCCCACTTCAGCACATTGAGCACGGCGATCAGCAGGACCAGCGGCAGGTAGGTCAGCGGGTCGGCGCCGGAGACCAGCAGCACCAGCAGCAGGAACGCCAGGGCGGTCAGCCAGGCGCCGATCACGGTGGCCCAGTCGATGCCGCCAAGGCCGGGGATGAACCGGCGCAAGGGCCGCACCAGCCAGTCGGTGACCTGGAATACTCCTTGCGAGACGGGATTGCGCGTGGGCAGCCGTGTCCATTGCATCCACAGGCGCAACAGCAGCGCCATGCCGAACAAGCTGAAGACGGTATCGAGCAGGAAAAGGGCGATTTCCGAGAACATCGGTTTCGATTCCGGTGGAAGTGTGATGTCGGCAGTCAGGAGTGTCTGCGAACGCACAGATTCTGCCATACCCGCATCGGCGCAGGTCGAAACCCTGGCCTGGCCCCGGAACCTGGCACTGCCGCACGTCCGCGGAACCGCCTGGGGCAGCCCCTATAATGAGCGTCGAGCCAAGTTCCCCAGCGCCCAGACGCTGCCCCCTATGACCCGCCAGCCTGCCGCATCCAAATCCCCGCTTGCCAAGCAGGATTTCGAGGCATTATCCGATTTTCGCTACCAACTACGGCGTTTCCTGCGGTTTTCAGAAGATGCCGCCCAGGGCGAAGGGCTGACCGTGCAGCAATACCTGCTGATGCTGCATATCCGCGGCTGTGCCGGCAAGGACTGGGCATCGATCGGCGAGCTCGCCGAGCGCTTGCAGGCCAAACAGCACGGCGTGGTCGCGCTGGTCAATCGCTGCGAGGCGGCCGGGCTGGTCAAGCGCAAGGCCAACCCGGACGACCGCCGCATTGTCGAGGTCCACCTGATGGCCAAGGGCGAGCGCTTCCTTAACCGGCTGGCCATGCTGCACCGGAGCGAGCTGGAATCGCTGCGTGGCACCTTTCGCGTGGCACGCCTCACGGCCTTCAACGACGACGGCGCGGAGCGCGCCTGAGCACCCAAGAAGCAATCCTGAAGCGTTCCTGAAGCGTTCCTGAAGCGGGAAATCGGCTTTTTTCAACCCGGCAGGCATTCCCCGTTACAGGCAGTTACCAATCACAAGCCTCGGTGACACCCGAGGCGCTCCTGCGGCTCTAGACTCGCGCGCATTCCCACACGCGTTGCTACCGCAGGAGTTTTCCCGATGCCTTTCCCTTCTTTCCCCCTTCGTACCGCCGCGCTTGCCTTGCTTGCAGCGGGTGCCCTGGCCGGCTGTGTGAGCGCGCCATATGGCGGCGGGTATGGTGGCTACGGGGCCTACGGCAATTCGGGCACGTACGGCAGCAGCACGCAGGCGGGTGGCGCTTACCCCGTGGCCTATCCGCAGCAGGGCTACCAGCAACCCGCTTACCCGCAGGCCGACTACCCGCAATCGGGCTACCCGCAGGCGCCGGTACAGGAGAGCTATCCGCAACAGGGTTACCCGCAAGCTGGCTATCCCCAGCCGAGCCAGCCGCAAGCCGCCTACGGCAACGATGCCTACGGCGTGCGCTATGGCCAGGTTGAATCCATCGAGATGTTGCCGGGACAGCCGGCTAGCGGCGGCGTCGCCGGTACGTTGATCGGCGGCATGGTTGGCGGCCTGCTCGGCCACCAGGTCGGCGGCGGCCGGGGCAATACGGTTGCGACCATCGGCGGCGCGGTGGTCGGCGCGGTGGCCGGCAACGAGGTGGAGAAGCGCACCAACACGGCACCGCCCGCGTACCGCATCCGCGTGCGCACCACCGACAACGGCTACCTCACGGTGACCCAGTCGACGCCGTACAACCTGCGCAACGGCGACCGGGTCAAGGTGCAGAACGGCGTGGCAATGCCTTACTGACGATGGGGTTGCCCGGATCTTCAGCTTCTATTGTCTAAGGGTGTTAGGGCTCCCGGGCGGTGAGGCGGCCGCGCATAGCGCACCGCTTCCTCGCCGGGCGCCGTTCATCCCGCAGCAAGAAGCACAGCATGAAGATCCTGATGGTTCTGGCCTCGCATGACCAGTTGGGCGATATCGGCAAGAAAGCCGGCTTCTGGCTCGAAGCGTTTGCCTCACCCTACCATGTGTTCCGCGATGCCGGGGCAGGCATCACGCTGGCCTCGCGGCCTACAGGCCCGCCCCGAACAAGCCCGCGTAATCCTCGCGCAATTGCCGCTTGAGCAGTTTGCCGGCGGTGTTGCGCGGCAGGTCGGGCACGAACACGATGCGCTTGGGCACCTTGTACGGGGCCAGCGCGGCGCGGGCATGGGCAAGCAGCGCCTCCTCCTCAGCGCGCGTCTCGCGCTTGAGCACCACGCAAGCCGCCACGGCTTCCACCCACTTGGGGTGCGGCAGCGCGAAGACGGCGACTTCCGCCACGGCTTCATGCTGGTACAGGCACTCCTCGACTTCACGGCTGGATACCAGCACGCCGCCGGAATTGATCACGTCCTTGATGCGGTCCACCACATACAGATAGCCGCCCTCGTCCATATAGCCCAGGTCGCCCGAGTGGAACCAGCCGCCGCTGAAAGCCTCGGCGGTCTGCTCCGGTTTGTCCCAGTATTCGGTGAGCAACTGCGGCGAGCGGTGCACGATCTCGCCGAGCTCGCCGGGCCTGGCGTCCTGCATCTTCTCGTCGACGATGCGGGTTTCCACATTCAGCACGGGACGCCCGGCCGAAGCGGGCCGCTCGCGGTGCTCATCGGGGCCGAGCACCGTGGCCAGCGGGCCGATCTCGCTTTGTCCGTAGCAGTTGAAAAAGCCCAGCGCGGGCAGGCGCTCGCGCAATTCCAGCAGCACCGGCAGCGGCATGATCGAGGCGCCGTAATAGGCCTTGGTCAGCGAGACCAGCTGGCGCGGATCGAAGTCCGCGTGGCGCAGCAGCGCAATCCATACGGTGGGTGGTGCAAAGAAGCTGGTGATGCCGGCCTCGCGCACCGTGCGCAGGCAGAAGCCCGGCTCGGGGCTTTGCGCCAGCAGGATGCTGCCGCCCATCAGCAGCAGCGGCATCAGGAAGACATGCATCTGCGCGGAGTGGTAGAGCGGCAGCGCAGCCAGCGCGTCATCCTCCGGCTTGATGTCGCACGTGGCGATGGCGCTCATGTATTCGGCCAGCAAGGCGCGATGCGTCAGCACGGCCCCCTTGGGCGCGGACGTGGTGCCGGAGGTGTAGAGGATCTGCGCCGGCATGGCGTCGTCGAGGGTGGCAAGGATCTCCCCGGCGGGGCCCTTGGCCGCCGTCAGCACGTCGCGCTCGCCGCCGCCATGGAGGCTGCCCAGCAACGGGCAAGGCAGCCCTTCGACGTGCGCGGCCAGCGCCGGGTCGGCGAACAGCGCGCTGGCGCCGGACTGGGCGACGATGTATTCGACCTCCCCGCGCGTCATCGAGAAATTCACCGGCACATGGATCAGCCCGGCACGCAGGCAGCCCAGCCACAGCAGCACGTAGGCATCCGAATTCTTGCCGAACGCCGCCACGCGGTCGCCGGGGCGCAGGCCCCACCGTTGCAGCGCGGCACCCACGCTGGCCGCCGCGGCCTCGAGTTCGCGATAGGTCCAGCTGCGTTCGCCAAAGCGCAGCGCCACCTTGTCGGGGTTGCGCCGTACCGCGCGGGCGAGGGCATCGGGGATAGTGTTGCGCAGGACGCGCTGCTGCTCTGACTGCATGGTGGTCTCCGTTATGGTTTTAGGGTCCAGCAAGTCTTGAGAGCCGATGCCGCAGGGCTTGATCGCGCCATTGCATTCCTGGCGCAAGCACGATGCCGCGACGTTGGCGTTCGAGGGGCCAGCATACGGGCGGGCCGGCGCAGGCGCAAGCCGCCCTGGCGTGGGGAAGGCGGAGACGCCGGGCAGGACGTCCGGCGCAAGGGGAGGATAGAGCGAGGCAGCGCGCCACGGCGGCGCCGTGGCGCGTGTATGCAGCCCGATGGCGGCGGCTTTTGCTGCCGCTGCCGCTGGCTCAGGCGGACAGCGCGCCAGCCAGGAAGGTCAGGGCTCGGCCGTGGGCCAGCGCGGCGGACGGCTGATGATACGAGCCGCGCGCCCAGCAGTTGAAACCGTGATCGGCCTGCGCATAGACGTGGATTTCCGCCTGGCGGTTGCCGGCCACGGCAGCGCGCACTTTCTCGACGGCGTCGGCCGGGATATGCGCATCGAGCGCGCCGTAGTGGAACTGGACCGGCACCTTGATACTGGCGGCTTCCTGCAGGTTGTTCTGGATGCCGCCGCCATAGTAAGGAACCGCCGCATCGACCAGGCCGCGTGCGGCGCTCAGGTAGGCCATCAGGCCACCGAAGCAGTAGCCCACTGCCGCAATCTTCGCGCCCGCGCCGAGCTGGCCGCGCAGCGCCTTGGCGGTGGCGGCGATGTCTTTCACCGCCAGCTCCACATCCACCTTCTGGCGCAACTCCATCGCGCGCGCCATGTCCGCGCCCGCATAGCCCAGTTCCACGCGCGGCGCCAAGCGCCAGAACACGTCCGGCGCCAGCACCACGTAGCCGTCGAGGGCGTACTGGTCCGCTACCGCGCGGATATGTTCATTGACACCGAAGATTTCCTGCACCAGCACGATGCCAGGTGCATTGGCCGCCTTGCCCGTGGGCGGCAGGGCAAGGTAGGCATCGAAGGCGCCACCTTCGGTTTCAACGCGGATCCATTGGCTGTTGCTGTGGTTAGGCATGCTTGCTTGCTCCATTGACACTCAGTGCCGTTGATCGGCAGGACAGAAATCCGGAAAACTGCAAGTGTGCCACTGTCCGGGCAGACGTGCCGCGCGTGCCGCAGCACGCACCGTCACTCAGCCCGTCATGCAGCATGCGGGCGCCCGGTCCATCAGCTTGCCGGCTGAACGCCAGGCAGGAATTCGATGCCGGTGCGCTTGACCAGCTCGCCATAGGAGATCGGCTTGCCCGGCCGGGCGGCGTCGGAGTTCTCGATCCAGTGCGCCCAGGCGCGGTTGGTCGACGGATCGTAGACGAGCTTGTAGAGGTATGTGGGGACCCAGACCTTGCCGCTGCCAATGGTGCGAACGTTGCCATCGAAGACCGGGCCCGTGATGACATAGACATCGCCGGCCGCGCGCATGGCGTACTTGCGTGTGGCCTTTTCGATGGAGGCCCATGCCTTGCGGTTGTTCTGGCTGTATTGCGGCACCACATTGGCGAGCGTGAACGATTGCGACATGGCTTGCGCGGTCGGCTGGTCGGCGGCAGGCGACATATGGCCACGGTCGATGCCTTCATTGCCCTTGTAGTCGTCCAGTTCCGCCCGCTCGGCGCGGGGCAGGCGCGCATCGGAGAAGAAGCGATTTGTTCGCGCCTCGTCCCTGGCATCGATCAGCTGCACGCGCGACAGGCGCTCGGCCACGTACAGCGGGGTCTTGCTGCGGCCCGAGTGCATGACAGCAAAGGCGTCATAGCAAAGCGGGCGCAGCTTGAGCTCGGCCGAGCTCGGTGCCTTGGGGGCCGCGCTTTGCGCGAAGAATTGAGGACATTGGGAAAAGCCGCCGGAAGCGCTGGCCACGCCAGATGCCAGGCACAGCGCCACCGAGAAAAAAAACTTCTTCATGCGAGAAAGGAATCCTTACAGCTTGCAGGTTTGAAGAGACGGCAAAAGCCGGCAAAGGCCCGAATAGGCCCGAATAGGCCCGAATAGGCCCGAATAGGCCCGAATAGGCCCGAAAAAACCGGCGAGAGCCGTCAGAGGACATTGCACCGTTGCGCAGGATGGCGGAGGCCGCGCGCGGGAGCCGGGCATTCTGCCAGACAGAAGCGCGATGCGGAACGGGCGATGCGCAACCTACATAGACCAGGGCGGCAATGAGACAGTTCTCATTCAATGCCGCGGCGGCTCCTATAATCGCGCTTTTGCACAATCACCTACGCACCTGCGTTTTTTCACGGCGCACACCACCATGCTCAACCGGCTGGAAATGCTGAGGATCTTCTGCGCGGCAGCGGAGTCGGCTTCGTTCAAGGCAGCCGCGACGCGGCTGGGCACGTCGCCGCAAACCGTCACCCGCGCGGTCAAGGACCTCGAGGAAGCCGTGGGCGAGCCGCTGTTCCACCGCAACACCCGCCAGATCCGCATCACCGCCGCCGGCGAGCGCCTGGCCGAGCGCGCCCGCGCGGCGCTTGTCGATGTCGACAGCCTGTTTGCGCATCCGGCCAGCCGCTCGGACACGGAGCTCAAGGGCGTCGTGCGCATTACCGCGCCGAGCACGCTTGGGCGGCAGCATCTGCTGGTGGCGCTGCGGGAGGTAGCGCTGGCGCATCCGGGTATCACGCTCGACATCCGGCTTTCGGACCAGGTCGCCGATGTGGTCGACGACGAGATCGACATCGGCCTGCGCCTGGGCATGTTCCGCGACCAGCGGCTGGTGGCGCGCATGACGACGCGGGTGGGCTTTCATATCGTGGGCACGCCGGAGCTGGTGGCGCGCGTGGGCAAGCCGGCCGACCTGGCCCAGCTCGCCGCGCTGCCCACCACAGGCCTGATCGACCGCAGCAGCGGCCGCGCCTGGCCGTGGTATTTCGCCCAGGGCGAGCAGTTCAATCCGCGCGCGCCAGCTTTTCTCACCGACGACCCGGAGACCGAAATGGAAGCGATCCTCTCCGGGCTCGCCTACGGTCAGTTGCCTGACTATCTCGCGCAGCCCCATCTGCGTTCCGGCCGCCTCGTCAGCGTGCTGGAACGCTTCGCGCCCGCGCCGTGGGGTTTGTACATCTACCGCTCGCGCCGTAGCCCGGTGCCGATGCGCATCCGGCTGGTGTTTGACGCGCTGGTGGCTTACTTCGGCGACAAAGACGCAGTGGCGGCGCGCTGAGCGCGCTTCCCGCTTTCCGTCGCCCGCTTCCCGCTGTCTTGACCGAGCGGACGGTAGCGTACCGCTGCCGGGCACGGTTATCCGTTAGCCAATCAATTCCAGAACATGGAATTCTGAAATCAAAACGTTTCCATTTTGATTGATCATCGCCGCCAAGATAATCACTTCCATCCGCAGGCAGCGCGCCTGCAGTTTTCCGGAGTGAACAATGAGCACGAACATCGCAAGCAAGGTTGTAGTCATCACCGGCGCCAGCAGCGGGCTGGGCGAAGCCACCGCGCGTCACCTGGGCGCGGCGGGCGCCTCGCTGGTACTGGCCGCCCGTCGCGGCGACCGCCTGGAAACCCTGGCGGCCGAGATCCGCGCCAAGGGCGGCAAGGCGGAAGTGGTGGTAGCCGACGTGAGCCGGCGCGCCGATGTCGAGGCCTTGGCGCAAAAGGCCGTGGCAAGCTTCGGCCGCATCGATGTCATGATCAACAACGCGGGCCTCATGGCCATCGCCCCCATGAGCGAGGCCAAGGTCGAGGAATGGGAGCGCATGATCGACRTCAACATCAAGGGCGTGCTGTATGGCATCGCTGCCGCGCTGCCCGTGTTCCAGAAGCAGGGCGCGGGGCACTTCATCAATATTGCCTCGGTCGCGGGCGTGAAGGTGTTCAGCCCGGGCGGCACGGTGTACAGCGGCACCAAGTTCGCAGTGCGCGCCATTTCCGAAGGCTTGCGGCATGAAACCGGCGGCGCGATCCGCACCACGGTGATTTCGCCGGGCGCGGTCGACTCGGAACTCAAGCTAGGCAGCTCCCACGCGGAAAGCGCCAAGGTGGTGGGCGAGTTCTATCAGCAAGCCATCCCGGCCGATTCGGTGGCTCGCGCCATCGCCTACGCGATCGAGCAGCCGGCCGACGTGGATATCAACGAGATTGTGCTGCGCCCGACCGTGCAGGAATTCTGAGCATTGCGGGCAACGCGGCCGCGTCCCTGTGGATCAGGCCGCGCGCGGCGTCTTTCGGCTGCGCATGGCCGAGGGGCGCACCTGCTGCAGGGTGCGCAGGCTCTGGATGGCATCTTCGATCGCCTCGATGCCTTGGGTGAGGCGGTCCCGGGCCTGGCCCAGCGCGGTCTGGGTCTCGGCGTCGAAGATCGCCAGGTGATCAAGCGAATCGACCTCGGCCTGCAACTGGCCGACGAGCCGTCGCAACTGCGCGGTGCTGTGTGATGCGGTGGAACGGATTGCCATTGCGGTCTCCGGAAAGGCAGGGCGCACACTCGTAAGGTAGAACGTATGCACCGGAAAGGACAAACTCTTTCTCGGCGTGTTCGATCGTTTTACGCGTTAGGCAACAGTCCGCCAACAGTCCGCCAACAGTTCGCCAACCGTCTGCCAATACTCGCCCAGGACAGCGCAAACAACGGCTAGGCGCGGACACCAAACGCGCCATTGCGATGGCATGATCCTTGCCAGTTTGCCTGGCGTTTTTCGAGGCGTTCTTTAGCGAGCGGGCAGCCTCGCATGGTGCCATGCGAGGCCGATGCCGCTGGATAGCGATCAATCGGCGTGGATGTTCGCTGCTTGGGCGATCTTGCGCAGGCGCGCGATCTCGCCGGTGACGCGCACGCGGTATTCGCCGGCGCTGCCGTACTCGGGCTCGAAGCCGTTGGCAGTCATGCTCTGCTGCAGCGCGGGATCCTTCATCATGCTGGCAATGGCGGTTTCCAGTGTCTGGCGCGCCGGCGCGGGAATGCCCTTGGGCGCGACGATGGCAAACCAGGTGCTGAGCGACACACCGGGATAGCCGCTTTCGATCGCCGTGGGCACCTGGGGCAGCAGCATCGAGCGCGCGGCGCTGGTGACGGCGATGGCCTTGACCTTGCCGCCCTTGATTTGCGGCGCGGCTGCCACCACGGTATCGACCGACAGCGGGATCTGGTTGCCGATCAGGTCGGCCATGGCGGGCGCGCTGCCTTTGTACGGTACGTGCAGCAAGCCCATGCCGGTCGCCGCGTTGATCATCTCGCCCGCGAAGTGCGCAGTGGTGCCCGCGCCATAGGAGCCGTAGGACATGCCGCCTGGCGTGGCCTTGGCCTCGGCCACCAGTTGCTTGAGCGTGTCCGCCTTGACTGCCGGATTGGCCAGCAGCACCAGCGCCGTGGAGCCGACCATGCCGAGCGGCTCGAAGCTCTTGAGCGAGTCGTAGGGCAGGCGTGAGTATGTGACCGGATTCACGGTGAACGTGGTGGCAGCACTGAGCAGCAAGGTATAGCCGTCAGGCGTGGCTTTCGCCACATAGTCGGCGCCGACGATCGTGCCCGCACCGGCCTTGTTCTCTACCACCACGGATTGCCGCAGCACTTCGCCCAGCTTGCGCGCCACCAGGCGGGCAAGCACATCCGTGGAGCCGCCCGGGGGAAACGGCACTACCAGCTTGATCGGCTTGTCCGGGTACGTCTGGGCCAGCGCCGGCCCGGCCACCGCCAGTGCCGCGCAGGCGGCGGCACCGCCAATGATGCATCGGGCCACGCCGCTGGTCATGTTCAGCGTCCATCTTGTCATGTGCGTTGCAAACATCTGTGTTTCCCCTTGTGTTGCGATCAATGTGGTCGATGTTGTCGAAATGGTCAATGTGGCCCGGTGCGCGGACCCTGGCCGGCGCCATGGTGGCGGCTTACAACGCCGGGCGGATGCGCCCGGCGGGATTGGCCTGCTCGAACAGTTGCGCAAACGCCAGCAGCGCGCGCTCGCCGCGATATTTGCCGACGATCTGCAAGCCCACCGGCAAGCCGTCGTCGGTAAAGCCGCAGGGCACCGAGATGGCGGGATGGCCCGTGATGGTGATGCGGTAGCACGAGCGCATCCAGCCAATATAGCTAGGCATCGGCACGCCTTCGATGCGCTGCGGATATTCGGTTTCAACGGCGAACGGCGTCACCTGCGACACCGGCGCGATCAGAAAATCGTAGCGCGCCAGCAGGGCCTGCATGCGCGCAAACATGCGGCTGTGGGCCCGCGCGGCTTCCGCCATCGCGGCGCCGTCCTGGGCCAGGCCCAGGTCGATGTTCCAGAGCACTGTTTCCTTCATCTGTTCGCCATGCTCGGCGCGCGCCGCGCCGTAGTTGGTGGCGAACGCCAGCGCGCGCAGCACCTCGAAGGCGTGGTCGGCCCCGCTGAAATCCGGCTCTGCCTCGTCCACCGTGCAGCCCAGCGCCTGGCACTGGCGAATTCCCTCCTGCAGCATGCGGCTCACCGCCGGCTCGAACGGCAGCCCACCGAGCGTCGGGCTGACCGCCACGCGCAGGCCCTTGCCATCGATCCGGGGCAGGGTGGCGAAATCGCTGGCGTCAGCGGCAATTGCCAGCGGGTCGGCCGGATCGTCGCCGGCCAGCACGCTGAACATCAGCGCCACATCCGCCACCGAGCGGCCCATCGGCCCGCCCACCGTGAGCGTGTTGAATGCATGGTTGGCCGGCGTCATCGGCACCCGTCCGATCGACGCTCGCAAGCCCACCACATTGCAGAAGCTGGCCGGGTTGCGCAGCGAACCGCCCATGTCCGAGCCATCGGCCAGCGCGACCATGCCCGCGGCCAGCGCCGCCGCGCTGCCACCACTGCTGCCACCGGCCGAGACGCCCAGGCGGTAAGGGTTGCGCGTGGCGCCGAACACAGCATTGAAGGTGTGCGAGCCCGCGCCGAACTCCGGCAGGTTGGTCTTGCCCAGCATGATGGCGCCCGCGGCCCGTTGGCGCGCCACCACCGCGCTGTCCTGCGCCGGCACAAAATCCCGGTACACCGCCGAGCCAAAGGTAGTGCGCACCCCCGCGCTCAGGAAGGAATCCTTGTGTGCCACCGGCAGGCCAAACAGCGGCCCGGGCACGGCGCCGCGCGCCAGCGCTGTGTCGGCCGCATCGGCCGCGGCCTGTGCCTCCTCGAAGGTGGTGGTGACGATCGCGTTGATGGCCGGGTTGACGCGCTGGATGCGCGCGATATGCGCGTCAATCACTTCGCGCACGCCGAGTTCGCGGGTGCGGATGGCGCGGGCCATTTCCACGGCGCCAAGGTAGCAGATGTCTTCCATGAGGTTACGGTCTCCTTGCTTCGCTTTGCATTCTGTCAGCGCCCCGCGGCCGCTCGCTGGCTTGCGTGCGTGCGCGGCTGGGGCATGGCGTAACGATAACGGCAGCCGGGCCAGTTCCGGCAAAACGCGTGTCGCAATGCCAACAGCATTTCCGCGCTCTGCCTGCCAGTTCACGCCCGCCAGTGGCGTGGCAGAGCGCACTAGCCGCACCGCGGCGGTGCCGTTTGCGCGAGAAGCTGCCGCTCAGGCCGCGCCGCATGGCATTTCGGCACCATTGGTGCTCCGGCCAGCCAGAAAGCTGCTTTCTAAAATCAGCAAGGCAGGTGCGGGCCAGGCTTATCATTGCGCAAAGGCCGGTGCGCAATGGCAGCACGCTGCCAGTCCCTCTCATGCAAAGACACGCTTGCCGGAAGCACAACCATGAAGTTCACATCGATCCACGCGGTACCGCTGGCCTATTTCCTTGAGGTGGCGGAGCGCGGCTCGCTCAGCGCGGCCTCTGCCTCGTTGCATGTCGCGGTATCGGCCATCAGCCGGCAGGTGGCCCGGCTCGAAGCGGAACTCGGTACGGCGCTCTTCGAGCGCGAGCCGCGCGGCATGCGCCTGACCGAGGCCGGACTGGTGGTGCAGCAGTACGGACGCCGCGCCTTCCTCGACGCGCAGACCCTGCAGGCCGATCTCCAGGGCTTGCTTAGCTTGGCGCACAGCAAAGTCAGGCTGGCCTGCACCGACGGCTTCGCGCGGGACTACATGCCTTACGCGATGGCGCTGTTCCAGCGCCGTTTTCCCGGCGTGAGCTTTTCGCTTGAAGTCTGCGCGCCTGCGATCGCCACACGCATGGTCCGCGAGGGCACGGTGGACCTGGCGCTGACGTTCGCCATCGCGGCCCAGGAAGGCATCGAAGTCGCCTATTCGGAAACCGCGCCGGTCTATGCCTATGTCGCGCGCAAGCATCCGCTGGCCGCGCTCAAGCGCGCCAGCCTGAAGGAGGTGGTGGCGTATCCGCTGGCGCTGCCCAGCGAGACCAACACCATCCGGCAACTGTTCGACCTGGCCTGCGGCGTGGAAGGGCTGCGCCCGCGCATATTGCTTAGCAGCAATTCGCTGAGCGCGCTGGTGGGCTACCAGACGTACGCGGACGCGGTGTACCTGACGGGTTCCCTGGCGGTGCGCAACAACCTGCGCGCGGAGCGGCGCGTGCTGGTGCCGATCGCCAGCCGCGCCATGCAGCAGCGCGCGCTGCAGGTGCAGACCATGGCGGGGCGCCACTTGCCGCCGGCAGTGCGCGCCTTCGTCGAATGGCTTGCCGAGGACATCGCCGGGCGGCGCCGCGCCGTGCAGGACCAGCCGGCACGCCGGCGCGCCGGCCAGGTTCAGGCATGAACCGCCGGCACGGGGCCAGTGCTTAACACGTCAGCAATCTTGTCGGCGAGTAACCGCACTTTGGATTTGCCGTGCCCGCTGCCTATGATGGAGAAACGTATCCGGAGCACCAAGCTGGCGGGTGCGTATCGTAGCCAGCGGCCATCGCGCCAAGGAGGGCGGACATGTCAAACCACACCTACAAACTGGTTGAGATCGTGGGCTCGTCGCCGGACGGCTGCGACGCGGCGATCCGTAGCGCCATCGACAAGGCGAGCGAGACCATCAAGCATATCGACTGGTTCGAAGTGGTTGAGACACGCGGGCACATCACGGACGGCAAGGTCGCGCACTTCCAGGTCACGCTGAAGATTGGGTTTCGCGTGAGCTGAGTTGCGCCGCATCGTCCGCGTGCCTATACAACTGGTTCAGCGCTGCGTCGGGCGCGTCGCGCAGGAAGGCGAGCATCTTCTCGATGAAGGGCGCATTGGCGGTGCGCGGCACTTGCCGCACCCAGCGGATGGCCTCGTGTTCCTGGCCGCATAGCGCCAGCGCGCGGGCGTAGTTGAACTGGCCGCGAAAATCGCCGCCTTCGGCCGCGCGGCGGTAGTAGTCCATTGCCACGGCCGCGTTGCGTTCCACTTCCCAGCCGTCCTCGTAGAAGCCGCCTACGATATTGAGCGACTTGGCGTGCCCCATATCGGCGGCCCGCAGATACCAGTCGAGCGCCTGCGGGCGGCTGGCGGCAATGCCGCGGCCCAGCACCAGCGCCGTTGCCAGGTTGTACATGCCCCAGTCGGAGCCGCGCTGCGCCGCGAGCGTGTACCACTGCGCTGCCGCGTGATCGTCCTGCAGCGTGCCCCAGGCGTTTTCGTAGCAGCGGCCAGTCATGTTTGAGGCCCCGGCATGACCGGCGTGTGCGGCGTACTTGAACCACACGAAGGCGCGGGCTGCGTCGCGCTCGACGCCGTGGCCTGCGAGAAACCACTGGCCGAGAATCATCTGCGCTTCGAGGTTGCCTTGCACGGCGGCGCCGCCCAGCCAGGGCAGCGCCAGGTGTGGCGGCTCGCGCAGCTTGTCGGCCAGGCCGTTGGCGCCAAGCTGGTCAAGCTCTCCGGGAGAGACGATGCGGAAGGGGAGTGTGGCCAGTGTGTCCAGTGTTTCCATACGGGGCGGAGAAAGTAAAAACGGCACACCGTGCCGCAAGGGTGGTGTGCCGTGTGCGGGCTGGCCGGTCTGCAAGACCGGCCGGCAGCGCAGGGTTTGCCGAGCGCTTGCCGCGGCTCAATAGCGCACGTTGAGGCTCAGGACGCCGGAGCGTCCGGGAGCGATCGATGCATAGTGGCTGGCGTAGGCCTGGTTGTAATAGACCTTGTCGGCCAGGTTGAACACATTGAGCTGCACCGCCACGTTCTTGTTGATGCGATACGAAGCCATCGCATCAAAGCGCCAGTACGAGGGCACCCATTTGTTGGTGGCTTCGCTGCCCCACACCTTGGAGACGTAGTACGCACCGCCGCCTACCGTGAGGTTGGGGATGATCTGATACGTGCTCCACACGCTGAAGCTGTCCGCCGGCGTGTTGGGGAAGGACTGGCCGTTGGTGGCGCCGAAGGCCGCACCCGAGCCGCCGTTGTTGCGCAGTTCGCTCTTCAGGTGCGTGTAGCCGCCGAACACGGCCCACTTGTCGGTGACGTTGCCCGAGAAGCCCAGTTCTACACCGTCCACGCGCTTGTTGCCGGCCATGGCGGCGGTGCCGTCCTGCTGCGTGATGCGCGCATTGGTGGTTTCCACGCGGAAGATCGCGGCCGTCAAAGCGAGGCGCTTGCGCAGCACGTCCCACTTGGTGCCGATTTCGAAGGCGCGGTTCTTTTCCGGGGCGAGCTGGTCGCCCCGGTTGCCGGCGCGGTCGGGCGCCAGTGCGTTGCCGTCACTGCCCTGGGCCAGGAAGGAGCCGGCAGGGGTCGACGAGGTGCCGTAGGAAACGTAGAAGCTCGCGTTGTCCACCGGCTTGTAGACCACGCCCAACTGGTAATTGAACAGGTTGTCGTCACGCGAGTACTCGGCGCGGGTGCCRTTGGCGGCGCGGGCGGCCTGGAACTCGGTGCTGTAGCGGTCAAAGCGCACGCCGGCATTGAGCAGCCACTGCTTGTTCAGCTCGATCGAGTCGAAGGCGTAGACCGAGCTGGTGTTGGTCTTCGAGTTGGTCGGGTTGTTCACGCGGCTGATGGCGCCCGCCCATGGGTCGTTGGGGTTCGGGTTGTACAGCGTGGTGCAGTTGTAGCCGCCGGCGGCGCCCGGGCCGCTCGGGCAGCGGTTGCTGCCGGTCGCCACGTTGTAGCTGTCGTTCTCGCTCTTCTCTTGCGCGAACTCCACGCCGAAGGCGTACTTGTGCTTGATCGTGCCGGTGGCGAACTCACCCGACAGGTCGGTCTGGTTGGCAATGGTATTGGCGGTGGCCACACGCGTATTGGTGCGGCGCCAGATCATGCCGTAGTACAGATTGCCCTGGCTGTCGTCCGGCTGGGTCCAGATGAAGTCCTGGCTGGTCTTGGCAATACGGGTCTGGTTGCGGAACTTGAGCGCTGGGCTGAAATCGTGCTCGAAGCGGATGGTGCCCATGTCGGCCTTATCCTTGCGGAAGTCGCGATCGGACAAGCCGTAATAGGTGTTGCGCGGCACGTTCACCGGCGAGCCGTCGCCGGCGACGCTCAGGCGCGGGCGGCCGTCGGTGCGGCGATTGAAGGTGGGGTTGTTGTACGGGATGCCGGTGTCGGGGATATCGTCCGACTGCATATGGTAGTAGGACAGCGTCAGGCGCGTGTCGGTACCCAGGCCGAAGGCCACGGAGGGTGCAAAGCCCCAGCGACTCTGGTGCGTGGTATCGCGCCCGGCGACGCCGGCATCGTGATACATGGCGTTCAGGCGGAAGGCCGYGTGGTCGGCGAACTTCCAGTTGCCGTCGACCGTGGCGCGCTTGTAGTCCGCATTGCCGACGCCAATGTTGCCTTCGGCGAAGCTGGTCAGCTTGGGCGCCTTGCTGACGATATTGATGCTGCCGCCGGCCGAGCCGCGGCCGTCGTAGGCGCCGGCCGGGCCCTTGGTGACCTCGACGGATTCGACGTTGAACAACTCGCGGCTTTGCGAGCCGATATCGCGGAAGCCATCCAGGAAGGTGCTGGCCTGCGCATCGTAGCCACGGATAAAGGGCCGGTCGCCAACCGGGTTGCCGCCTTCGCCGGCGCCGAAGGAGATGCCGGGTACCGTACGCAGCACATCGCTCAGGCTGGTCGAGCCGGTGCTCTGGATCACTTCCTGCGGAATAACGGTGATCGACTTGGGCGTATCGAGCAGGGCGGCGGGCGTCTTGATCGACGATGCGGTGTCCGCCTTGAAGCCGCTTTCGTTGGCGCCACTGACGGTTACCGCGGGCAATTCGACGGCAGCAACGGTCGTGCCGGCCGATTGGGCAGCTACCGGTGCAGCTGCGACCGCCATGCCAACGGCGCCCGAAAGGCGCGGTATGACGTTATGTTTCTTGTTCTTCCGGACGACAAAAGCGGTCTGCACGAATTTCCCCGATTGCTTGAATAATGTTGAGAATGAGAAGAATTATCATTTGTATTTCATATGTCAGTCAAGACATACATCCATCGTGTCTGTAGCGAAAACGTTACATTTTCGAATTCGCGGTACGGGAATAGATGCCGTGGCACGTGCGGCTCCCGCGTGCCACGACGAGGACCAACCTCGGCTCAGTACCGCAGGTTGACGTTGAAAACGGCGGCGCGCCCGGGCGCAATCGATGCGTAGTGCGCCGGGTAGGCCTGGTTGTAATAGACCTTGTCGGCGAGGTTCATCACGTTGAGCTGCAGCGTCACGTTTTTGTTGATCTGGTAGGCCGCCATGGCGTCAAAGCGCCAGTAGGACGGCACCCAGTTGTTGCGGGCCTCGCTGCCCCACACCTTGGAGACGTAGTAAGCGCCGCCGCCCACCGTGAGATTCGGGAGGAACCGGTAGGTGCTCCACAGGCTGAAGCTATCCGACGGCGTGTTGGGGAAGGAGTGGCCGTTGGATGCGCCGAAGGCCGCGCCGGATCCGCCGTTGTTGCGCAGTTCGCTCTTCAGGTGGGTGTAGCCGCCGAAGACAGCCCACTGGTCGGTCACGTTCCCGGAGAAGCCGAGCTCGATGCCGTCCACGCGCTTGTTGCCCGCCATGGCCGCGAGGCCGTCTTCCAGGATGATGCGCGCATTGGTGGTTTCCACGCGGAAGATGGCGGCCGTCAAGGCCAGGCGCTTGCGCAGCACGTCCCACTTGGTGCCGAGTTCGATGCTGCGGTTTTTTTCCGGAGACAACGCGGAGCCCGCGCTGGTCGGCGCGAGCCCGCTCGGCTCGCTGCCCTGGCCGACCACGGCGCCGGCTGGCGTGGACGAGGTGCCGTAGGACAAGTAGACACTGGCGTTTTCCACTGGCTTGTAGACCACGCCTACCTGATAGTTGAAGAGGTTGTCGTCACGCGTATGCGTGCTGCGCGGGCCGGCGCCGCCGTTGGCGCGGGCGGTCTGTACTTCGCCGCGGTAGCGGTCGAAGCGCAATCCCGCATTCAACATCCACTGCTTGCTGAGCTCGATCGAGTCGAAGACATAGACCGATGCGGTCGTGGCCGTGTGATTGGTCGGGTTGTAGTTGCGGGCGATCCGGCCGCTCCACGGGTCATGCGGGTCGGGGTTGTACAACGTGGTGCAGTTGTAGCCGCTGGCCGCGCCCGGGCCGCTTGGGCAGCGGCTGTTGCCCGTGGCGACCGTGTAGCCGTCGTTCTCGCTTTTCTCGCGAGAGAATTCCACGCCGAACGCGTACTTGTGCTTGATGGCCCCGGTGAGGAACTCGCCCGACAGGTCGGTCTGGTTGGCCTGCGTAGTGGAGATGCCGTGGCGCTGGTTGGTCCGGCGCCAGACCATGTCGTAGTAGATGTTGCCATTGAAGCTGCCGTCCGGGCGCGTCCACAGGTAGTCCTGCTTGGTGCGCCCGACGCGCGTCTGGTTGCGGAACTTGAGTGCCGGGCTGAAATCGTGTTCGAAGCGGACGGTGGCGACGTCGGCGCTGTCTTTGCGGAAATCGCGGTCGACCAGGCCGTAGTAGGTATTGCGCGGCAACTTGAGCGGTGAGCCGTCGCCGGGCAGCCGTGTACGCGGCCGGCCATCGGTGCGCGGGACGAAGTTCGGGTTGTTGTAGGGCATGCCGGTGTCGGGCAGCCCATTCGTCTCCATGTGGTAGTAGGACAGCGTCAGCCGGGTTGGGCCACCAAGGCCAAGGGCGACGGACGGGGCAAAGCCCCAGCGCTCTTGATGCGTGCTGTCGCGGCCGGGCACGCCCGCATCCTGGAACATGGCGTTGACACGCGCCGCGGCGTGGCCGCTGAACTGCCAGTTGGCGTCGGCGGTGCCGCGCTTGTAGCTGGCATTGCCCACGCCGAGATTGCCTTCGGCGAAGCTGCCCAGCTTGGGCGACTTGCTGACAATGTTGATGCTGCCGCCCGCCGAGCCCCGTCCGTCGTAGGCGCCGGCCGGCCCTTTGGTGACCTCGACCGACTCGATGTTGAACATCTCGCGCGATTGCGCGCCGATGTCGCGCATGCCATCCAGGAAGGTGCTGGCCTGCGCATCGTAGCCACGGATAAACGGACGGTCGCCAACCGGGTTGCCGCCTTCGCCCGCGCCAAATGCAATGCCGGGCACGGTGCGCAGCGCCTCGGTGAGGCTGGTGGAGGCGGTGCTCTGGATCAGTTCCTGCGGGATCACCATGATGGACCTGGGCGTATCCAGCAACGCGCCAGGCGTCTTGACCGAGGAGGTGCTGTCGGTCTTGAACTGGTTAGGGGCCGAGCCGCTGACAATGACCGCAGGCAGCTCCGCCGCCACCACCTTGGTGCTTCCTGCGGTCTGGGCAGCCGTTGGCGCGGCCGCGATGGCCATGCCAACCGCGCCTGTCAGGCGCGGGATGGCGTTGAGTTTCTTCTTGGTCCTGGTGACGAGGGCGCTTTGCATGATTCTCCGACTGCTGCGGTTGACAATGAATGCAAACAAGTATCATTTGCATCTACGCCGCAAGAATTCGGAAAAATCTGCAAGGCTAAGTGGAAAATTCCCAAAGACGCTTCGTCCTTGCTGTCCATTCGCTAGCTACTCGCCACCTACTCGCCACCACGCGTCACCTATTCAAACTGATAAGAGTATGTCGCGTTCAGGCGCGGCGACCGGCGCGAGGCATTGGTCGGCTTGTCGCCAACCGGCTGCGCCACCGAGACATCCAGCGTGTAGTAACGCCGGTCCGAGAAGCGCAGGCCGATGGCCACCGACTGCAGCGTGCGGTGTACCAGCGACAAGCTGTTCGAGTACACGCGCGCCATGTCGGTCAGCACGTAAGGCTGCACGGTCTTCAGGTAGGTCAGGCCAGGCGTGAAGAGGCGGTTGATCTCAGCCGACGCGCCCCAGCCCTTGTCGCCCGCCACCTCGCCCGCCGGATAGCCGAGCCCGAAGAAGCGGCCGCCAAAGCTGATCTGCTCGCTCGACGCCAGGCGCTGCCCGCTGTACTGGCCGGCGGCGGACACCGCCACGCCAAAGCCCCAGGGCAAGTCGGTGGCCTGCGACACCACCAGCCGGCTGCGCACGAAGTCCAGGTCGTTGACGTTGTTCTCACGGCTCGCGCCGAGCGCGTTCATGCCTTTGTAGACGCCCAGCGTGGCGCTGCGGGTCTGGCCCTCCTGCCGCTGCACGTAGGCGAGTTCCGCGCTCAGCACGCGCACATGCGTGGTCAGCGCGATCTGCCTGCCCGTGCCCGACTGCGTATAGCGCTCGAACTGGTCGTTGGCATAGAGGCCGCCGGTAGCCGTGAGCGAGTGCGCGTTGTTGAGGATCACCGGATAGCTGAGCGTGCCGCCGAGGCGCTTGGTGTCGTTCACGTAACGCGTATCGAAGCCGATTTGCGCCAGCGTGCCGTTTTGAGGCACGCCACGGTAATGCGAGGCGCTCAGGCGGGCCATCATGCCCTCGGTGCCGATCGGCTGGCCATAGCTGGCGACGTAGTATTCCTCGTGGTCCGGGCCCCGGGGCGCTAGCGCGGAGACCGATATCTGTTCTCCCAGCGGCGTCAGGCTGTTGGTGGTGGCGGTGAAGATGCCACGCACGCTCGGATCCTTGTAATCCAGGCCCATGCCAAACGTAAAGGGCTTGCGCTTGACCTCGAGCACCATCTCGCAGGCGCCGTCCGTGGTCTGCGGCGGCTGCACGGTAGCGGCCACCTGCATGCCGGGCTGCAGCGCCAGCACGTTGACGTAATGCTCGAAGGTCTCGCGGCGCAGCGGCTCGTCTTGCATCAATTGCTCTGCAATGGCGCGCAGGCGGCCTTCGGCCGGGCCCGCTTCGCCGCGGATCGTGATGGTGGCAACATGGCCTTCCACCACCGTGACCAGCACATTGCCATTTTCGAAGCTCTGCGTCGGGACAAAGGCGAAGGACAGCGGAAAGCCGCGTTGCTGGTACATCTGGGTGACTTCATTCGCCACCGCCAGCAGCTGGCCCACCGTGATTTCCTTGCCGGCCAGCGGTGCAAACCTGGCTGCGATCTCCGCGAATGGGATCGCCTTCACGCCTTCGATCTGGAATCGCTGCGGCGTGAGCTTGCTGGTAAGCAGGTTTTGCAGCGCGGAGTCCGGCCGCTCCACCTGCACGGTGACGTTGCTCTGTGGCGGGCGCGCAGGTGCGATGCTAGGCAAGGTTTGCGTGGGATCGCCAAGGATCGGGCTGCGTGGCTCCGCAAGGACACTGTTGCAGGCGCCGATGCCGAGCAGCAACGTGGCAACACGCAGGCGTGTGTGCGTCATGGTAATACCCCTGGATCCGTAAAAATCAGCATGCGGCTTTAACGCGCTGTGCCAATGACGCCAGGGGTGCCGCTACCCTTGGCGCTATTGCGTGGCCAATCGCGTTCTCTTTTAAAAGGGGCACGTCGAACGCGCCCCTTTTTTAATTCTTACATGCAGGCGCACGAAGCGCGAAGCATGCATTGCCTGCTTGATACTTAGCGTTTGCCGCCGAGGCCGCCCAGCAGGCCACTCACGAGGCCGGTAACCGGCGCCAGTGCGTTGTTGCCCGAGCCGCTGCCACTGCCACTGCCACTGCCGCTGCCGCTGCTTGCGGCATTGCCGCCGGTGATGCCCGCGACGATGCCGGTAACCGGTGCAAGCGCATTGCCTGCGCCGCCACCCGAGGCACCGCCGGCAGCGCCGGCGACCGTGCTCACCACGCCGCTGACCAAGTTGGTGACAGGCGCGAGCGGGCTGCTTGCGCTACCGCTACCCAGGCCGCCGGTGAGCCCACCGGTCAGGCCGCTGACCAGGCTGGTGACAGGCGCGAGCGGGCCGCTTGCGCTGCCGCCGCCCAGGCCGCCGGTGAGCCCACCGGTCAGGCCGCTGACCAGGCTGGCGACAGGCGCCAGCGGGCCGCTTGCGCTGCCACCAGTCAGTCCACCCGTGAGACCGCCCAGCAGGCTCGTGACCGGCGCCAGCGGGTTGCCGCTACCCGTGCCGCCCGGGTTGTAGGCCACGCCGCCAAGCGCGGCCACCGTGCTGCCCGCGCCGGCGACGATGCCGCCCACGCCCGACACCACCGGCGTGTTGGTCTGCCTGATTGTGTTGCCTGCCGTGGCCAGGCCGCCGCCCAGCGTCGCCAGCAGGTTGTTGACCGGAGCACCCAGGCCGGTTGCCGCGCCCAGCGTCTGCGTGCCGCCGGTGAGTTGCGAGGTGAGCGGCACGATAAGCTTGCTGACGCCGCCGGTGAGCTGCTCCACGGGGCCGGTCGAGAGGGCCGCGCCGAGCTGGGCGCCCGCGCCATTGACCGCGGTGCCGATTTGCGAAACCAGTGAGCCCACCGGCGTGGTGACGGCTGCCAGGGGCGACAGCGGACCGCTGCCCAGGCCGCTGACGAGCGAGCCGGCGTTGGTCACGGCATTGCCCACCTGGCTGACCACGCCGCCGGTGCTTGCCACCGTGGTGCCGAGCGGGTTGGTGGCATTTGGGATGTTGCCCAGGCCGTTTTGCACGCCGTTGCCCAGGGTGCTGACCGCGGCGCCGAGCGAGCCGACCACGCCGCCCAGGCCCTCCTTGGATTGGGTCGAGAGAATCGGCAGGTTGGTGTTCTTGATCTGCGTGCCGAGGTCGCTCACCACGTTGCCGGCCGAGGTTACGACGCCACCCGCTTGATCGACGATCTTGCTGGTCGGCGTCAGCGCGGCTGTGTTGCCACCGTTATTGCCGCCATTGTTGCCGCCGTTATTGCCGCCATTGTTTCCGCCGGAATTGCCACCGTTGCTGCCACCGCCCGTGCCTGCGTTGGTGCCGCTGCCGCTGCCGGTGGTGCCGGTGGTGCCTGCGCTGGTACCGCCGCCATTGCTGCTGCCCGCACCGCTGCCGGTATCCATGGACGTCGTGCCGCCACCGCTTGCGCAACCGCCGAGTGCCAACAGCGAGCCGAGCAGTGCCGTGATGAGGATCTGTTGAGTACGCATGACCTTTTCCCTTTTTTCTTCTCGTCGTGAAATCACGGTGCGCGTGGCGCCTGCCGTGGTGTCACTGCATAGCGCAAAGGGTGTGCCAGTGCGTGCCAGCATGCCGCCGGACCGCGCGCGGACACCCGATAAAGACGTGCCAGGCCTTGCCACGCCTGGGTTTGAAGAGGATGAGACATAGCCGGGAAAGGACCAGACATGAGCGCGCTGTGCGGTGTTTCGGTGTTACGCGTTACGTAACGCCGTGGCGCCCATAGGGAACAACGTGGACTTGTTCCCTGCGCCGCGGTCGCATGCCACCGTGTCGGCAGCGTGTGGGCAGACTGTGCGTGCGCAGTTGCGCATCGGGAACATCGAGGGGGGAACACGTTACGTAGCACGTAACACGCCGCGCGGCATGGGGCCGCCTTGTTGTGCAACGCGACGCGTGGCTGGCCCATGTTCGCCATCCCGCGTCAAACAACGGTTTGCACGGCGGCGCCAGGGTTGATGGACTGCATTGCCGGCTGCGTGCCACGCGGGTGGCACGCAGCTTGCGGTATTGGCTCCCGACAAGCGCGGCGCACAGCGCGGCGCGGAGCAAACGCCCTAGTCGTATTGCGGTATTGCGGTATTGCGTTCCGCGCTCAAGGCTTCGCATGCATCGTCCAAGAGCCAATTCGATTGCAGTTCCAAAGGAGAACCTTCCGCGAGGAAGACCAGGAGATCCCATGAAAGCGCATTTCGCCCCGATGTCATCCATGACCCTCGCCTGTGCCGCCGCACTGTTGCTGCTGGCAGGTTGCTCCTCCGGCGGATCCGGTAGCGGCGTGAGCCCCAGCGCCGTCACGCCAACCACGCCTCCTCCGAACAAACCGGCTGCGACGCCCGACACCACGCCCACCGCCAAGGTCACTGAAGGCGCGGGCAATACGGTGGTGGCAACCGGCAACGCGGTGAGCGATATCGGCAAGCAGATCCAGGCTGCGCAAGTGCCGCTGCTTCCTGACGCCACGCGCAACGCGCTCGGCGGCGTAGTGGTAAACGCGGGTAACACGGTCGGCACGCTAGGCGTGGGTGTGCGCGACGGCCTTGGCAATATGGGTGCAGTCACCGATCCGCTTGGCATCACCGTGTCCAGCACGGGCAACGTGGTGCAGAAAGCCGGCGTCACGGTATCGAGCGCGGGTGATCTCGTGAGCAGCCTCGGTACCGGGCAACTGGCGCCGCTAGGTGCGGTGACTACACCCGTGGGCGGCCTGGTCAATCAGGTTGGCGGCGCGGTGACGATGGCTGGCGGCAAGCTCGGCGAGGCGCTCTCGACCGGTCCCGTGGCGCAAGTCACCGGCAGCGTGAGCAAGGTGATCGTGCCGCTGACCACGCAGCTCACCACCGTTACGCAAACGGTTGGCGGCGCCACCGGCCTTGGCGCGCCGCTGGACAAGCTGCTGGCCACCCTTGGCAACTCCGTGGCCAGCGGCGGCAGCCTGCTGACCAATAGCCAGGCCCCGTTGGTCTCCAGCCTCGGCGGTATCGTGACCGAAGCCGGCAAGACCGTCGCCGGGGCCGGTGTGCTGGTGCACGGCAACGGCACCGGCGGCAATCCGCTCGGCGGGTTGCTCGGCAACCTGCCCCTGGGTGGCATCGCGGGCGGTTCCAGCTCGGGCGCAGGCGCAGCAGGCGCACTGGCACCCGTGACCGGCTTGCTTGGCGGCGTGACGGGTGGCGCTTCCGCAGGCACTGGCACTGCCGGCGCGCTGGGACCTCTGGCCGGTTTGCTGGCACCTGTGACGGGTGTGCTTAGCGGCGCGCGCAACACGGCAGCGGGTGCGGCTTCGACGACATCGACCACGCCGAACGCGCCGGGGCTGACCAATCTGCTCGGCGGCCTGGCTCGTTAATCGTTGATCTGAATACGTCGAATACGTCGAATACGCCGAATACGTCTTTACGGTGCGCAGTCGTCCTTACCCCGCGGCTGCGCATCCTTTTACATGACACCGCGCCACATGGCTCACCCGAACGGGTGTGGTATTTGACGCGAGTAGAACTTTTGCTCTTTAAAAAAACACTGTTTTCAAACGGACGTCAGCCATTATGCTGAGACAACTATAACTCCAAGGGGGGTATGGTTGAGACATGGCTTTGATCTATAAATTGTTCACCAGCGTTACCGCTCGGTACTAACCTGGCCACAAGAGCGAGGTGGTATCGAAGGGGTAAGCGGACGCTGGGTGATGTATTAAATCAAAATCGGAGTGACATCATGAAAAACGCTTTGACACGCTTTCTTCGGGACGAACAAGGGGCAACTGCAATCGAGTATGGGTTGATTGCAGGTCTCATTGCTCTGGCTCTTATCACCACGGTCACTCAACTAGGCACCGACGTCAGTGCTCTGTTCACTCGCTTGAGCAGCAGGGTCACGGCCATTCTTCCCGCAGCCGGTGGCTAAGTGTTAGCCCTAATTGCCGCGTTATTCTGCGCGGCAATCATCTGGACCGATTTCGCTTATCGCAAAGTACCAAATGCCGTGCTGGTTGCCACGATCGTGGCAATGAGCCTGGCGCTTGCGTTCGGGCCTGCCCCTGAGCCTGGGCTGATTTCGCGGCTGCTCGGTTTTCTGGTGGGCTTGCTGGTCATGTTGCCGGTATATGCACTCGGCCGCATGGGCGCGGGCGACATCAAGTTCTTCGCCGTCACAGGCTTGTTCACTGGCCCCATGGGGCTGGTGACGGTATGGGTGGTCGGCAGCCTGCTGGCGCTTGCGCATGCCTTGCTGGTGCGCATGCAAGCTGGCGCGGTCTGGGCTGTATGGCGAGACCATTTCGCAAGCTTGCTGCAGCGAGGAGGCGGCATGAGCGTCCCTGGCGCGGCGCGCCATGCCGCGGAGGAACGCGGCATTCCGTACGCCGCGTACCTTGCGATCGGCTTGTTGGTCTGGATGATTTTGGGAAGGTAGCTGCCGCGCGGGCGGGGGTCTGATAGTCAATTGCCAACCGCCTGGCGCCCGCGTCACCGGTTGGCGCAAAAAAAGTAAAAGATAACCGGGTGAAGTATGCCATTGCGGGGAAACCACGCCGTGCGGACGCGCTCGTCCGGAACGGCTGCGCTTGAATTTGCCATTGTGCTGCCGGTTCTTCTGGCTGTCGTGATCGGCATTGTCTATTTCGGCATCGTGCTGGCCCTGCAGCAGACACTGACGCTTGCCGCGGAAGAAGGTGCCCGTGCCGCCCTGCGTTACCCCAGCGGGGCATCAGCCAATAACGCGGCCGCCACGCAAGCCTTGCGGGTGAGCGCGGCTTCGACGACGGCCTTGGCCGTGTTGCCTGCCTCAATCAGCAGCGTCATTCCCACCGCCAATATTGCGCAAGTTGTTGCCTGCGCCAATCCGAGCGGCTCGGTCTGCGTCACGGTGACGCTGAACCTTCCCTCAAGCGCGATCTTGCCGGTCATACCTGGGGTACCCATTCCCACAACGCTGACTGGCAGCGCGACGGTGCAACTGGCACCTGACACATGAGGATCTGCCCACGCCACGAGCGGACACCGTTTGCCAACATGTGCCCAAGCCAGATTCCATTTATCCAAACCAGAGATTTCGCATGACCAGCAAACAGATCCGCGTGCTTGCCATCGTGCTGCTCGTCCTTGCCGCGTTGCTGGCGTTGCTCGCGTGGCGCGTGGCCCGTACACCGGCCAAACCAGCGGAGCCCGTGGTGGGAAGCGCGCAGTCGTATCCGGTGGTGGTCACAGCGAAGCCGATCGAAGCCGGCAAGCCAGTCCCCGTTGACGCGCTCAAGGTAGAGCAATTGCCCATCAATCCGGCGGGGGCTTACACCGAGGTAGCCCGCGTGGCAGGCCAGGTGCCGCTGGTCAGCATTGGCGCGAACGTGCCGGTACTCGAAAGCCAGCTGCTGGCGGGTCTTGCCACCCAGGTGAAAGAGGGCGAGCGCGCGGTAGCGGTCGCGGTTGATGAAGTGATTGGCGTTGGCAACCAGGTGCAGCCGGGCGACTTTGTCGATGTGTTCGCGGTGTTCCGCCGCGATGGACAGGAGATCGCAGGCAGCCAGGCGCGCATGCTGCTCGCGCGCCTGCGCGTGCTGGCCTATGGCGCGGGGACGGTCAATGAAGCCGCCAAGCCTCCGCCCGAGCAAATGATGGCGCGCCGCGAAGGCGCGAAGACCGCCGTGCTGGCAGTGCCGGTGGCCAACGTCGGCAAGCTGGCTATCGCGCAGCAAACCGGGCGCCTGTTGCTGGCCCTGCGCAACCCCGAGGATCCGGACGTTCCCACCGAAGGCTTGTTCGAGGATCCCGCACCGGTATTGCAGGCGAAGGCGCAGGCAAAAGGCGGGGCGCCTGCCGCAGCGCTGGCGCCATCCGACCGCGCAATGGCAGGCGTTGCGCTGGCAGGGATCGCGGGTGGGGCGCGGGGTGAGGCGCTTCCTGTCAAGGCAGCGCCACCGCCTGTGCCGGCGCCCGCAGCCATTGCGCAGCGCGCACATGGCGCGAGCGCGAGCAGCGTCGCGCAAAACAGTGTTGAGATGATCCGCGGCGGCAAGCGCGAGATCGAATGAAGCCAGGCACGCCGTTGTGGTCGAAGCCTGCCTCGTGCAGGCCCGCCGGATTGCTCTTGGATTGGTGTTTTCAGTGTTATTTCTGGATAGTCGATTGATGAAATCCATTCTTGCCGGGGCCGCCACCATCCTGACGGTCTGCTGCACCGTCCCCGCGGCATGGGCGCAGCAGGCCGATGGCGGTGCGCGTGATCTGAAGCTGGTGGTGGGTAGCCAGCGTGAGCTACGACTGAACAAGCCGCTTGAACGCGTGGCGATCGGCAATCCCGCCGTGGCGGATGCGTTGCTGCTAAAGAGCGGCCCGGGTGCCAACGGCGTGCTGGTGGTGGCCAAGAAGCCCGGCGCAACCGAGCTCATGGTTTGGGCGCGTGGCGAAGCCGCGCAAACCTACCGGGTGCAGGTGGATGCGACGCGAGGCGAGCCCGGTGGCCCCGACGTAGCTGTATCTGGCGGGGGCGCACTGATCAGCGGCGAGGCGCGCGATGCGCAGGCATCGCTGCGCGCGCAACTGGTGGCGCGCGCAGCCACTGCCACGGCTGAGGGCAAGGGCGGCGTGGTGATCGATCGTTCCACGATTCCAGTCAGCAGCACGGTACAGGTCGACGTGAAGGTGGTCGAGGTCAGCAAGACTGTACTTAAGGAGGTGGGGTTCAATTTCTACCGGAACAACGGCGGCTTTGCCTTCGGTACGTTCTCTCCGTCGTCGCTGAACAAGTTCACTTTCACACCGCGAACAGACTCCACGCCGGGTTCGTTCAGTGCCGACATCAGCTCGCCGATGAGCAGTGCCTTCAATCTTGTCGCGGCGTCATTCTCGCGCGGGATCTTCGCCAATCTGAGCCTGCTTGAGAGCAATGGCATGGCGCGGGTGCTGGCCGAGCCTAGCCTGGTGGCGCTGTCAGGGCAGAGCGCGAGCTTTCTTGCCGGCGGGGAGATCCCGATTCCGGTGCCGCAGGCACTCGGCACGACCACCATCCAGTTCAAGCCCTTCGGCATTGGCCTGACCGTGACACCCACCGTGCTAGCCAAGGATCGCATTGCTTTGAAGGTGGCGCCTGAAGCCAGCGATCTCGATCCGTCACGCGGCATATCGATCAACGGTGCCATGGTGCCTGCCATCGTGACCCGCCGCGCCGACACCACGGTGGAACTCGGCGACGGCGAGAGCTTCGTGATTGGCGGGCTGGTCAGCCGTACCACGGTCAGCAACGTCAACAAGGTGCCCTTCCTTGGCGACCTGCCGATCATCGGCACCTTCTTTCGCAACCTGAACTTCAACCAGGAAGACCGCGAGCTGATGATCGTGGTCACGCCGCGCCTGGTGCGCCCGCTCGCCAAGGGCGCGGCGGCCGTGGCCGCGGTCAGCGAGGATGGGCGCACCAGCGGCAATCCCAATGTGTGGGGCCGGTACGTGCTTGGCGAATACGTCGATCCGACGCTGCCAGGGTTTTCAAAATGACATTGGGCAAGCAGGACGACGGCGCAAGGCAGGGTCAGATGGACTTTTTCCTGTTCAACACCGCACAGCTGGAGCCGCGCCAATGGCTGGCCAATGCGCTCGGCAACCTGGGCCGGCTGGTCGTCGAGGCTGGCCCGCAGGATGCCTTCGTGGAGCAGATCGCCACGGTCAATCCCGGCATGGTCTTCCTGCATTTCTCGCGGGAGCAGGCGCTGGCATCAAGCCGGCTGGCCGAGCACGTGACGAAGCTGTACCCGGGGCTGCCGCTGGTGGCGGTGGGCAACGCGGGAGAGCCGGACATCATGCTGGCCGCGCTGCGGGCCGGCGCCAAGGACTTCATCGACATGACCGCGCCGCCGGCTGGCGCGATCGAGATCGTGCGCAGGCTGCTGGCGGTGCGGGTCCAGGCGGAGCCGGCACGCCGGGGCAAGGTCGTGGCGGTGCTTGGCGCGCGCGTGGGCGTGGGTGCCACAACGCTGGCTACCAACCTCGCGGCGACGGTGCGCAAGCGCAGCCATGGCGAAGTGCTGTTGATGGACCTGGGGCTGCCATCGCGCGACGGCTCGTTGTACATGAACATCAGCCCCGGCTTTCACTTTGTCGAAGGCGTACGCAACCTGCGGCGCTTCGACCAGGTTTTCGTGCAGACCGCGCTGGCGCGCCACGGCAATGGCGTGGCCGTGTTGCCGCTGCCGGCCACCCTGGCGGAGATGCGGGATATCTCGTTCATGGAGGCGCTTGGGCTACTGAATCGCCTGCGCGCTTTTTTTGACCTGCAGGTGGTGGACCTGGGCGGCTTTAGCAATGTCGACTTCATGGCGCACCTGGTCAAGGCCGCCGATATGGTGGTGTTGGTGGTGGACCAGAGCGTCGGCGCCATCGTCTCGGCCGCGGAGTTGCTCCAGGAGTTGAAGAAGCGCGAGGTGGAGCGCGAGGACCTGCACTTGCTGGTCTCACGTTTCGAGGCGCGCCTGGGCGTGGATGCCCAGCAGATTGCGCAGCGCCTGGAGGCGCCATCGGTCGGCACCTTGCCCGACCGGCGCGAGGCGCTGGTGCTGGCGCTCAACCGTGGCGTGGTGCTGGCCGATGACAGCCCCGCCGATCCCTATGTCCGTGCCATTGGCCAGTTGGTGGATCGGCTGGGATACCGTGCCGGCACTGCAAGCGAAGCTGGCTTGTTGGGCCGGGTAAAAGAAAAACTGCCCGAAGCGCTACGCGCCATGCGCGTGATACGCGCTGAGCGGGCTGGGAACTGACATGTCGCAAGCCATCGAATTCTCCGATAACTCCGCCGCGCCTTTTCCTGCTTCGCAGGAATTCCAAAATATCAAGGAAGCGGCCCATGAGCATCTGCTCACCCGCATTGAGGAGCTGGGCGCGGAGTTCGGCCGCTGGTCGCGCACCGCGATCAACCGCTTTGTCGACCTGGAGCTGGAGAGCTTCACGCGGCTGCGCCGCATTCCCATCAACGAGGCCGAGCTGCATCAGATCGCCGAGGCGCTGACCAAGGAGCTGGCGGGCTTCGGCCCGATCGAGGACTTGCTCAACGACCCGGCGGTGGAAGACATCCTGGTCAACGGGCACCTGGACGTCTATGTGTCCCGGCACGGCGTGCTGGAGCGCATTCCCGTGCGCTTTGCCGATAGCGGGCATCTGCTGCGCATCGTGCGCCGCATCCTGGCGCCGATCGGCCGGCGGCTGGATGAGTCCAATCCCATGGTCGACGCGCGCCTGCCGGATGGCGGGCGCATCAACGTGGTGATTCCCCCGCTGGCACTGGCCGGCCCGGTGGTGTCGATCCGCAAGTTCCGCAAGGACCCGCTGACGCCTGCGGACCTGCAAGGCCTGGGCACCATGAGCCCCGAGGTCAACGAACTGCTCGAGGCTGCCGTAAAGGCCCGCTGCAATATCCTTGTCAGTGGCGGCACCAGCTCGGGCAAGACATCGCTGCTCAACGCGCTGGCCACCTATGTGCCCGACGGCGAGCGCGTGATCACCATCGAGGACACGGCGGAACTGGCGCTCAACCATCCGCACGTGGTGCGGCTGGAGAGCCGCCCCGGCGGCTTCGAAGGCACGGGCGTGGTGTCGATCCGCGATCTGCTGCGCAACAGCCTGCGGATGCGGCCCGACCGCATCATCGTGGGCGAGGTGCGCGGCGGCGAGGTGCTGGAAATGCTGCAGGCCATGAGCACGGGGCACGATGGCTCCATGGGCACCATCCACTCGAGCAGCCCGCGCGAGTGCCTGTACCGCCTGGAGATGCTGGCCGGCTTTGCCGGCTTCCAGGGCAGCGAGGCCAGCCTGCGCCGGCAGATTGCCAATGCCATCGACTTCATCGTGCAGATCGGCCGGCTCTCCAACGGCAAGCGCCGCATCCTCTCGATCACGGAAGTCACCGGCCTTGGCGACAACATCATCTCGACCCAGGAGCTGTTTCGCCACGAGCCGTTCGTCGGCCCCGACGGCAACGAGGTAGACCGCTGGCTCTCGCTTGGCATCTTGCCGCATTCGCCCAAGCTGGCGCGCATGCGCCCGAACAACTTTGGCCTGGACGACCGCTTCGATGTCTAGCGCGGCGCTGGTCGTTGCGGCGGCCGCTCTCGTTTTGCTCGGACTGGGCCTGCTGCTGCTGTCCAGCGCCAAGGCGCGCGCGCAGGAAGAGCGCGCGCGTGCGTTCTTGCAAGCGCAGACCGAGCAGGTCAAGGCACGCTACGCGACTACGCCAGAGCCGCAAGCCGGCAAGAAGCAGCACGATCTGCGGCGCAAGTGGGCGGATTTCCTGCGCCGCGCGGACCTGGCGCCGACGCGGCGCACTTATGCGCTGTGGGGTGGTTCCATCATCGGCTTAGGGCTCGTGGGCGTTGCCATGGGCGGTTGGCTGGCTGCATTGGCCGCGCTGTCCATCGGGCTGGTGATCCTGTATTTCATGCTCTGGAACCGAGCCCGTCGTACCGGGCAGAGGCTTCGCCAGCAGTTGCCGTCGTTTCTCGATGCGGTAGTCCGGATGATGAGCATCGGCAGCAGCGTGCCGTCGGCCTTTCAGGCTGCCATCGGCAATACCGAGGCGCCATTGCGCCAGTGCCTGGTACAGGCCATCCACTTGCAGCGCGCAGGCAAGGAACTGGATCAGGCGGTCTTGCAGGTCGCGCGGATCTACCAGGTTGACGAACTGATGCTGCTGTCTTCCGTGCTCCGTCTCGCGGTGCGCTACGGCGGTCGCGCGGACATTGTCATGGAGCGTACCGCCGCTTTCATGCGAGACCGCCAGCAAGCGCAGCAGGAACTGCATGCGCTGTCGTCCGAGACGCGGTTGTCGGCCTGGGTGCTTGGCTTGCTGCCGATGGTGGTGGCCGGGATGATGTTTGTGATGAACGCCGCCTACATCATGATGATGTGGCGCGACCCGGCCGGCAAGACGCTATTGCTGGTTGCCGTGGTACTGGAGGTGATGGGGGCGGCCATGCTCTATCGCCTGGCCAGGTCGGTATAGGAACAAGGGACCATGGATAGCACTACCTTGATCTCGCTGAGCCTATGCGCGGCGGCCATCGGGCTAGCCGCCCTGGCCTTGCCGCTAGTGGCGCAATGGCGGCAACGTCACCGCGCCGAGCGGACCATCGATGCTGCGCTCTCGCGGCAGGCGGCCGTTGCTGCCGCCGTGCCGGATGCTCCGGCCACGGCTCCGCCCAGCGCCGCCAATGCCGCCAATGCCGCCAATGCCGCCAATGCCGCCGCGGCCCAAAGTGCCGGCGCTCGCATTGGTGCGCGGCTGGGCAGCCAGCTTAGCAAGCGCTTTGACCAGCGTTGGCTTGAATCGCCTTTGGGCAAAGCCGTGGTGACGGCCGAAGAACAGCGCTTGCTTGAGCAGTGTGGCTTTTACGGTGACAAGGCCCGGGCCATATTTGGGGGGCTGCGCCTGTCATTGCCGGTGGCCCTGGCGGCAGGGGTCTTTGCATGGCGTTTGCCCACTTCGCTGATGGGCGCAGCGATGTGGGCCTTCGTCACGTTCGCGGTGTGTTTCCTGGCACCGAAATGGGCGCTGCAACGTCGGGCCAGCAGCCGCAAGCTGCGCCTGGAGGATGAGTTGCCCGTGCTGGTCGACATGCTGCGCCTGCTGCAGGGCGTGGGGCTGTCGATCGATCAGAGCCTGCAGGTGATCGTGGCTGAGTTCGGCGGCATGCTGCGCGTGCTTGGCCCTGAGCTGATGCGTGCCAACCAGCAGTTTGCCTCGGGCCGGTCGCGCGACCAGACGCTCCAGCGCATCGGGAAGCTGTTCGACAGCGAGGACCTGAAAAGCCTGATCACCATGCTTAGCCAGGTGGATCGATTCGGCGGGGCCGTTCAGGAGCCGCTGCGGCAATTCGGCTTGCGCCTGCAGGAATCGCGCAAGGCGCGCATGAAAGAACAGGTGGGGAAGCTGACCGTGAAGATGACTGCAGTCATGGTGGTGACCATGCTGCCCGTATTGCTGATCATCACGGCCGGACCCGGATTTTTGGGCGTGATAAGAATGCTGGCGCATATGTCGGGGGGACCGAAATGAACAAACAAGACAAGCGCTCGGGAAGCAAGACGAGATATCGATCGCTTTGGCCCGTGCGCTCCTTAGCCGGCCTGGCATCGGCGCTGGCCGTGGCCGTGTTATCCGGCTGCGGTACCAGCCTGGCCACCCGCATGAGCGATCAGGCCGATGCCCAGGTGGAGCTGTCCAAGCTGCGCGACAAGCAGGACCGGGCCATCTACGACGATAAATCGGTCTACCTCGGCCTGATCGGCAAGATGCAGGAAGAGGGCCTGTACTTTGCGTCGCTCGCGCATATCGACGTCTACGAGAAGCGCTTCGGCGCGTCGCCGGCGATGACGCTGATGCGCGCGGATGCGTTGCGCGAGACCAATCAGGATGCCGCTGCCGAGCAGGCTTATCGCAGCCTGGCCGGCACTTCGGTGCAGGCGCGCGCCTACCACGGCCTGGGCCTGATCGCCGGTCGCAGGAACGACTTTGCCGCTGCCGCGACAGCGTTTCAATTGGCGGCCGGCGCGGATCCCACCAATGCGCAGGTGGCCAATGACCTGGGCTACGCGCTGATGCGTACGGGTGCGTTGGCCCAGGCGCGCGTGCCGGTGATGCAGGCCCTGCAGCTCGATGGCAAGAACCCGCGCGTGGTGAGCAACGCGGCGGTCTGGCTCGCCGCCGACGGCAAGCGTGACCAGGCGGCGTCGCTGATGCAGCGGGCTGGCCTGCCCGAGGCAACGCGCAAGGCGGTGATGCAGGAGGCGGAGCGGGTCCGGCGCGCGGGCACGCAACGCGAGCGCGTCGCAGCGCAGCAGGCCGTGGCGCAGACCGCTCCACAATCGGCCCGGCTTGCCGCCGCCGGGACATCCGGCCCGAACCATCAGCGCCTGACCGACATCGTCCAGGCCACGCCATGAGAGATCGCTGGATGGCACAACCTCGCAATACCCGATACCCATTGTCCGTGCCGACTGCACCAACCCAGGAGATTGCCATGAACCAGACCGGAACAAGAAGCCTGCGTGGCCATGCCCGCCGCAGCGGACTGGCGCTAGCGTTCGCCGTGCTCGGGTTGGGCGCCTTCCCCGCCGAGGCCCAGACGGACGCACCTGCCACACCGTCGGCGCGACCGGCCCGGCAAGAGATTGGCCCGCATACCCGTGGCATCCTCGAGATCCAGCGCAGTGGCGCGCAGGCCGGCGAGCAGCAGGTGTTGCATGGGGAGCAGGCAGCCCTGTCCTACCAGCGCTATTTGGCGACGTTTACCTATCCGATCCCCGAGTTCTACACGGGCCAGGCGGGGTCGAAAAATGGTGCCGCCGGCGGAGCAGGCCAGGGAGTGGCAGGCCGATGATTCGCTGCTGCTCGCATCTCGTCGCCGGGCGCCGACGCGGGCAGCGCGGTGCCATCGGCGTGCTTGGCGCCCTGCTGCTGGCGACGGTTGCCATCGGTTCGCTGGTGTCGATCGATGTCGGCCATGTGTTCTACCGGCAGCGCCAGTTGCAAAAGATCGCCGACATGGCCGCACTGGCCGGCGCGCAGCAGCTCAAGCAAGCCGCGGCTGCCGCCACCGTGTCGGCCAATGTGCTGAGCGCCACGCAATCGGCTGGCGCGCAGAATGACTACGCCGGTACGGCGAGCGCCAATTGCAGCGCAGCGGGCAGCAGCGACGCCGATGGCATGCGTGTCTGCCTGGGCGTATGGGATCCGGCCTACAGCACTGGGAGCGACACCGTACGGCACTTCAACGCCGGCTACGACACCACCAAGCTATCGGCAAACGCGGTGCAGGTGGTGGTGACCCAGACCGTGCCGATCCTGTTCGTGATTCCCGGCAGCGCATCGCGCCAGTTGCGCGCGGAGGCGATTGCCAATGCGAGCCCGCCGGTGGCGTCGTTCTCGATCGGTAGCGGGTTGCTGGATGTCAACACCGGTAGCAGTGTGCTCAGCAGTTTGCTGGGGACCTCGGTGCAGTTGTCCGCTTTAGACTGGCAAGGCTTGCTCAACGCCAATGTCACACTCGACCAGCTGCGCCTGAAGCTGGGTGTTGGCACCATTGACGACTTGCTGAAGACATCGCTGTCGATCCAGCAATTCTATGCGCTCGTGCTGGGCGCGGCCGGCAAGGATTCGCTGCTGTCCGCCGCGCTGGGCAGTCCGCCCACGCAACTTGGGTTGAGCGGGGTCAAGGCTAACGTGGGACTGGGCCAGTTGCTGAACCTGGGCGTGCTGGCGCCGGCGGCGTCGTCAGCGGCCGACGTGGCGCTGAACGTGGCGCAACTGCTGATGCTCGGGGCGCAGGTCGCAAATGGCAACTCGGCGATCCAGGTGAAGTTGCCTCAGATTAATGTGGCCGGACTGACCAATATCGGTGCGCAGTTATATGTCGCGCAGCCGCCCGTGATGGCCGTAGGGCCGGCGCGCCAGCTTGGTCCCGGAGTCTGGCAAACCACCGCACACACGGCGCAGATGGGGTTGCGACTCGATCTCGGGGTCAATATCAACGTGCTCAGCCTGGTGGGCGTCGGCATAAACCTGCCACTCTACGTCGAAGTCGCGGCGGCCACGGCCTCATTGCAGGGCATTCAGTGTGCGGCCGCAAAGGCGGATTGCCGTGCCACATTGGGGGTGAACACAGGCTTGGTCAAGGCATGCCTTGCCGCGGCCTCCGGCAGTGGTTGCGCGTCCGGACCTGTCACGTTAGTCAATACCGGGATAAGTCTTCTCGGCACGGGTGTGAGCATCATTGCCAGCACCAGTCCGCCGCGAGCTGGTGCGGTCAGCGTCAACAGTTCGACTGTCAACTTGGCGCCTGGCACCACGACCCGGGTGGGGACTCCGCAGCCACTGAGCGGGGTGGTGAAAGATGTCTTGCGTAACCTGAACCTGAATGTTGCCGTCACGGTGGGTTGGTTGGTCTCAGTGGACATCCCATTGCAACTCGGCGACCTGCTCGCCCCATTGTTCGAAGCGCTGGACCCCGTGCTGGTGCCCCTCCTAGGCGCATTAGGCATCCAGCTAGGCTACGCCGACATCTGGATGCAAGGAATCGACTGTAACAACGCCGAGCWGGTGTTCTGAGCCATGCAGCAGGCTAATCGCTATACGGCGGAAGACAGATGAAGACAGATCGCTGGGCTTACGAGAGCCTTGAAGTATATGTATGGGAAGGCAAGTCTGACATTGCCGAGCGCGTGGCGCGTTTCCTGTCGCCGCTTGGCGTGGACGTGATCCGCGCCGGCGCACTGGAGGCATTGCCCGCGGAGCCGCGCCTGAAGCCGTGCGTGGCGGTCATCAGTGTCTCGGTGATCGGCGCGGCGAAGTTCACCGCGCTGGACTGGGAGGCGGCCCACGGCATGCCCGTGGTGTGGGTGGCGGCGCCGGGGCGCGAGACGGATCCGGGGCGCTTTCCCGCGGAGTATGCGCATATCCTGGCCGACGATTTCACGGGGCCTGACCTGCGCAACCAGATCGGCAAGCTGCTGCCGCAGTTGCTGGCGGCGGCCGAGCCCGCGAACGCGGTAGCGGATCTGGTGGCGGAGTCGCCCGCCATGCAGCAGTTCCTGTCGCAGGTGGAGACCTTCGCCGATTTCGGCAGCAACGTGATGCTGTATGGCGAGACCGGCGCGGGCAAGGAGCGGATCGCGCAGCGCTTCCACGAGCGCAACAGCATCTATGGCAAGGGACCGTTCGTTGCCGTGAATTGCGGGGCGATTCCCGATGGCCTGTTCGAGTCGCAGTTCTTCGGCCACGCCAAGGGTGCGTTTACCGGTGCGATGTTCGCGCACCGCGGCTTCTTCGAGCAGGCCAACGGCGGCACGCTGTTCCTGGATGAAATCGGGGACCTGCCGCTGTTCCAGCAGGTCAAGCTGCTGCGCGTGCTGGAGGAGAGCGCGCTGACCCGGCTGGGCTCGACCATGCCGGTCAAGCTGGATTTCCGCCTGGTCGCGGCCACCAACAAGGATCTGCGCGAGGCCGTGTCGCAGGGCCGCTTCCGTGCGGACCTGTATTTCCGGCTGGCGGTGATCGAGCTGCGGCTGCCCAGCCTGGAAGAGCGGGGCGCCGTCGATAAGGTGGCGTTGCTGGTGTCGTTTCTCAAGCAGATGCTTGGGGCCTCAGGCCTGGACGCATTGCCGCCCGTGCCTGACTGGCTCAAGGGTGCGGTGGGCACGGCGTTCTTCACGGGGAATGTGCGCGAGTTGCGCAACCTGGCCGAGCGCATCGGCATTACCGTGCAGCAGACCGGGCATTGGGACGAGGCGCGGATCCGGCCTTTGTTTCGCAGCCTGCGCCCGGGTGCGTTCGACAGCAGCGAGCGCACGGCCGACTGGCGCGGCGAGACCGAGGAGCGCCGCCGCATTGTGGCCGCGCTGGATGCCAATAGCTGGCGGCGCCAGGATACGGCGGCCAGCCTGGGCATCAGCCGCAAGGTGCTGTGGGAGAAGATGCGCAAGTTCCAGATCGCCGACAACGAGGCCGAGCCGGCGTGAATTGCCCCCGTGTCATGGCACGGGGGGCGCTGCGCTTCAGAACGTCTTCTTGCCGCCCTGGTAAGCGCTGACGATGCGGTTCATTTCCGCCAGCAGCGCGGCGGGCTCGCCGTGCAGCGTGCGCGCAATGCCTTGCATGTAGCCGAGCAGTTCCTGCTTGGCGGCTTCGGCAAAGTCCATGGTCACTGCCTGGTCTTCGTACAGCAGCACGTACGAGCGGGCGAAGCCGTACAGCAGGAAGTAGGCCGCGGCGTGCGCGGGGTCGGTGTCGATCAGCTCGCGCGTGGCTTTCTTCACCGTCACGAAAGCGTCGGTGCCGGGGAGCGAATCCTGGAATTGCTGGAGGGTGGTTTCAAGCGTCATGGCGCAATATCGGTTAGTGAAAACGGGTTCGGTAGGTCAAATGAAAATCGCTGGGCGGATCGGGCCCGCTCATACGCTGTTCAACATGCGCCGCAGCAGCGCGGCGCCATCGCGCCCCTTGTAGGCGCGTTGCCATAGGTCATTGACCATGGTGGTGTAGAGCCGTACCGCCTCGGGTGCTGCGGTCACGGTGGCGATGCCAGTGGACACGTTGGGAAACTCGCCAAAACGAAATGGGCTGGTGGCCACATAAGCCTTGCCGGGCCGCTCGAAGACCTGGAAGGTCACGTTGGGCATGCTGCCGTCGACGATGCCGATCTGCAGGCCGATCGGCTGCGCGTCCAGCAGGTCGATCACGCGTTCGATCTCGCGCCGGGCTGCCAGCGAGCGCTCCATGCGCACCGCGGGCGGCAGGTCCAGCCGTCCCACCAACCCAAAATGCACGAAGCGCTCCAGCGAGCGCAGGTCGATCAGGCTGGTGATGGGGGGCACGCTGCGCGCGAACGATTGCTTGCGCTCTTCCAGCAGGTCCAGCAGGGCGTCGATGGTTGCGGCTGGCGCCGGCTGCGGGCTCTCCGCTAGCATCTGGCGCAGGTGGCCGGCGTAATCGGGCGAGGTCAGCAGGTAGGAGATCGGTTCGAAATGGGCCAGGATGCGCGTTGCGCCATGCTCGAGCTGGCGCATGCGTTCGATATACGCCACGGCCGAATAGTAGTACTCGGACTCGACCCCCAGCATGGATGCCAGCGAGGTGCCGAGCAACTGGGCGAGACGGCCAAGGGTCTCGATCTTGACGATGTCGCCCTTCTCCATGCGGTAGATCGCGGCCCGCGATACGCCGAGCTGTTCGGCGATGGCTTCCGCGCGCATTCCCGCGCCAAGACGGTAGGCGCGCAGGCGATTGCCGATTTCAACGAAATCAACCATTGGGCCGGCAGCGAGCGGAGCGTCCATCCTCAGGGAATCTCAAAAAGAAGACAAGACCCATCCTAGCATGGGCCGTGGCCGGATGGCGAGAGAAGCATGGTGTCGAAATGCCATGCCGCCGTGCTTCTCCGCGTTCAAGGCATTCGTGCTTCCGGACGATATAGCCACGACGGCCAGATGATCCGGATCGGCCGCACTTTGTGCATCAATGTGCCTTTGATGCTCGATTGTGGTGCATGAAGACGGCGTCAACGCTCGGATAGTCTCGTAAACGAGACTTGGCTAGTTTTTTGGATGGCATGTATATTGCAATCCGCATCATGAGGCCGGCAATTCGCTGGTTTCCCGCATCACGCTTGCCACACCAAAGGAGCGCTTCAGGCGCCAGAAAAGGAATCCGATGAAGAAGTCCCTCGCCACGGCGCTGTCCGCCGCCATCACGATTGCTACGACCGCCACGCTGACCCTCGCCGTAGCGCCTGCCCAGGCCGCCGGTTATCCGGACCGGCCGATCACCATCGTCGTGCCCTACGCCGCCGGCGGCAGCAACGACCTGGTGGCGCGCGTGCTGAGCCAGCGCCTTGGCCAGGACCTGGGTGTATCGGTGGTGGTGGACAATGCGCCGGGAGCCAGCGGCACCATCGGCGCGCTCAAGACCATCAACGCGCCGGCCGACGGCTATACGTTGCTGCTGGGTTCCAACAGCGAAATCTCGATCGCCAAGCTGACCAACCCGAAGATCAAGTACGACGGCCAGCGGGATCTCGTGCCCTTGCGCATGGTGGGCTCGCAGCCCATGGTGCTGGTGTCCGGCGCGCATTCCGGCATCCAGGGCGTGGCGGGTTTCCTGGCGCTGGCCAAGAGCAAGAAGCCGGTGAACTACGGCACCTCGGGCATCGGCACGCCGCTGCATCTGTCGGGAGAGCTGATCCGCGGCGCCAGCAAGGTCGATATGACCCACGTGCCATACAAGGGCGGCGCGCCGGCCATCGCCGACCTGATGGCAAACCAGATCGAGCTGGGTGTGCTGGTGCTGTCGACAGCGCTGCCGCAGATCAAGTCGGGCAAGCTGCAAGCGATTGGCGTGACCTCGGCCACGCGCTCGCATGCCGCGCCCAATATCCCGGCACTGGCGGAGAACAAGACCCTGGCCAATGTGGATATGCGCTTGTGGTTTGGCTTGTTCGCGCCGGCCAACACGCCCAAGGTGGTGACCGACAAGCTGACCGACGCACTGGCTCGCGCCATCAACGCGCCGGAAGTGAAGAGCAAGCTGTCTGAATCGGGTGTCGACATCGATGCGAAGGACGCCGCCGCCTTTCGCAGCTTTATCGCCAAGGAAACCGAGTCGTACCGCAAGATCGTGAGCGAAGCCAATATCCAGGAATAATCCGGATTCCAGTCTTCCAGACGTCAGTGCGGCGATGCCCGGGCGCCTACGGCCCGGGCATCGCCGTTTTTGCGCTATGCGTTAAAGAATGCGGATCTGCTTGACCTTGAACTTGGAGTCACCGAAGAGCGCCTTGTCGTATTCGCCCAGCAGCTCGACTTTGGTGGTGGCGTCCACAGGTTTCCCGGCAGGCCACAGCTTCTTGTCGATCTTGATCCGGATCTGGCCGGTGCCGTCGTCGAACTGGTAATGCTCGTGGCCCACGCTGCTGATGATCTGCCCGCGCAGCACGGCGTGCTGGTCATCCTTGCCTTGCTCCGTCAACACTTTGACGGTGGTCGTTGGAACCGTGGTTGGGCCCACGTACTGCGCTTGTGCCAAGGCGGCCGTCGCCGTCAGTGCTGCCGCGATCAGGATGCGTTTCATGCTTTCTCTCTCAGGTCTGGTTGAAACATACCGGCTGGGGGCGGCAACCTGGCCAGCCCGTTGTGCCGGAGGCGGTGCTTTTGCACTAGCTCGGCGCCCATTGTGGAGAGTGCTGGCTGAACCGAAGCTGAATGACAGCTGGGCAACGTTATGATGGCGCCTGCCGCCGCGGTCCGCTCCGGTCCGCCCACACACTGCTAGGGATTCACATTGCGTTTTCTTCACACTGCCGACTGGCATCTCGGGCGCGTATTCCATGCGCGCAGCCTGCTTGAAGACCAGGCCTGGGTGCTTGACCAATTCGTTGCGCTGGTGCGCGAGCGCCGGCCGGATGCGGTGCTGATCGCGGGCGACGTGTATGACCGCGCGGTGCCGCCGCCCGAGGCCGTGGCGCTGCTGGACGACGTGCTGGCCCGCATCGTGGTGGATGCCGGCATTCCGGTAGTGATGATCGCGGGCAATCACGACAGCGCCCAGCGGCTTGGTTTCGGCGCACGGCTGCTGACGGCGCAGGGTTTGCACGTGGCCGGTATCACCGTGCGCGATGCCACCTGCGTGACCTTGTCCGATGCCCATGGCGAAGTACGGATCTACGCCTTGCCCTATGCCGAGCCCGCAACCGTGCGCGACGCCTTCGACATGGAGCTGCCCGGGCACGAGGCGGCGTTGGAGGCGCGCCTGGACGCGATCCGCGCCAGCCATCCGGCGCAGGCGCGTTCGGTGGTGGTGGCCCACGCTTTCGTGATCGGTGGCGAGGCCAGCGAATCCGAGCGGCCGCTGTCGGTTGGCGGCAGCGGTGCCGTTGCCGCCAGCGTGTTCGACGGCTTCGACCTGGTCGCGCTTGGCCATCTGCATCGCCCGCAGACCTTCAGCCAGCGCATCCACTACGCCGGCTCCTTGCTGAAGTACTCGCTGTCCGAAGTCACGCATGCCAAGTCGGTCTCGCTGATCGAGCTGGCGGCCGATGGCGCGGTCAGCATCGAGCCGATCGCGCTGTCGCCCCGGCGCGACCTGCGCATCGTTGAAGGGCAACTGGCCGATCTGCTGGCGCAAGGCGCGGCCGACCCGCGGCGCGACGACTACATTCACGCGGTGTTGACCGACAACGGCGCCTTGCTCGATCCGATGGCGCGCTTGCGCCAGGCCTATCCCAATGCGCTCGCCATCGAGCGCGCCGTGCTGGCGCGCACGGGCGAGGCGGGGGCGGCGGGCCAGCGCCTGCGCCAGCTCGATACCGGCGAGCTGTTCGCCAACTTCTTCAAGGAGGTGGCGGACGAAGAGCTGGACGACGACAAGCGCCGCGTGCTCGACCAGGTGCTTGAGGGCATTGCCCGCGCAGACCGGGAGTCCGCATGAGACCGCTGCGCCTGAAACTGCAAGCCTTCGGCCCCTTTGCCGCCAGCGAGGAAATCGACTTCACCCGGCTCGGGGAGCGGGCTTTCTTCCTGATCCACGGCCCCACCGGCGCGGGCAAGACCACCTTGCTCGACGCGATCTGCTTTGCGCTCTACGGCGACACCTCCGGCGGCGAGCGCAGCGCGCAGGACATGCGCAGCGCCAACGCCGATCCGGCCTTGCGCACGGAGGTGACGTTCGAGTTCAGCTTGGGGGGCCAGCGTTACCTGGCCACGCGTTCGCCCGCGCAGGAGCGGCCGAAGCTGCGTGGCGAGGGCACCGTCAAGGAGACGCCCAAGGCCCAGCTCGATGTCATGGGCGACGCGGGCTGGACCAGCAAGGCGAGCCAGCCCAACAAGGTCGATGACTTCGTGCGTAACCTGCTTGGCTTTGACAGCAGCCAGTTCCGCCAGGTGATCGTGCTGCCGCAGGGGCGCTTTCGCGAATTGCTCACGGCGGATTCCAAGAGCCGCCAGGCCATCCTCGAGCGGCTGTTCCGTACCGAGCTGTACCGGCGCGTGGAGGAACTGCTCAAGGGGCAGGCGGCCGGCATTCGCCAGGAAGCCGAGCGCCTGCGCATCGAACAGACGGCATTGCTGCAGCAGTATCAATTGGAGTCCGTGGACGCGCTGCGGGAGCAGGCTGCAGGGTTGCAGGCCCAGCTCGCCGAACTGCAGCAGCGCGATGTGGCCGCGCGCACCTTGCTGGAGGTGGCCACGCTGGCAACCCGGCAAGGCGAGCACACGGATGCCCGCCTGCGGGAGCAGCGCGATACCGAGGCGGCCCATGCTGCGCTGATGGCGCAGCGGCCCGAGATGGAGGCGCAGCGCCAGCGGCTGCAGGCCGCACGCCGTGCCATGCAGGTGCAGCCGTTCGAGCAGCATCTGGGGCAGGCCGTGCAGGAACACCAGCAAGCGCAGCAAGCGCTGGCCGCCGCAAGCGCGCGGTCTGCCGAAGGCGCCGCTGTCTCGGCCACTGCCGCGGCGGGGCTTGCGGCCGAAGTGGCCCGTGCCGGCGAGCGCCAGACGGCGCAAAAACAGGTGACGGAGCTGGAGGCCATGTTGCCGCAGGTGCAGCGGCTCGGCGTGCTGCAGCAGGAGCTGGAGGCTGCCGCACGCCAGCAGGCGCAAGCGGGTGCGGCCCATGCCGGGGCGCTGCAGGCGCAGCAGCAAGTCACCGCCACGTTGCGCCAGGCCGAGGCCAGCCAGGCCCAGGCGCAGGAAGGCGCGCGCGGGCTGGAGACGATCCAGCTCAAGCAGGCCGGCCTGGCGCAGCAGGCAAGCACGCTCGACAGATACGCCGCCACGCTGGCGCAGTGCGAGCAAGCGCGCCGGCAGGCCGACGCCGACCAGCTCGCCGCGCAGCAAGCCGCCACGCAGCAGGCGGCAAGCCTGCTGCGCCTGCGCGAGACGGAGCAGGCCTGGCGGGCCGGGCAAGCCGCGCGGCTGGCTGCCGGCTTGCATGAGGGCCAGGCGTGCGCCGTCTGCGGGAGCACCGCGCACCCGCAACTGGCGCAGCACGTCGATGCACCGGTCTCCGACGAGGCACTGGACCTGGCCCGCGAGGCCGCACGGCTTGCCGACCAGGCGGCGCAGGGCGCGGCCAGCCGTGCGCAAGGTGCGTTGCTGGCCGCCACGCACCGGCAGGAACAACTGGATGAACTGCGCGAAGCGGCGGGAGCGGCGGGCATGCCCGACGGCGCCGCGCAAGACCCGGCGGCGGCCAGGCAGCAGCTTGCCGGCGCCATCCAGGCGCTGCGCCAGCAGCAACAGGCGGCAGAGGCGGCCGCCGGCCGCTGCCAGCCGCTGGCCGCGGAAGTCGAGCGGCAGCAAGCCGCTCTCACGGCAGCCGAGGCGGCCATTCGCGCCGCCGCCGCCGCTGTGCAGGATGCAGGCCAGCGTCACGCCAAGCTCCAGGGCGAATGGCAGGCCGCCAGCACGCAGGTGCCGCCGGACCGGCGCGAGCCGGAGCGGCTGACGGCGGCGCTGGTACAGGCACGCGGGGACCTTGCCGCGCGCGAAGCCGCACTGGCCGCCGCGCAGGCGGCCGACAAGCAGGCCGGCGTGGGGCTGGCGGCAGCCCTGGCCGCGCAAGCCGCCGCGCAAGCGAGCCTCTCCACCCATGCAATGCGGGAGACGCAGGCGGGCGCCGCGTTCGCGAGCGCGCTGGAGCAAGCCGGCTTTGTCACCCGCCAGGCCTATGCCGAGGCGCGCATGCCGGGCGCGCAGATGGAGCAAGCCGACGCCCAGGTCAATCGCTTCGACCTCGACCTGGCCGCTGCTGGCGATCGCCGCGAGCGCGCCGCCATTGCCGCGCGCGACCTTGCCCCGCCCGATCTTGCCGCCCTGCGCCAGGCCCAGGCGGACGCCGCCGGCGCGCTCGAGGCGCTGGTCCGGCAGCAGGCCGACCTGCACCGCAGCCGCGAGAACCTGCTGCAGTGCCAGCAGCGGCTGGATGCGCTGGCCAGCAAGGGCGCGGACATCGAGCGCAGCTACGCGGTGCTCGGCCGCCTGGCCGAAGTGGCCAACGGCAACAATCCGCGCCGCATGACATTTCAGCGCTTCGTGCTGGCCACCTTGCTCGACGAGGTGCTGGAAGCGGCCTCGCTGCGGTTGATGCGCATGAGCCGCAACCGGTATGAGCTGCAGCGCGTGCGCCAGCAGGGCGACCAGCGCACCGCCGGCGGCCTCGACCTGGAGGTGTTCGACCACGACACCGGCATGGCGCGCCCGGCCAATACCCTGTCCGGTGGCGAGGGCTTCCTGGCCTCGCTCTCGCTCGCGCTGGGGCTGGCCGATGTGGTGCAGTCGCGCGCGGGCGGGATCCAGCTCGATACCTTGTTTGTCGACGAAGGCTTCGGCACGCTCGATCCCGAGAGCCTGGACTTTGCCATCTGCACCCTGATCGACCTGCAGCATGCCGGGCGGCTGGTGGGCATCATTTCCCACGTGGCCGAGCTGCGTGAGCGCATCGATGTGCGGCTGGAGATCCGGGCCGGGGCCGGCGGCAGCCGGGCGGAGCTGCAATTGCCATAGCGGCCTCAAGGGCCACCTCAGCGGGGCCCGAAGAGCGTAAGCTGTCCGATGTTCCGGGCCGCAGTGGCCCCCTTGCGCAAGCTAGCTTTCAACTGCCCTACGGTCGTGGCCGGCTAACGCACAAGCGATTTGCCGGCGCCTTGACCACCCGCGGACAGGGGGTGTAACCTGTTCATTCTGCGAATTGAAGTTCGCAATTAGAACAAATCACAATAATAAGAAAAACCAAAGTCTGTTGGATTCGTTTCCGGCGGCGCGCCTTTTGCAAGCGGAGGGCGCCCAAGCCGGATGGCTCTTCCGGCAGGACTGTCCGGAGACAGCGTTTGCGCGCCGCCTGGTTTTCTTCCTTGGCGGCCGGTTCCGGATAGTTCGTCCGGACTCTCGGAACTGGAACGCAAGTGATCAACAAGCTATTCGACTCGGTGGAATCGGCCATGGCCGATATCCAGGACGGCGCCACCATCCTGATCGGCGGCTTCGGCATGGCAGGCATGCCGGCGGAGCTCATCGATGCCCTCATCGCCCAGGGCGCCCGCGACCTCACCATCGTCAACAACAACGCCGGCAATGGCGACACCGGCCTGGCCGCGCTGCTCAAGACCGAGCGCGTGCGCAAGATCATTTGTTCCTTCCCGCGCCAGGCCGACTCCTACGTCTTCGATTCGCTCTACCACGCTGGCAAGATCGAGCTGGAACTGGTGCCGCAGGGCAACCTGGCCGAGCGCATCCGCGCCGCCGGCGCCGGCATCGGCGGCTTCTTCACCCGCACCGCCTATGGCACGCCGCTGGCCGAGGGCAAGGAAACCCGCATCATCGACGGCCAGGGCTACGTCTACGAGACGCCCATCCATGCCGACTTCGCCCTGATCAAGGCGCTGCGCGCCGACCGCTGGGGCAACCTGACCTACCGCAAGACCGCGCGCAACTTCGGCCCCATCATGGCGATGGCCGCCAAATGCCCCATCGTGCAGGTCAGCGAGATCGTCGAACTCGGCGAGCTGGACCCGGAACACATCGTGACCCCGGGGTTGTTCGTCAAGCGCGTCGTCAAGGTCGACGGCGCCAGCCAGGCCGCTGCCTGAGCGTCAAGGAGATCCAGAATATGCAACGCCTGACCCGCGATCAGATGGCCGCCCGCGTGGCCAAAGACATTCCCGACGGTGCCGTGGTCAATCTCGGCATCGGCCTGCCCACCCTGGTTGGCAATCACCTGCCAGCCGACCGTGAAATCCTGCTGCACAGCGAGAACGGCCTGCTCGGCATGGGCAAGGCGCCCCCCGCCGGCGAAGAAGACGGCGACCTGATCAACGCCGGCAAGCAGCCGGTCACGATCAAGCCGGGCGGCTCGTATTTCCACCATGCCGATTCCTTCGCCATGATGCGCGGTGGCCACCTCGACTTTTGCGTGCTGGGGGCTTTCCAGGTCTCGGTGAAGGGCGATCTGGCCAACTGGCATACCGGCGCGCCGGGCGCGATCCCCGCCGTGGGCGGCGCGATGGACCTGGCGATCGGCGCCAAGGAGGTGTTCGTGATGATGGAACACCAGACCAAGCAGGGCGAGAGCAAGATCGTGGCGGAATGCACGTATCCGCTGACCGGCATGACCTGCGTCACGCGCATCTATACCGATCTGGCCACCATCGACGTCACGCCTGACGGGCTGGTGGCGCGCGACCTGGTTGAAGGCCTGTCCTTCGACGAACTGCAACGCCTGACCGGCGTGCCGCTCAAGCAGGGCGCTTCTGCCTGAGTGCCGGCCTGACCGGCGGGGCCAGCCCCGGCGAGCACGCTTCCAAGCTTCCCGTTTTCACGATCACGAACAAGCAAGAGAGAGACAACCATGACCGAAGCCTTCATCTGCGACGCCATCCGTACCCCCATCGGCCGCTACGGCGGCAGCCTGTCCGGCGTGCGCCCGGATGACCTGGGCGCGGTGCCGCTCAAGGCGCTGATGGCACGCAATCCGAACCTGGACTGGTCCGCCATTGACGACGTGATCTACGGCAATGCCAACCAGGCTGGCGAAGATAACCGCAACGTAGCGCGCATGTCGCTGCTGCTGGCCGGCTTGCCGCAAAGCGTGCCGGGCGCCACCATCAACCGCCTGTGCGGTTCGGGCATGGACGCTACCGGCACCGCCGCACGCGCGATCAAGTCCGGCGAAGCCGGCCTGATGCTCGCCGGCGGCGTGGAAAGCATGAGCCGCGCCCCGTTCGTGATGGGCAAGGCGACCAGCGCCTTCTCGCGCGATGCGCAGATTTTCGACACCACCATCGGCTGGCGCTTCATCAACCCGGCGATGCGCGCGGCTTACGGCGTGGACTCGATGCCCGAGACCGCCGAGAACGTTGCCACCGACTACAAGATCAGCCGCGAAGACCAGGACCTGATGGCCCTGCGCAGCCAGGAAAAGGCATCGCGCGCGCAAGCCGACGGCACGCTGGCGCAGGAAATCACCGCGGTGACGATCGCCCAGAAGAAGGGCGACCCGCTGGTTGTGGACCGCGACGAGCACCCGCGTGCCACCAGCATGGAAGCGCTGGGCAAGCTGCGCGGCGTGGTTCGCGCCGATGGCACCGTGACCGCGGGCAATGCCTCGGGCGTGAACGACGGTGCCTGCGCCATCCTGCTCGCCAGCGAAGCCGCGGCCCGCCAGCACGGCCTGACGCCCAAGGCGCGCATCGTCGGCATGGCAACCGCCGGCGTGGCGCCGCGCGTGATGGGCATTGGCCCGGCACCCGCTTCGCAGAAGCTGCTCAAGCAACTCGGCATGACCATCGACCAGATGGACGTGATCGAGCTGAACGAAGCGTTCGCCGCGCAAGGCCTGGCCGTGCTGCGCGAACTCGGCGTGGCCGACGACGATGCACGCGTCAACCCGAATGGCGGCGCGATCGCGCTGGGCCACCCGCTCGGCATGAGCGGCGCCCGCCTGGTCACCACCGCCATGTACCAGCTGCACCGCACTGGCGGCCGCTACGCGCTGTGCACGATGTGCATCGGCGTGGGCCAGGGCATCGCCATGGTGATCGAGCGCGTCTGATCGTCAGCTGCCTGACCGTTTGACACCTGGGCGCCCGCGGGCTTCGGCTCGCGGGCGCCGTGCGCTAAAGAATGCCGCGCGGCTGCCGTTAGTACCCGGTGGAAGCGCAGGCTGATGAAGTTTCCCAACGCAAAGAAGCAGCGCGACAGGGCCGACTGGCTCGCCGGCTCTCGTCGCATCCTCTTCAGCATGACCCGGTGCCCCTTGCCGGTCGGAGTATGTGATGCCCCTTCCCGTTGCCACGCTCGTTACCGGTGCCAGTTCCGGTATCGGCCGCGCCATTAGCGAAATGCTGCTGGCCGATGGCGTGACCCAGGTGGTCAATGTCGACTATGTCGCCCCCGCCTGGTCCCATCCCAACATGACGTTTGTCCAGGCCGACCTGACCAATGCCGACGCGACCCGCGCCGCGGCCGAGCAGGTGACCTCGCGCTTTGCCGTGACCCGGCTGGTCAACAATGCCGGCGCCACCCGCCCCGGCACGGCCGACACGGCGCGCGTCGAAGACCTGGACTATGTGGTTGGCCTGCATCTGCAAGCCACCCTGCTGCTGACCCAGGCCTGCCTGCCCGCGATGCGCGCGGCACGCTTTGGCCGCATCGTGAACATGGCCTCGCGCGCGGCGCTGGGCAAGCCGGAGCGCGTGGTGTATTCCGCCACCAAGGCCGGCCTGATCGGCATGACCCGCACGCTCGCGATGGAACTCGGCGGCGATGGCATCACGGTCAATGCCGTGGCGCCTGGCCCGATTGCGACCGACCTGTTCCGCAAGAGCAACCCCGAAGGCAGCGAGCAGACCAAGCGGATTCTCGCCAGCATCGCGGTCAAGCGGATGGGCACCCCGGAAGACGTGGCTCGCGCCTCGATGTTTTTCCTGTCGCCGGAGAACGGCTTCGTGACCGGCCAGGTGCTATATGTGTGCGGCGGCACCACCCTAGGCGTGGCACCCGTGTAGTCCCGCGGCGTGACCGGTGCAAAACGCGCACCCGTCATCACGCCGCAGCATTTAGTCCGTAGAAAACTAAAAAAGATGACCCGCGCCACAAGCGCGGGCTTACAGCGATTTATCCTGGAGCAAACATGAAATCTCATTCCCAAGCTCGCACCCCGCACAACAGCGCGCGCCGCCGCCTGCTGGCTGCCGGTGTGGCATTGGCCGCCACCTTCGGCGGCATGACCAGCGCGGCCTACGCGCAAGGCAACTACCCGACCAAGCCGATCACCATGATCGTGCCGTTCTCGGCCGGCGGCACCACCGACATCCTGGCGCGCATCGTCGGCCTGCAACTGGGCAAGGCGCTCGGCCAGCCGGTGGTGATCGACAACCGTCCGGGCGCGGGCGGCAATATCGGCGCATCGATCGCGGCCAAGGCCCCGGGCGATGGCTACACCCTGTTCATGGGCACCATCGGTACCCACGCCATCAACCAGTCGCTCTACTCCAAGCTGCCGTTCGATCCGGTCAAGGATTTCGCGCCGATCTCGCGCGTGGCGATGGTGCCGAACATCGTGGTGGTGAACCCCAAGGTGCCGGTCAACAACATCAAGGAACTGATCGCCTACGTCAAGGCCAACCCGGACAAGCTGTCGTACGGTTCGTCGGGCAGCGGCTCGTCGATGCACCTGTCGGGCGAGTTGTTCAACTCGATGACCGGCCTGCATATCCAGCACATCCCGTACAAGGGCAGCGCCCCGGCGGTCAACGACCTGCTGGGCAACCAGATCGGCCTGATGTTCGACAACATGCCGTCGTCGTACCCGCACGTGAAGGCCGGCAAGCTGCGCGCCATCGCCGTGACCTCGGCCAAGCGCTCGCCGGCACTGCCGAACGTGCCGACCGTGGCTGAATCCGGCGTGCCGGGTTATGAAGCGACTTCCTGGTTCGCGCTGTACGCCACCGGCGGCACGCCGCAGCCGATCGTCGATCGCCTGAATGCGGAAGTGGCGAAGATCCTGGCCATGCCGGAAGTGAAGAAGCAGATGGCCGACCAGGGCGCGGAGCCGCATCCCGAGAAGCCGGCCGAACTGGCCGCTTTCATGAAGACCGAGACCGCCAAGTGGGCCAAGGTGGTGAAGGCTTCGGGCGCCACGGTGGACTGATCGATCCCCGCACGGTGGCCCCGGCCCGGGCGTCTGCCCCGGGCCGATGACAGTAAAAAGGCCGGCCCTTCGGGGCCGGCCTTTTTACGTGCGCTTGACATGTGGACGCGCTCAGGACAGAAAAAAGCCCGCGGTAGCTTGCGGGCCCAATCCTGGCCCCCACACGCGGGGCAGGAGGAGACAGGGGGGAAACAATGGCAGGAGACGGTGCACGGCAAGCGCCGCGCATCGGCCATCAGGCCAGGCTGTACTTCACAACCTGTTCTTCCACGCCCACAAAACGCACCAGCTGGCGCAAGCCGCTGGCGTATTCCTTGATATGGTGCCCGTCCGGCGTATCCGGCAGGCGGTAGTACACGGGCATCGTTGTAGCCGACGCGGGCTGGCTGGCGGCTTGGGGCTCATCGGCCTCCCACGGGACATCCCGGTCTTCGGCGAAATCTGTTCGTCCTGGCATGGACCACTCCTGGTGAATGACTGGCATGGCTGTGCCGTGGCCGAGAACCGGCAACAGGCATGCGGAATGACTATGTCTGCAAATGTATTGCACCCTGCCGAAAAATGCTATTTAGCATTTTTTAGATCTGCATCAGCGTTGTCGTTGCCTTGTCATTTTTCACGTGCCCGACCGCCGGAAATTGGCGGTATCCGTGGGCGGCAGCCCTGGCGGGGCCTGGCTTTGCGCTACCATAGGCGCTCGCCACCCAAAGCCATGGCGGCAGCCATGTGCCGCCACCGGGCGACCGGCCTCCACGTCACGCTTCCCGCATGTCCGTTCAGCACGCACTCCTGACCTCCCTCCTGGAAAAACCGTCTTCCGGCTACGAGCTGGCCCGCCGCTTTGACCGCTCCATTGGCTATTTCTGGCATGCCACGCACCAGCAGATCTATCGGGAGCTGGGCCGCATGGCGGAGCACGGCTGGATTGCCGCGGACGAGGGGGAGGGGGACGCCAGGAACCGCAAGAAGGTCTACTTCGTGCTGCCGCCAGGGCGCGACGAACTGGCGCGCTGGGTGCTGGCGCCTACCGCCGGCCTGGACGTGCGCGATGAAATCCTGGTGAAGCTGCGCGCCGATGCCGTCGTGGGCCCGCTCGGGCTGGGGCCGGAGATGGCGCGGCTGATCGGTCTGCACCGCGAGCGGCTCGAGACTTATCGCCAGATCGAGCGGCGCGATTTCTCCGCCGCGCAGCCCACGCGCGCGCAACAGTTGCAGCACGCCCTGCTCAGGCGCGGCATCCGGTATGAAGAGGATTGGGTGTCGTGGGCCGAGGAATTGTTGCCGCTGCTGGACAAGCAGGACGACCCGGCCTGAGGTCGCGCCGGGCGATCGCGCCCGGCGGATGGGACATGCGTGGAAATGGGCGGCAATAGGGGGATCGGACCGGTGGCCAGGCGCGGCAGTGCGCTGGCCACCGTCAACAACGCTCAGGCCAGGTCGGCCGCCGTCGCGCCGTTGGCGTAAGCCGTTGCCGGGGCCAGCCCGAGGCGGCGGCGCGCCAGCGCGTATTCCTCGCTGAAACGGCGCACCAGCTCGGCGGCCGGCACCACGCGCTTGATGGCACCCACGCCCTGGCCAGCGCCCCAGATGTCTTTCCAGGCCTTGGCGCTGCCCGAACCGAAGTTCATCTTGGACGGATCCGATTGCGGCAGCGCCTCCGGGTCAAGCCCGGCATTGACGATGCTCTGGCGCAGGTAGTTGCCGTGCACGCCGGTAAAGAGGTTCGAGTAGACGATGTCCGACGCGGTGCTGTCGACGATCATCTGCTTGTAGCCGGCCTGCGCGTTGGCCTCTTCGGTGGCGATGAAGGCCGAGCCCACATACGCCAGGTCGGCGCCCGCGGCCAGCGCCGCGAGGATGCCGTCGCCGCTGGCGATGGCGCCCGACAGCAGCAGCGGGCCGTCGAACCACTCCCGGATTTCATGCAGCAGCGCAAACGGCGACAGCACGCCGGCATGGCCCCCTGCGCCCGAGGCGACCGCGATCAGGCCGTCGGCGCCCTTCTCGATGGCCTTGCGTGCGAAGGTGTTGTTGATGATGTCATGCAGCACGATGCCGCCATAGGAGTGCACGGCATCGTTGACTTCCTTGCGCGCGCCCAGCGAGGTGATGACGATGGGCACCTTGTAGCGCACGCACAGTTCCAGGTCGTGATCGAGCCGGTCATTGGACTTGTGCACGATCTGGTTGACCGCGAACGGTGCCGACGGGCGGTCCGGATGCTTGGCGTCGTGCTCGGCCAGCTCGGTGGTGATGCGGTCCAGCCAGTCGTTGAGCACCGGACCCGGGCGCGCATTGAGTGCCGGGAAGGAGCCGACCACGCCGGCCTTGCACTGGGCGATCACCAGGTCGGGGTTGGAGATGATGAACAGCGGCGAACAAACCACCGGCAGCGAAAGACGGTTCTGGAGAATGGCGGGAAGTGACATGGCGTTTCTGCGAGAGTGAATACAGTGGAACGGGTAGGAGCACGGCGATGCGCTCAGGCGCTGGCGCCCTGCAGCACGGATTTCTGGCTGGCGAGGCGGGCGCCCATGGCGGCGGCGAGCGCGTCCAGGCCGCTCTTCGGGCGGACCATGACTTCGAAGTCGTCGATCTTGCCTGCGTCGTTAAATCGGATCATGTCGATGGCCTTGACGGATTTGCCATCGACCATCGCGCTGAACTCCAGCACCACGCTGCGCCCGTCGTCGCTGACGAACGTGCGGTGGTAGCGGAAGTCCTGGAACACCTGGTTGACGGATTCCAGCACCATGCGCAGGGCAACGCGGCCCGGGTACGGCGTGTGGGCGACGGGCGAGTGAAAAACCACTTCGTCCGCCACGATGCTGTCCAGGTCGGACATGGAATGGGTGGCGATCATGCGGTGCCAGATGGCTAGCGAGGCCTGCGCCGCCGCTGACAAAGTTGCTTGGGTCACGTGTCTCCTCCGGTTGGGCCGAGGGCGTGGGAGTCGCCCATTGCGGCACGCTGCGCAACGCTTGCCAGCTTGGCCCTTCAGGGCCCGCGGCAGCGGCGGCTTACACATCGCTATGCAACCAGTTGCATAGCGATGTGTGAAAGGTAGCAGCAGACGACGCCAATTGCAATGGCCTGGCGTTGCAAGTGCAGGACCCGGCGCGTTCGGGATTGCCGGGTGAGCCCCGCCCGTGCTTGAGCAGTGCGCAAACGACTCTGTCTTTTGTGCCGACTTGTCTACAATACCGGCATTGCCGAAAACCAACGCAGGAGCGCGAGTGAGTACTGACATAAGCGCCAACGGGCCATCCCCTGACCTGTTCGATGCTGACCTGGAGGCTTGGCGGAAGCAGCCCGAGCGAGCCTTCGACGGCTGGCTGGCTAGCCACGGATTTCGCCGCGGCACGGCCGTGGTGTACCGCGCGATGTGGGGCAAGCTCTTGCGCTGGTCGGCAGAGTGCGGCCTGGCGCCGCTGTCGTGGTCGGCGGAGCAGATCGGGGCCTTCCTCGACGAGCAGGATCTGCACAAGCACCATCGTTACCGCTACACGCGGCTGATCGAGCGTGTCTTCCACCATTTATCGCTATTGCACGACGGCTTGCACAACCCCGCCAGCCAGGCCGTGCGCGCTCACCTCGCCGAAGGCGAGAACGATCCGACCGCCTTCCTGCTGCCCGCCGAGCGCGATGCCCTGATTGCCCGTGTGCTGGCACCGGCGGCCCTGGCGGCCGGGCAGGGCGGCGCCGCGCTGTCGGCCACCCAGTGGAAGCGCGCCCGCGATACCGCACTGGTGGCCGTGTTGCTGGGCGCCGGCCTGAAAGTGGGCGAAGCGCGCGGCCTGGTCATCGACAGCATCGCCGAGGATGCCGCCAGGCTGCGCCTGGTCCGCGCCGACAACGGCCGCACCTACGAGGCGCCGGTCTTTGCCTTTGCGCGGGCGGCGCTGCTGGCCTGGATGGAAATCCGCTCCCATACCGGCACGCTGGGCAACCTGGTGTTTCCAGCCATGCCAAGCGGGCGGCACTTGCACGCGGCCTCGCTATACCGCCGCGTGGAGATCCTGCTCGACGAGGCTGGCGTGCTGGCGGGGCGCAGCGAGCGCGCGTCGCCGCAGACGCTGCGCAATACCTGTGGCGCACTGCATTTCGAGGCCGGAGCTGGCCCGGCCGAGGTGGCGCAATGTCTCGGCATGCGCGACCTGGAGTCCGGCTGGCGCTTGCGGGCGGCTTTTGAGGCCTGGCAGGCACGTGCCGGCCTGAAACCGGCACACAGCGGTCCCGGTGACACAGGCGCGACAGAAGTGGCCTGCTATGCTTAGCCGTCCTTTCGACCTGTTTCGATCCGAGGCGGGCGACCCTGGCTGGCCGTGGCTGCTGCCCGCCAGGACTGCGCCGCGATATGGCATTTGTTGCATCGTGCGCGCTGTCCTGGCGCCCGTTACGTCTCTTTTCACAACTATTTGATGAATCGCTATGTCTGAAACCTTGCTGCTCACGGGAGCTACCGGTTATATCGCCTCGCACACCTGGGTCGCCTTGCTCGAGGCCGGCTATCACGTGATCGGCCTGGATAATCTCTGCAACAGCAATCGCGTCGTGGTCGAGCGCCTTGCGCAGATTACCGGCCAGCGCCCGCATTTTGTCGAAGGCGACGTGCGGGACCGCGCTTTGCTGGACCGTTTGTTCGCCGAACACCGGATCTCGGGCGCGATTCATTTCGCGGCACTCAAGGCGGTAGGGGAATCGGTCAGCAAACCGCTGGATTATTACGACAATAATCTCAATGGCCTGCTCACCCTCTGCTCGGCCATGAACACGGCCGGCGTGAAGCAGCTGGTGTTCAGCTCTTCCGCCACCGTTTATGGCAATCCGCATGCGGTGCCGATCCTGGAGGACTTTCCGCTGTCGGCCACCAATCCGTATGGCCAGACCAAGCTGATGAGCGAGCAGATCCTGCGTGACCTGGAACTGTCGGACCCCGCCTGGCGTATCGCCTACCTGCGCTATTTCAATCCGGTGGGCGCGCACGAAAGCGGGCTGATCGGCGAAGACCCGGGTGGCGTGCCGAACAACCTGATGCCTTATGTGGCGCAAGTCGCCGGCGGGCGCCGCGAAAAACTGCAGGTGCATGGTGGCGACTATCCCACGGTCGACGGCACCGGCGTGCGCGATTACATCCACGTCTGCGATCTGGCAGCCGGCCACCTTGCGGCCCTGGTCTACCTGCGCGACCAGCAGCAATGCCTGACGGTCAATCTCGGCACGGGGCGCGGCTACAGCGTGCTGGAGGTGGTCGCGGCCTACCAGCGCGCCAGCGGGCGCCCGGTGCCCTACGTGATCGGGGACCGCCGCCCTGGCGATATCGCTTCGTGCTACGCCGATCCCGCGCTGGCGCAAAAGCTGATCGGCTGGCGCGCGCAGCACGACATCGATCGCATGTGCGAGGATTCCTGGCGCTGGCAGTCGATGAACCCGCTGGGGTTTGCCGGCTAAGTTGCCCGGCCGCACGCGTGGGCACGCGGGCAAGCGGGGCGCGTATCCGCTTGTGCGTCCCCGGTTTCTCCGGCGCGGCGAGGGCAGGGGTAGAAGGAAATGAAGACGGCCGGGCAAATGCCCGGCCGTCTTCAGGGTTCCTGCGGGCATGCGGCAGAGTCGGCCGCCATGCCCGGCGTCGCGCCCGACTTTAGCGAATCAGGAAGTCTTCGATGGTCTTGCCCGCGGCCAGGGCCTGGGTCAGCCAGCCCGGACGCTTGCCGCGGCCGGTCCAGGTATTGCCTGCGCTGTCGCGATAGCGAACCGGTACCTTGCGGGTGGCCTTCTTGCTGGCGGCAGGCTTGGTGCCGAAGCCCAGGTCATCCGCGGTCAGTCCATATTGGTCGATTTTCTGGCGAATATCGGCGATGACGGAAGCCTGCTCGCGGGCCTTGATTTCCTCGGCCTGCTTTTGAAGTTCGCTGATTTTCTGAACAATTTCCTGATAAGTCGCCATTACGAGCCTCGATTTACTGGGTGAGCATGATGAATCGGATGAATTATAACGGCCGCAAGCGATCCTGCAAACGCTTTTAACCCCGATGGGGAGAATTCTGATAAATCATCTGCTCCATCTAATTAATGAACTTCCGCGCAGGCCGCCGGTCATCGATGGGGCCGGATTTTCCGGCGTGATGCCCGCTTTGGCAGCTCGCCGAAATCCATGCGTAGCGCAGATTCGTTTTTTTTACATTTGCGCTGCGCAATAACCCTTCCCATTGTAATGATGAGGGTCATAAAGTGCTTTTGCTGCAACAATGCCGATCCGCCTCCAGTTTGAGCGAACCCTCATCCGTATCCGCCATGCCTGATGACTCGATTAACGCCGGCGCCGCTTGCCGGCGCGTCCCCGTGGAACTGGCAAAAGCCTATCGCCTGCTGAATCACGGCCCGGTGACGCTGGTCACCAGCGCGCATGGTGGCCGCCGCAACGTGATGGCGGCATCCTGGGCCATGCCGCTGGATTTCCAGCCACCGAAAGTCGCGGTAGTGATCGACGCCAGCACGCTCACGCGCGAACTGGTGGATGCCTGCGGTGAGTTCGCTCTGAACATACCCACGCGTGGGCAGGCTGCCGCCACGCTGGCAGTGGGCTCGCGTTCCGGCCGCGAGCAGGACAAGTTCGCCGCAGCGGGACTGGCCACGTTCGCGGCGGCGGAAATCGCCGCGCCGTTGGTGGCCGGCTGCCTCGCCTGGCTGGAGTGCCGCGTCATTCCCGAGCCAGCCGTTGCCGGCCGCCACGACCTGTTCATCGCCGAAGTGGTGGCCGCGTGGGCTGACTCCGCTGCATTTTCAGAGGGTAGATGGCATTTTCCGGATGCCGAGTGCCGCTCGATACACTATCTGGCTGGCGGCGCCTTTTTTGCCACGGGCGAGGGTTTTCAGGTAGTGCCGGGAGAGCGCGAATGAACAGGGCGAGGGCGCTGCGCCGCGGCCGTCCCGCCGTGAGCGGCCTGGCGTGGCGGGCACGGCACCCGGCTCAAGGAATCGCGGGACACCGCCGTTATCTGCCCTGAGCGGGTCGCAGGGGTGTCGATCCGCCGGGCCGGGGCCGGTGGAGGCCTCGCGCATTCCTTACCGTATCGGGTGCTTCATGTCTTTCCATAACAATATCCAGATCAAAACTCTGCTGCGCGGCGCAATGGCAATGTTGTCGCTTCTTCTGATGCTGGTTGGCGGCGTTGGCCTGTATGGCATGTCGCACAGCAATGACGCGCTTCAGGAAACCTATGGTAACCAGCTGGCTTCGTCGCAGGCGCTGGGCGAGGCCATGCTCGGCATGACGCGCATGCGCCTGGCCCTCGATCGCGGCGTCATGCCGGGAGAGGGCGATGATGCCAAGGCAGTGGTGGACCGCTCCATGGTATTCGTCGACAGTGCCGAGGCGGCCTGGAAGCGATACTTGGCGCTGCCGCAGGACGCCGAAGAAAAGGCGCTGGCCACCGAGTTTGGCCGCAAGCGCCAGGACTTCATGGAAAAGGGCATCCTGCCCGTGCAAAAAGCCTTGAGGGAGAACAACGCGGACGCGGCACTCAAAATTGCCAAGAAGGACTTGCCCGATCTGCAGCGCAGCATGGCAACGGCCTACGAGGCACTGCAGGCATTCCAGTACCGTACTGGCGAGTCCAATTTCAATGACGCGCAGGCTGGCTTCCGGCAAGTGCGTGTGCTCTGCTTCCTGCTGATCGCCTTTGGCCTGGTGGTGGCCGCGCTGTGCACAACCACCTTGCAGCGGGCCATCGTCCGGCCGGTGGAGGAAGCCCTGGCAGTCTTCGAGCGTATCGCCGCGGGTGACCTGACCTCGCGTATCACCAATGTGTCGCGCAATGAGGTGGGCCGCATGATGCAGGCACTGGTCGCCATGCAGGAAAGCCTGTCGAACATTGTCTCGCAGGTGCGCGGCGGCACCGACTCGATCGCCTCGGCCACGCAGCAGATCGCCACCGGCAATCTCGATTTGTCGCAGCGTACCGAAGAGCAGGCCTCGTCGCTGGAGGAGACCGCTGCCAGCATGGAAGAGCTGACTTCGGCCGTGCGCCAGAATTCGGACAACGCGCGCCAGGCCGGCGTGCTGGCCAGCGACGCTTCGCAGATCGCGCTCAAGGGCGGCGACGTGGTGGGCCGCGTGGTCGATACGATGAACGAGATCAACGGCTCGTCGCGCAAGGTGGTCGAGATCATTGCCGTGATCGAAGGCATTGCCTTCCAGACCAACATCCTGGCGCTGAACGCCGCGGTGGAAGCCGCGCGCGCCGGCGAGCAAGGCCGCGGCTTCGCGGTGGTGGCAGGCGAGGTGCGCACCCTGGCGCAGCGCTCRGCCGCCGCCGCCAAGGAGATCGAGGCGCTGATCAGCGAATCCGGCCAGCGCGTGGAAAGCGGCACCAAGCTGGTCGCCGAAGCCGGCCAGACCATGGGTGAGATCGTCAATGCGGTCAAGCGCGTCACCGACATCATGAATGAGATCAGCGCGGCCACGCAGGAACAGACCAGCGGCATCGAGCAGGTCAACCAGGCGGTCACGCAGATGGATCAGGTCACCCAGCAGAATGCCGCGCTGGTGGAAGAGGCCGCGGCGGCAGCCGGCGCCCTGGAAGAGCAGGCGCAGAAGCTCAATGGCGTGGTGTCGGTGTTCCGTCTTTCGGGCAGCCACGTGATGGCAGCGCAGCCGCCGGCAACGCGCGTGCCCGTGGCCGCCAAGGCCGCGGCGAGCCGTTCGCCCGGGCGCAAGCCGGCCCTGCCGGCGAGCCCGCGCACGCCGGTCCTGCACCAGGCACGCGCAGCGCGTCCGGCCGTCCCGGCAATGGCTTCGGCCAACGCTGGCGGCGACGACTGGAGCGCGTTCTGAGCCATGGTTGAACGTTTGCCGCCGTTTTCATCACCGGGGAAGCGCGTGTGATGCGATGATGCGGGTTTTGCGCCCGCATCGCCTGGATCGTCGCGCCATCGCCCCCAATTTTTGCGCAGCTTCCCTATTGACATGAGTGCTAGCCTTCTGCTGCTCGCTGCCCTATCCGGCCTCGCGGTCGGGTTGGGGATACGTGCAGCCAAGCCGGACCGGGCGCTGCCTAGCGGGCCGGCCCGATCGCTGCAATGGGCGGTCTTGCTGCTCTCCCCTGCTTCCGTCGGCCTGCCGTTATGGGTCGCGCTGGGTTCCGGCAGCCTGCGCGTCACGCACGACGTGTCGCAGACCGCGGCGGCACTCGCCGCGACTGCCGCACTCACGCTTGCCGTTCCCTGGCTGCGCCGCAACGTGCAACTGCGTGGTGCAGCGCTGGCGATGACGCTGGCCGGCGCCGGCGTGGTGGTGGCTGCCGGCATGCGCCTGAGCTCCCTGTGCGCAGAGGCCCCGCACCCGTCCGCCCTTTGCCTGAATCCCGGCAGGTTCATGCCGCCGGCCTGGGTGGCGGCGGGCGCGCTGCTTTTGCTGCCGCTGGGACTCTTCGCCCTGCGCCGCGCCAGCCTGCCCGGATGGCGGCTGGCCAGCAGCGGCAATTTCGCCAGACCGCAGAGCCATGCCCTGGACGAGATGTTCGAGGACCATCCGCCCGGCACCGGCGGCATCGCCGGCAGCGGCGGCCCGACCGTGCCGATGCGGCGCCGTGGCCGTATCCCGGGCCGCCTGACCGTGCGCGCGACCGCGCGCGGGCATGGCACGGTCGGGGAGTACAGCGTCAGCACGGACCTTCCGGACCGCACCGGCTTTGCGCGCTGGCTCGACCAGTCGATCGCCCAGGCGCGCCTGGCCGAGACCAGCTGCGCTGTGCTGCTGGTGCATATCGCCGATTTTCGCGAGGTCGACGAGGTCTTCGAAGTGCGCGCCGACGATATCCTGGCGCAGGATGCCGGGGCGCTGGCCCAGGCAGCGCTGGAGCCGCACGACTTCCTGGCGCGCCTGGCGCGCGACGAGTTCGCGGTGGGCGTGCCGGAGATGGTGCACCAGAGCCGCGCCAATGAGCTGGGCGCGCGCCTGCTGGGCTCGCTCGCGGAGTTCGTGGCCGCGCGTGGCCTGCAGATGCAGATCGGCGTGAACATCGGCATCGCCATCTACCCGCGCGATGCGCAAACCTCCGAGGCCCTGATGCAGGCGGCACGCGTGAGCCTGAGCGAGGCGCGCGAGAGCGGCTCGAACCAGGTGCGCGTATTCAACTCGGCCGCCGGCGAACGCGCCCGGCGCATGCGGGTGATCCGCCGCGACCTGTGGCTGGCCATCCAGGACGATGGCCTCGCCTTGCAGTACCAGCCGAAGTTCGACGTGCACCAGCGTACCGTGATCGGCGCCGAGGCCCTATGCCGCTGGCGCCATCCGACCCTGGGGCAGGTCAATCCCGCCGAGTTCATCACGGTGGCGGAGCAGTCCGGGCAGATCGACAAGCTCGACGACTGGGTGATCGCCACGGTCTGCCGGCAGATACGCCAGTGGCAGGACGACGGCATCCCGGTGGTGCCGGTGGCCATCAACGTGTCCGGCTTGCGCTTCGCCAGCCGCGACTTCCCGCAGTACCTGCTCGAGCAGATCCACCAGCATGACATCCCGCCATCGGCTGTCACGCTCGAGATCACCGAGACCGCGGCGATGAAGGACATCGCCCAATCGCTGGAGACGCTGCTGGAGCTGCAGGCGCTGGGCATCCACGTGGCGCTGGACGACTTTGGCAGTGGCTATTCAAGCCTCGGTTATCTCAAGCGCTTGCGGGTCGGGACGTTGAAGATCGATCGGACCTTGATTGGCGGGCTGGATGTCGATGCGCAGGGCAGGGCCATTGTCGGGTCGATGGTGGCGCTGGCGCACGAACTGAAGATGCGGGTGGTGGCGGAAGGCGTGGAGTCGCATTCGCAACTGGATATCCTGGCAGGCATGGGGTGTGACGAGGCGCAGGGGTATTTGCTGTCGCATCCCTTGGACCCGGTCACGTTTGCCAATTTGCTATCGGGCGCATGAGGCGAATCGAGCGGATCGGGAGAATGACGCCTCGCCGTCAAACCTCACTTTCTGGGCGTGAAAGGCTCCGGTAACGCGCCTCCAGGCGGAAACAGCGCCAAAAGCCGGGTAAACCGCCCGCTCTCGGGCACCAGCAAGGCAAAGCGGGTCTCGCAATGATGCCCTGTAACGGCCCCAAGCCGGCGCAACTGCTGGCTGCAGCTAACCAGCGACGGCAGCCCGCGCGGCAGGTAGATGCTCGCCAGCAGCGCCTCCGGCTCGATCCGCGTGCGGCCATGAAAGCGCGCCAGCTGCATCAGCAGCTCATCCGACATGCCGGCCTCGCTGCTGGTGTCCAGGTGCAAGGGCAGGCCAATGGCGTCGCGATTGGCCACCGTCAGCACATCCCGCCAGTTCAGAGGCATGGGCCCRTCGCTGAGCACCGGCGCGAACAGCACCGAAGCCAGCAGTTGCAGGGTGCGCGGCAGCGCCTCGGCGGTGGTCGGCACGATAGGCCCGCAGCCAGTGGCGGCATGTGGCAGGCCGTCGACCAGCAATGTGAGCACAAGGCGATCGGGATGGCGCAGGGAGCGCAGGCGTTGGGCGGTGGTAGCGTTGATCTGCCGCTCCACGATCACAAGCTGCGCATCGGCCGGCTGGCGCGGGCGCCGCGATACCCAGTGCAGGCATCCACCAAAGTCCGGCAGCGACGCCAGCAATGCGTCCGGGGCGCCCTGGACGAAGACGGTGAGCTTGTCGGGTTGGCGCGGGTCAGGGGTATCCCGTTTGCTCCACTGCGGGCCTGGCAAGTTCGACATGATCACGTTCCGATGGTATTGCAGTGCCTCAGTCGCGGGTAGCGCAGGCGTGCCATGGCCCGCCGGTGCGCGGGCCATTTTACGGCGAGGCCGTAGTATGCCCACCCGCCGCCGCCAGATGCACCCCATGCTCGTGGGGTAACAAATGCCACAAATGCCGCCGATCGACGCAACCGTACTACGGATTCGGCCGCCGCTGCCGATATGCCCCAAAGGGGCGTTGTTTGCACCGGCCACGCCAGTCGCGCATCGCCGCACACCGCAGCCCCGTCCGCAGGAACATCGGTCCACCGTGCCAGAACGCCGGCTTTGTGGACTCACCATCGTGCCGTCAACGGAGCCGCCATGTCTTTGCCTCATATTCTAGTCGTCGATGATTCTCCCTCCTTGCGCCGCATGATCGGCGCCTGCCTGCGCGCCGGGGGCTACGGCGTGTCCGAAGCCGCCGACGGCGACGAGGCGCTGGCGCTTGCCCTCGACGCTAGCTTCGGCATGCTGGTGACCGACCAGGTGATGCCGGGAACGGACGGCCTGACCTTGATCCGCACGCTGCGTGCGAAACCTGCCTATGCCGCCATCCCGATGCTGATGCTGAGCACCGAGGCCGACAGCCAGGTGCGCGAGCAGGCTCGCGTGGCCGGCGCGTCCGGCTTCCTGGCCAAGCCGTTCGATCCGGATCAGCTGATGGAGGCCGTGAATGCGCTGCTAGACCCCTCCAAGGTAGGGTAAATGCATTGGCATTGTTGCCCTTCAGTCACGTCCAGGACTGCCGTTAAGAGGTAAACGATATTCGTGCCTCGTCGCAGGCTGAGTCTCGGCCTGGCTGCCCGCCCGCGGGCCGGCCGGCTGCGGCTTTGGCAGCGCCGCATGGCCGGTCATTGCAGCGGGAGCCAGCAAATGAAAGCCGGGAACAAGACAGAGGGCACGGGGGAAGAGTTCCTCGCGTTCAGGTTGGGCGGCGAGGAATACGGCGTCGACATCCTCAAGGTGCAGGAGATCCGTGGCTATGAGAACGTCACGCAGATTGCCAATGCGCCAGCCTATCTCAAGGGCGTGGTCAACCTGCGCGGGATCATCGTCCCGATCATCGACCTGCGCATCAAGTTTCGCCAGGACAAGGTCAACTACGACCAGTACACGGTCGTGATCATCGCCGACCTGCACGATCGCACCACCGGCATCGTGGTCGACGGCGTGTCCGACGTGCTGACGCTGGCCCCGGGCCAGATCCGGCAGGCGCCCCAGCTGTCCGGCGAGACGGACTACATCCGCGGCATCGGCTCGGTGGAAAGCCGCATGCTGATCCTCGTCGACATCGAGAAACTGCTAGACACCGAAGAACTCGCGGCCATCGAGGCAGCCGCGGCCACCTGAGGCGGCCGCACGTAGCGAGAGTCCGATCCATGCAGTCTTCCATCCATGCGAAATAATCAACCCGTTACCTCCCGAGAGTACAAGCTCTCCGCAGACGATTACCTGATCTCCAGGACGGACCTGAAGGGTCGCATCACGTTCGCCAACCGCGCCTTTATCGAGGCCAGCGGATTCGCGGCGGAGGAATTGCTCGGCGCCGCGCACAACCTGGTCCGCCATCCGGACATGCCGCCGGCGGCATTCGCCGACCTGTGGAAGACCATCCAGGCCGGACGCTCGTGGGTGGGCATCGTCAAGAACCGCCGCAAGGACGGTGATTTCTACTGGGTCAGTGCCACGGTGACGCCGACGGTCGTCGATGGCCAGCTGGTGGGCTACACCTCGGTGCGTTCGATGCCGCAGCGCGGGCAGGTCGAGGCAGCAGACGCCGCCTACGCACGCCTGCGCGAGAACGGTGGCTCGGGCCTGGCCGTGCGCGACGGTGCCGTGGTGCGCCGGGGTCTGGCGGGGCTGCCGGCACGCCTGGGCAAGATCACGCTCAAGCGGCGCATCCTGCTGTCGCAGGCGGCGGGCCTGGTGTGGTTCCTCGCGGCGCTGCTGGCCTTCGAGGTGCTGGCCGGGGCAGAAGCCATGAGCCAGTTGCGGCCCTGGCTGTGGGGCGGCTTCGGGCTGGCGGTCGCGTCATCCTTTATCGGCGGCACGCTGCTGCTGGCACGCGTGAACCGGCCGGTGCAGGACATGCTCGACTTTGCCTTGCGCATGGGCGCGGGCGATCTCACCACGCGCCTGGACTACCGCGCAAGCGACGAGGTGGGGGCGCTGGCGCGTGCCATGCGCACGATGCAGCGCAGCTTGCTGTCGGTGGTGGGCGAGATCCAGGAGGGCATGGCGAGCATTTCCACGGCCACGCGGCAGGTGGCCGCGGGCAACAGCGACCTGTCGCAGCGCACCGAACAGCAGGCGGCCTCGCTGGAGGAAACCGCATCGAGCATGGAGGAGCTGACCAGCACGGTGCGCCAGAACGCGGACAACGCGCGCCAGGCCAGCGGCCTGGCGGCCAACGCCTCCGAGATCGCCGTCAAGGGCGGCGAAGTCGTGGGCCGCGTGGTGCAGACCATGGACGACATCAATGGTGCATCGAAGAAGATCGTCGACATCATCGGCGTGATCGAAGGCATTGCCTTCCAGACCAATATCCTGGCACTGAACGCGGCAGTGGAAGCCGCGCGCGCCGGCGAACAAGGCCGGGGCTTCGCCGTGGTGGCCGGCGAGGTGCGCGGGCTGGCACAGCGCAGCGCGAACGCGGCCAAGGAAATCAAGGGCCTGATCGGCGACACGGTGGCACGGGTGGACAACGGCTCGGCGCTGGTGGGCCAGGCCGGACTGACCATGGGCGAGATCGTGCAGGCGGTCAAGAGCGTGACGGACATCATGGGCGAGATCAGCGCGGCGTCCGCCGAGCAGAGCTCGGGCATCGAGCAGGTCAACAAGGCCGTGGCCCAGATGGACGAGGTGACGCAGCAGAACGCGGCACTGGTGGAGCAGGCCGCGGCCGCGGCCGGTGCGCTGGAAGACCAGGCCGGGCGCCTGCGCGATGCGGTGGCCACCTTCCGCGTCAGCTTGCGCCCTGAAGCACGGCCCGCGCGCGCGCGCCAAGGCGACGCGCAGCATCTGGCGCAAGCCTGAAAAGTGAAAGAGATCAAGCAGTGTCGAGGCAATCAGCCTGAAAGCATGTTCAAAAAAAAGAAGAAGTAGCGCCTGTCGTGCGCACCGCCGGCAACCCGCCGGCAGCGGACAGATGAGGCCCCCGGTCAAGTCATTCAGAAAAAAGAGGTAGTCTGCATGCAATGGTTCAATCAGCTCCGCGTCACGACCAAGCTGGTCGTTGGCTTTCTGGTCGTGTCGCTTATCGGCGCGGTGATGGGTCTGCTGGGCGTCATCAATATGGGACGCATGACGGACTGGACCAGCAGGATTTATCACGGCGACCTGCAGGCGCTCAAGGCGGTGCAGAGCGGCAACATCGACCTGCTCTATGCCAGCCGCGCGCAGATTGCGCTGCTGTCGGCTTCGACCATGGGCGAGCGCGCCGCCGAGAAAGAGCAGATCGAAAAGTCGCTGGTCCTGCTGGACGAGAGCGTGAAGCGTGCGCGCCCGGCGTTCAGCCAGTCCGAGGGGATTGCCCTCGTCAAGCARTTCGACGCCCTGCTGCCGGCCTACCGTGAGCGCCTGGGCAAGTATGTGGCGCTCGTCAGCAAGCAGCCGCTCGATACCTCGCAGTTTGAAAGCCAGGTCTTTAGCGAAAGCGCCGACCTGATCAAGGATAGCCGCGCGCTCGAAGACGTGATGGCAAAGATGGTCAAGCGCCGCGACGATCGCGCGCTGGGCAACATGGACGAGGCGCGTGGCGTCTACGAAAGCTCCCGCCTGTGGATGCTGGGCCTGGTGCTGGGTGGCCTGGCGGTCTCTGTGCTGCTGGGCGCGCTCCTGGCCCGTACGCTGTCGCGCCAGCTGGGCGGCGAGCCGGGCTACGCGGTGGCCATCGCCTCGCGTATCGCCGAGGGCGATTTTTCGGCCGACGTGAAGCTGCGTGCGGGCGACAAGGGCAGCCTGCTGCACGCCATGAAGCAGATGCAGCAGCAACTCTCGGCCATGGTGCGCGACTTCAAGGATTCCGCGGAATCGATCGCATCCGCCTCGCGTGAGATCGCCGCGGGCAACAGCGACCTGTCGCAGCGCACCGAGCAGCAGGCAGCCTCGCTGGAGGAAACCGCATCGAGCATGGAGGAGCTGACCAGCACGGTGCGCCAGAACGCGGACAACGCGCGCCAGGCCAGCGGCCTGGCTGCCAACGCCTCCGAGACCGCGGTCAAGGGTGGCGAAGTGGTGGGCCGCGTGGTGAAGACCATGGACGAGATCAACGATGCCTCCAAGAAGATCGTCGACATCATCGGCGTGATCGAAGGCATCGCCTTCCAGACCAATATCCTGGCACTGAACGCGGCAGTGGAAGCCGCGCGCGCCGGCGAGCAGGGCCGGGGCTTTGCCGTGGTGGCAGGCGAGGTGCGCAGCCTGGCGCAGCGCAGCGCGAACGCGGCCAAGGAAATCAAGGGCCTGATCGGCGACACGGTGGCGCGGGTGGACAACGGCTCGACGCTGGTGGGCCAGGCCGGGCACACCATGGGCGAGATCGTGCAGGCGGTCAAGCGCGTGACGGACATCATGGGCGAGATCAGCGCGGCGTCCGCCGAGCAGAGCTCGGGCATCGAGCAGGTCAACAAGGCCGTGGCGCAAATGGACGAGGTGACGCAGCAGAACGCGGCGCTGGTCGAGCAGGCCGCGGCTGCCGCCGGTTCGCTGGAAGACCAGGCTACGCGCCTGCAATCCTCGGTAGCCAGCTTCCGCCTGGCCGAAACGGATGCCTTCGCCGGCTCCCGCGCGCAAGCGCCGCAGCCCAAGGTGATCGCTGCGCCCAAGGCCAAGCCCAAGCGCATGGAGCCGTCGGCGCCGGCCGCCCGCCACGAAGAGTCCGGTCACGCCGAGCCCGCACCGGTGGACAAGGCTGAGCGCGAGGGCGGACGTGAAGCGCCTGCGCCGGTTACGGCGCGCGCCGCGCGTCCCGCGGCTCTGGCCACCTCGGAAAGCGGCGATTGGAGCGCTTTCTGACGGCGAACAAGGTGCTCCCGCCGTCAGCGGCATAGCCGGACCTGCACATCATGACTACTGAAATCACCCTGGCGCTGCCCGAAGAAGCCGCGGCCAAGCTGCGCGCCGAGTTCGAGCACTTCGTCAAGCTCTCGACCGGGCTGGACAACGAGTTCACGCCACCCGGCTTCGATGACTTCCTGCGGGCGCGCCTGCTGCACCATGACGGCCCGCTGACCGAGCGTGCCGTCACGCGGCTGCTCTCGGGTGGGGAGTACGCCTGGGCCAAGCGCGTGTTCAACAAGCAGCTGCCCAATGCCATGGCGACCCTGATGCGCGACGCGCAGCGCTATGGCTATGGCCTGGCGGTGCGCTACGAGTGGACGCCCCAGGAACGCCTTGCGCACGCCCGTGACTGGTCCCGGCAGATACTGGAGGACGCCGGGGCCGACCTGGCCTTTACCGATCCCCTGGCATCCCAGCTGGCTACCTCGGCGGTGGATATCCGCACGCTTGAGGAGCAGATGCAGACACCGGCATGGCGCGTCGCGGAAAGCCTGCGCCGCCGGGTCTACGACCTCATGTACATGGTGCAGACTGAACGCACCCCCGGCACGGCACGCTCGCGGCTGGGAGAGCTGCGTGCGTTGCTGGGGCTTTCGATGGACTACGGCACTGTGAGTGCCGAAGAAGCTGCGCGTGTGATGGAACAGGTGGAGCAAACCTGCCCGCATCTGTTCCACGAAGAGCCCGACGACCTGTTTGCACGGGTGGCTGCATGGCTGCGCAGGGTCCTAGTGTAGTGAGTCCGGCCCGTCAATAGAGGAATGCGACTAGTACACCCTCTGAAGGGATGACCTGGCGCGCCATTTTAGAGCTTTTCTTCTGTTACATACGCGTAACAGTTTTGATGCAAATCACATGACAAGGAGATGTCTGTTACAAACTTCGAATCCCATGTATGTTTCATGCGACATTGCTGTACCCCAACGTAAGAGGGGATTGGCAGTCTGCTCAAATTGCCGATATAACACTGTCAGTCGCACTTACACTCTGTAACATTTGTAACGTTTCAGATAGGTCTGACCAAGCGCAGTTCCGTAGTTGTACGCAGTACCCGTCGAACACGCACTCAAACGATCTGGTCGCCTTCAGCCTTCGGCTGCGGGTAAGCGCCGGACAAGCGGTCGAAGGGCTTTTGGTAGCGGGGAAAAATTGGAAAGCAGTGAAGTTCTCCAGGAGATCAGGGAGGTCAATCTCGCCTATCTGCTGCTCGCGCAACGCCTGGTGCGCGAAAATCATCTGGAAGCCATGTTCAGGCTTGGCGTCAGCAAGGAAATTGCCGACATTCTCGCCAAGTTGACACCGGCCCAGCTTGTCAAACTGGCAGCATCAAACATGGTCCTATGCCGTTTTCGGTTCGACGACCATGCCTTGCTGTCGACGCTCACCCATACGGCCAAGAGCCATGATATGCAGCAGATCCATGCTGCGATCCTGCTCGCACGGCAGCCCGTGGAGTCGCTCAATTGACCGCGCTCCTGCAGGCCCCGTCAGCCCGGAGTACCACGGCCACTCCCGTCCCCAATCGCAAGAGCGTCCTGCAGGATGCCAACCAGACCCAGCTCGCCATTGAGCTGATCGGCCTGGGTGCGCGCCTGCAAGTCCTCGAAGCCGAGACCACGCTCTCGCGCGATCGCCTGATCCGCCTCTACAAGGAGCTGCGCGGCGCCTCGCCGCCCAAGGGCATGCTGCCCTTCTCGACCGACTGGTTCACCACCTGGTTGCCAAACATCCATTCCTCGCTGTTCTTCTCGGCCTATCAGTTCATGGTCCAGCAGGGCGAGACGGTTGGCATCCGCGGCGTGGTGGCAGCCTATCGGCTCTATCTGGAGCACGTATCGCTGCTCGAAAGCGAAATTGTCTTAAGTTTCACCCGTGCTTGGACGTTAGTACGGTTTTTCGAGAGCAACATGCTGCAGCTTTCCAGCTGCACCTGCTGCGGCGGGCGTTTCGTGACGCACGCGTACGAGCCGCATGCGAATTTCGTATGCAGCCTGTGCCGTCCGCCCTCGCGTGCTGGCAAAGCCAAGAAGCTCTCGAAGGACATCGCACCAGCGCAAGCTGTCGCCTGACTGAAATCCTTGGGTCGATAGGGCACTAAGTCTTCAAGTCTTGCCGTCTTCAGTCGTTAAGTCTTAAGACGGACAGACTTCAGGACCCAAGGCTTCAAGGCCCGATAGTCCCAAGGTCTCAGATCCGATGGCAGCCTGCGTGACAGGTGAGCCCTGCCAAGGCAGGCGGTATATCCGCCTGGCTGGAGGGGTGACTCTTGTGCGTGCCTGACGCGTGTTTTTCTGACGGGGAATCAATCGTGCTAGTTGTAATTGGCTTTGTTGTCGTGATAGTGGCGGTGCTTGGTGGATACGCCATGACCGGCGGCCATATGGGCGCGCTTTATCAACCGGCAGAGCTTGTCATCATTGGGGGCGCCGCGATCGGCGCGTTCATCAGCTCCAACAATGGCAAGGCTATCAAGGCCACCATGCGCGTGCTGCCGACACTGTTTCGCAGCAGCAAGTACAGCAAGGCGCTGTACATGGAAGTCATGGCGCTGCTCTATGTCCTGCTGTCCAAGGCCCGCCGCGAAGGCATCCTGTTCCTCGAGAAGGAAATCGCGGATCCGGCGGCCAGCAGCGTGTTCAGCCAGTATCCGCGCATCCTTGCCGACCCGGGAATGATGGAGTTCCTGACGGACTACCTGCGCATGATGGTCAACGGCAATATGAACGCCTTCGAGATCGAGACCTTGATGGATCACGAGATCGAGACCTTCCGCCACGAGGCCGAGGTGCCGGCGCATGCGCTGACCCGGATCGGTGACGGATTGCCCGCCTTCGGCATTGTCGCCGCGGTGATGGGCGTGGTGCACGCGCTGGCCTCGGCAGACCTGCCGCCGGCCGAACTGGGCGCGCTGATTGCCCACGCCATGGTCGGCACCTTCCTCGGCATCTTGCTCGCCTACGGCTTTGTCTCGCCGCTGGCGGCGCGGGTCGAGCACCAGGTGGACGAAACCGTGAAGATGTACGAGTGCATCAAGGTCACGCTGCTGGCATCGCTCAATGGGTATGCACCGCTGGTGGCGGTGGAGTTCGGCCGCAAGGTGCTGTACTCGACTGAGCGGCCATCCTTCCTCGAACTGGACGACCACGTCCGCGAAGTCAAGAGCATCACCTGACGAAGAGGAGCGACAGCGATGAGCAGTGAGCACGGTGCGCACCCCATTGTCGTCAAACGCATCAAGAAGAGCAGCGCCGGGCATCATGGCGGATCGTGGAAGATCGCCTACGCCGACTTCATGACGGCAATGATGGCGCTGTTCCTTGTGCTTTGGCTGCTGAAGGCTGCCCAGCCCAAGGACCTGGTGCAATTGGCAGAGTATTTCCGCACGCCGCTGAAAGTGGCCATTGCGGGCGGCAACAAGAGCAGCATGTCTTCCAGCGTGATCCCGGGCGGCGGCACGGACGTGACCCGCCAGGACGCGGAAGTCAGGAAGACGCCCGAAGACGCCACCGAAAAGGCCAAGGAGCGCCAGGAAGCCGAGCGCCTGCGCTCGCTCAAGAAGCGCCTTGAGCAGATCATCGAGAACAACCCGGTGCTGCGCCAGTTCCGCCCCCAGTTGTTGCTCGATATCACCAGCGAAGGTTTGCGTATCCAGATCCTGGATACGCAGAACCGGCCGATGTTCCGTACCGGCAGCGCCGCGGTCGAGCCGTATATGCGCAGCATCCTGCGCGAGATCGGCCCGGTGCTCAACGAGATGCCCAACAAGGTCAGCCTGTCCGGCCATACCGACTCCGCCAACTATTCCAATGGCGAGCGCACGTATAGCAACTGGGAGCTGTCCTCGGACCGCTCCAATGCCTCCCGGCGCGAGCTGATTGCCGGCGGCATGAACGAGGGCAAGGTGCTGCGCGTGATCGGCCTGGCCGCGACCATGCCGCTCGACAAGAAGGACGATCTCGCGCCGGTGAATCGCCGCATCAGCATCGTGGTGCTGAACCAGCGCGCGCAGTCTCGGATCGAGGCTGAGAATGCCAGCGCCGCCGAGGTTTCGATCGCAGCAAAGGCCGGTGAAGCCGGCCAGGAAGTGCAGGCAGGCCTGGCGGCCGCCTCCGCCCCCGCAACCGCAGTCGCGCCGGCCGCTTCGGCCGCCCCGGCTGCGGCTGCGCCGGGCAACGCCGCCGCGGCCCCGGCCAAGCCGGGCAGAGTTCAATGAAGACCGCCTGCCATGCCGGCAGCGGGCTTCGCAGCAAAATTCAGTGAGCCAGGACGGTTATGTCTGTCGATATCGATATCACGCAGTTCTACCAGACCTTTTTCGAGGAGGCGGAAGAGCTCCTCGTGGAAATGGAGCAGCTGCTGCTCGGGCTGGATCTCGAATCCCCCGATGCGGAAGAGCTCAACGCGATCTTTCGCGCGGCGCACTCTATCAAGGGTGGCGCGGCCACGTTCGGCTTCGCCGCCCTGACCGAAACCACGCACCTGCTGGAAAACCTGCTTGACCGTACGCGGCGGCGGGAACTGGCGTTGTCCCGGACCATCATCGACACTTTTCTGGAAACCAAGGACGTGTTGCAAGATCAGCTCAACGCCTACCGTAACGGTACGGAACCCGATCCGGAAACGCTGGCGCGCATCTGCGCCGTTCTTCAGCAACTGGCGCTCGAGGCTGCGGGCGGCACGCCGGCAGCGGCGCCCGCCCCGGCGCCTGTCGCCGCAGCGGCAACCGTGGCCGCCGTGGCGCCTGCGAGCGCCGGCGGCGGCCTGAAGGTGACGCTGGTCAAGGTGTCGCCCTCGGACCAGGCGCTGTTGCGCGAGGAACTCGCCAACCTGGGCGAGATCACCGGCCAGAAGGAAGAGGGCGGCGATCTCACCGTGTGGCTGTCGAGCCAGTGCAGCGCCGACGACATCATCGCGGTATGCTGCTTCGTCGTCGATGGCGACCAGATCGTCGTGGAAGCGGCGGATGCGCCGGCTCCGGCCGCAGCGCCGGCAGCGGCCGAGCCGGTAGCTGCGGCTGCTGCGCCGGCCGCCGCCGCTCCGGCGCAGGCC